>NZ_FNFO01000009.1 GCF_900100765.1 Catalinimonas alkaloidigena | reverse complement strand
ATTTCGCTCACTTTTCAAGTAGTACCGCAGCGGTGGAAAGTAGAGCGAACGATTAGCTGGCTCCAATGGCGGGGCCACCCTGGCAGAGAAGGTTGATCAAAGACTACGAAGCTGAGGATTCTAGCAGTCAAGCGTTTGTTTACCTATTCAATATCCAACGCATTGTTAAAAAAATTTAGACAGGGTCTTAGGAGAAGGAGTCAGCATGGCGCATTCTTTAAAAGACAGTGACCCGCAGGTGTTTGAGTTAGCGGAACCAGGCGCGTATACCCTCGTACTGAAAGCGGTCACGGGCTACGTATTCCGAAAGGAGATCGAGATTAAGCAGATGAAAAAATACAAGGTCCATCTGCCGTTGGACGAAATATTCACCCTGGTGAGCGACCAGGAAACGCTTCTGGCTCGCCTGCGGGCAGGATCACAGGCCGTTGCGTTTGTGGAAGTATATGCCCTGTCACGTGAAACCCATGTTGTAACAGACTCAAAAGAAATATGGGCTGAAGCGTTGTTTCTCCTCCAAAATGACGGAAAACTGACTTTGGCATACACTCCGGATCGTGATGAGGAGATGCATTATACACGATTGACATACAATGACCTGGCGGTACTGCCCCGCTTTGAAGCATTTGAGCGGCAAGGCAAACAACAGGCCGCTTCGTGCACGAGCGATGATTTTTCTTTATTTCCGATGGGACGGGGCGTAATCCTGCTGGACAATAAACTCTGTACCTTCGAGCTTTGCAAAGGCCATCAACAGATGCTTTTTGAAGTCATGAAACCCCTCATTCCCGAAAAATAATGCACCATTTTCATGTCGCTCACCGCTCAAAAAGAAGCCATGATTGCCCACCTCCATACCCTCGCTGATGAGAAGATCGCGACGGCGCAGGCGGCCATTGCCTCGACGAAAGAGTCGCGGGATATCGCGTTCTACGTCCCCTTAAGATAGTGAGCCAACCTCACAACCTCTCCGTACCCCTTACCGGGTTTGTGTCGTAACGGTCGTATGCTCCAGTGTGTCGGAAGTTGCCTTAATTGGGATGGAGCGCGTAGGGATGGAACAAACGTTAGTGAGTGGAGTGCGATCGTACCGACGACTGCCGGACGATCAGGTTGTGGCGCAACAGGAGGGTATTCAGGTGGGCCGAGGGCTTCTTTTCAATGGTGTTGATCAGCGTGGCGGCTGCAATTTCGCCCATTTCATGCCCCAGATAGTCGACCGTGGTCAGGTTGGGCTCGATGACGCGCGAGTTAGGATCGTTGTTGAAGCCGACCACGGCGATGTCATTGGGCACGCACAGCCCCTGCCGTCTGAACTCCCGGATGCAGGTTACCGCCACGGTATCGTTGGCGGCAAAGACGCCATCGGGGCGCGGCTTCATCCGCATCAGCGCCTGGGCGGCTTCGCTGCCCTCCTGTTCGCTCATGTGGTTGATGATGACCAACTCGGGTGCCTGGGGCAATTCCCTTTCCATCAGCGCCAGGCGGTACCCTTTCAGCCGATCGGCATACACGTTGCGCTTCAGGTTACCGCCGATGTACACAATGCGGCGACAGCCCTGGTCGATTAGGTGTAGCGTGGCTTCGTAACCGGCCTTTACGTTGTCGATGGCGATGCTGGTGCACTGGATGTGCTCGGCAATACGGTCGAAGAAAATCAGCGGAATCTCTTTTTTGAGCAACGCGCTGAAATGGTCGATGTTCTCGGTATCATAGGCCAGCGAAACCAACAGCCCGTCGACCCGACTGTTGTACATCGTGTTGACGCTGGCGATCTCTTTTTTCACCGATTCCTGCGACTGACTGATGATCAGGTTGTAGCCCCGTTCGTTGGCCACTTTTTCCATGCCAGCGATTACCGTGGACATAAAGTAGCTGTTCAGGCGCGGGATGATCACCCCGATGGTGTTGGTTTTCCGCACACGCAGATTTCGGGCAAACGTGTTGTGCTGATACCCCATTTGGCGGGCGGCCTCGACGATGCGCTTTTTCGTCTCTTTTTTGATGCCGGGGTGGTCTTTCAGGCCACGGCTGATGGTGGCCGGGGATAGGTCCAGCGCCTTGGCTATGTCGTAGATGGTGACATCTTTAACCTCTTTCATTTCAATCGCTTTCATCACAATGATAGAGAAGAGATCTTGTTTTTCCATGAAATCCGAGAAACTTATGCAATCGGTTACAAAGAAATAATACGCTACCGACCGCCTCTTTTGGGCCGTTATGCCCGGCACGAGTATTACCGTACCGCCGATATGACGCAAATTGCACGCGGGTCGACTGACCGGATTTGAATTGCTGACGATCTCCCGTTTTCCTTATGGCGCATGTACCTCCGCTGATTCTCGATCTGGCCTTGATTTTGGGCGTTGCCGGCATCACCACCCTGATCTTCAAGAAGCTGAACCAGCCGTTGGTGTTGGGCTACCTGCTGGCGGGCCTGCTGGTCGGACCCAACTTTCCGCTCTTCCCCACCATTCTGGAGACGGAGAGCATCCGCACCTGGGCTGACATCGGCGTCATCTTTCTCCTGTTCGGGCTGGGGCTGGAGTTCAGCTTCAAGAAACTGGTGCAGGTAGGAGGCGCGGCATCGCTGACGGGCCTGCTGGAAATCGGGGCCATGCTGCTGCTGGGCTACAGCACCGGCACCTGGCTGGGCTGGTCTGCCATGGACAGTCTGTTTCTGGGGGGCATCATGGCCATTTCGTCCACCACCATCATTCTGCGCGCGTTCGAAGAACTGGGCCTCAAAACGCGGCGTTTCGTCAGTCTGGTGTTCGGCATTCTGATCATCGAAGACCTGGTGGCCATTCTGTTGCTGGTGCTGCTCTCGACGCTGGCCATCAGCCAACGCTTTGCCGGCATGGAACTGCTGGGTTCACTGCTGAAACTGGGCTTTTTTCTGACCGTCTGGTTTTTGGCCGGCATTTTCCTCATTCCGTCGCTGCTGCGCCGCCTGCGCCAGACCCTTACCGACGAAACCCTCCTCATTCTATCGCTGGGCCTGTGCTTTGTGATGGTCGTGCTGGTGACGAGCGCCGGGTTTTCTTCGGCACTCGGCGCGTTTCTGATGGGCTCGATCCTGGCCGAAACCATTTTTGTGGAGAAGATCGAGCACCTGCTCCGGCCCATCAAAGACTTGTTCGGCGCGGTGTTTTTTGTGTCGGTCGGCATGCTGATCAATCCGGTGCTGCTGCTCGACTACCTGGGGCCGGTGCTGCTCATTTCCGCGACGGTGATTCTGGGAAAAGCTTTTTTTGTGAGCCTGGGGGCCGTGTTGGCCGGCCAGTCGCTGCGGCACGCCCTCGCGACGGGCATGAGCATGACGCAGATCGGCGAGTTCTCGTTCATCATCGCGACGCTGGGCGTTTCTCTGCGCGTCACCAGCGATTTCCTCTACCCGATTGCGGTGGCCGTTTCGGTCCTCACCACGTTTACGACGCCTTACCTGATGCGGCTGGCCGAACCGTTTTACCGTGTGCTGGAACGGCAGCTTCCGAGCCGCTGGCGTGCTTCTTTGCAGACGTACAGCGCCGGTACACAGCGCATTACCCAAGTCAGCGACTGGCAGCAGGTGCTGCGCACGTACCTGCAGGCGGTGACGATCAATACGGTCATTTGCATTGCCCTGATCCTGCTCACCACCTACTTTCTCACGCCAATCGTTACCTTCCGCATCATCGCCAGTCCGTGGGGCGAAATGCTCACGGCGCTGCTGGCCCTTTCGCTGATGGCGCCGTTTCTGTGGGCACTGTCTGTCAAAAAGTTGCGAAGCACTTCGTACGTAACCCTCTGGCGCAGTCGGGTGTTTAGCCGGGGGCCCCTGGTGGCGTTAGAGGCCGCCCGCATTGCAATCGGCGTCGGGCTGGTTAGCTTTCTGCTCGCGCAACTTTTCTCGGTGCTGGTCGGGCTGGGGGCGGCCGTGCTGATGATTGGTGTGGTGTTGCCCCTGTTTACCCACCGCCTGCAACAGACCTATGCCCGGCTGGAAAATCGGTTTCTCTACAACCTCAACGCCCGGGCGCTGGAACAACAACGGCCGATGGCCTACCGGCACCTGGTGCCCTGGGATGCCCACCTGGCCTCGTTCGAAGTCAGCCCCGATGCCGACTGCCTGGGCAAAACACTCACCGAGCTAGCCTTCCGCGAAAAATATGGGGTCAATATCGTGCAGATCGAGCGGGGCAGCCGCACCATCGTCGCGCCGAACGGAGCGGAGCCCCTCTTTCCGGGCGATAAGCTGACGGTTGTCGGGACCGACGAACAACTGCAGCGGTTCAAGCCGACCGTGGCTCCTACCCCGGCGCAAGTGGTGCACACAACGCCGGAAGTGATGCTGAAACAGCTCATGGTCGATGCTCAGTTTCCCTTTCTGGGCAAGAGCATCCGCGAAGCGCGCATCCGGGAAAAGACGCACGGCCTGGTGGTGGGCATCGAGCGCGGCGGCCAGCGGATGCTGAATCCAGATCCGGCGACGGTGTTCCAACTGGGCGATGTCGTCTGGATTTCGGGTGAGAAACAACTCATTCTTTCCCTGGAGCACGAAAACGAGTCGCCTTCGGCGTAAGTTGCGTTGCGGTCCCGGTTGCCCAGGCAAAGCGCGTAGGGCTAACGCTGTGGTGCCAAGCCTCTTCCCAACACAACTGCGCCGGGCCGACGCTTGACATTCGTCACGCTCTGTTGGTCGTTTTCCTCCGCATTACTTCCTGGTTTTCTGTACTTTTTGCCTTTCAAGCCTTGGGCTTGCTTTGTTCATCTTCTAAACAATCTCCTTGGATATGACGCGTAAAATTCTGCTGGAAGAGCACGAAATTCCGGAACAGTGGTACAACATCGTGGCCGACATGCCCAATAAACCACTGCCCCCACTTCACCCCGCCACCAAACAACCGATCGGCCCCGACGCGCTGGCACCGCTGTTCCCGATGGAGCTGATCAAACAAGAAGTCAGCACCGACAAGTGGATTCCGATTCCGGAAGAAGTACGCGAGGTGTACAAAATCTGGCGACCCACGCCACTGTACCGGGCGTACGGCCTGGAAAAGGCGCTCGATACCCCCGCCAAAATCTACTACAAGTACGAGGGCGTCAGTCCGTCTGGCTCCCACAAACCCAACACGGCGGTGGCGCAGGCCTACTACAACATGAAAGAAGGGGTGAAACGGATCACGACCGAAACCGGGGCGGGCCAGTGGGGCAGCGCCCTGAGCTTTGCCTGTCAGTTGTTCGGCATCGAGTGCGAGGTCTACATGGTGAAAATCTCGTACCACCAGAAACCCTACCGCAAAATCATGATGAATACGTGGGGGGCCAAGGTATTTGCCTCGCCGACGGACCTCACCCAGGCAGGTCGGCAAATTCTGGGCAAAGATCCAAATTCGCCGGGCAGCCTGGGCATTGCCATTTCGGAGGCGGTAGAACGGGCCGCGTCGGACGACGCCACCAAATACGCCCTGGGCAGCGTGCTGAACCACGTCCTGACGCACCAGACGGTAATCGGACTGGAAGCACTCACGCAAATGGAAAAGGCCGGCGACCTGCCCGACATCGTGGTCGCGCCCTTCGGCGGCGGCTCGAACTTCGCCGGCATTTCGTTCCCCTTCCTGCGGCTGAACCTGGAAGAGGGGAAAAAGATTCGCTGCATTGCCTCAGAACCGGCCTCGTGTCCGAAGCTGACGCGCGGTGAATTCCGCTACGACTTCGGCGATACGGTGGGCATGACGCCGCTGCTGCCCATGTTTACGCTGGGACACAACTTCGTTCCGGCGCCGATCCACGCGGGCGGCCTCCGCTACCACGGTGCCGGGGTCATTGTCAGTCAGTTGCTGAAAGACCAGCTGATCGAAGCGCGGGCGCACCACCAACTCGAGTGTTTCGAGGCGGGCGTGCAGTTTGCCAAGGCCGAGGGCATCATTCCGGCACCGGAAGCGAACCACGGCATCGCGACGGTGATCGCCGAAGCGAAACGTTGTAAAGAAGAAGGCACGTCGAAAACGATTCTGTTCAACTTGTGTGGGCACGGCAACTTCGACATGAGCGCCTACGAAAATTACTTCGAGGGAAAATTGCAGGAACACGAACTCACCAAAGAAGAAATCACCGCTTCGCTGGCCGAGCTCGACACGCCGACCATTTAGCGGCACACCGGCATTTTAAACGTACCACGTTTACCGAGACGACGCCAGCGTAAACGTGGTACGTTTTTATTTTCCCTGTCTCCAGTCTTCCGGTTCGCCGGCCTCCCATGCGCGCATAAGCGCGCATTTCTTACACGCCTCAGTCGGCCTAGGAAAGTACAGCTACCGCCGGAACGTGGGTGCTTATCTTCGCGACTATGCGAAAACAGATTCAATGGCTCGGTATCCTGAGCATCTTCCTGATGGGCGCTTGTCAGAGCGTTGATCGGCTGACCCAATTCAACATGGACTACGAATCGTCCGTGACGGTTTCGTCGGGCATGAGCATTAACCTGCCGTTCGACATGATGACGCCGGACGTAACGACCAATTCAGAATCGGAATTTAAGGTCAACAATACGCGGAAAGACCTGATCGAAGAGATTCGGCTGACCAGCATGAAAATGCAGATCACGTCTCCGTCGTCGGCCGATTTCAGTTTCATGAAATCCATCCACATTTACCTGGATGCCGAAGACCTGGGCGAAACGGAAATTGCGTACCTCGACGACATTCCGGCCAGCCCCGGTCGGCAACTGACTCTGGAAACCACCAGTGCCGACGTGCAGGAATACATCAAGCGTGACTCGTTCACCCTCCGGGTAGAAGCCGTCACCAGGAAAATCCCGGCGCAGGACGTCGACATCGACATCGACTCCCGTTTCTGGGTAAATGCCCGTATTTTAGGCATTTAGACCCGCGGCCCATTTCCGGAATCGCTTTACATTTGGAGCAACATCCACGTTGCTCCTTTTTTTATGCCTAACCAAGTCCGCTACTCCTTTGTCCGCATTCTGACCGGATCGGATCTGTCCAACCGCCGTCTGCCGTTTATGCAGGCAGAAAGCAGCGAAGAGGGGCCGTTGGTCTGGATGACGGCCTGCGGACACGGCGACGAAGTCGGGGGCATCGTCATCATTCAGGAAGTTTTCAAGTGGATCAAACGCCAGGGGCTCCGGCGGGGCAAGCTGATGGCGTTCCCGCTGATGAACCCGATGGGCTTTGAAACCGCCTCGCGGCAGATCATCTATTCGCAGGAGGACCTGAATCGCTCGTTTCCGGGCAACCCCAAAGGCTCGCTGGCCGAACGCATCGCCGAAAAGATTTTTACGTCGATCACCCAGACCAAGCCTTCGCTGGTGCTGGACCTGCACAACGACTGGATTCGCTCCATTCCGTACACGCTGCTCGACGTGCGCGAAGACCATGCGCTCTACCAACCCCTGAAAGAACTTGCCACCCACACCGGCTTTCCGATCATTTACGACACAGACGTGATCAACCACAGCCTCTCCTTCAGCCTGGTACGCGAGAAGATTCCGGCCCTGACGCTGGAAGTGGGCGGCTCGTATGCCGTCAACGAACGCGACATCACGTACGGCGTCAGCGCCATGCTGCGCGTGCTGCATCACCTCGGCATGATCAACTACGACAGCAGCTTCACCGACTACCCGCTCGAACAATCGTACCAGGGGAAGGTACTGCTCTACTCCACGCGCCCGCTTAGTTCCAACAGCGGCATCATCCGCTTTCTGGTGCAGCCGGGCAACCTGGTGCGGGCCGGGCAGCCCCTGGCGAAGATCTACAATACGTTCGGCAAGCTGCTGGAAACCCTCAAAGCCGACCGCGCCGGCTTGATTCTCGGTCTGGCCGACTCGTCGGTATCGTTTCCGGGCATGCCCGTGGCGGCCATCGGCTACATCTAGGCCACGGCACGTCTCTTATGCACCGGCGCGCCGGTTTCTGGCCCGATTCGCAAAACCTCTGGTAAGTCTTTCGAGTTAATCAGGGAAAGTCATTCCCATACCTAACTCTTTTTTCTCATGACTTACTTTTCGCATACTTCTTTTTCGCGCCTGCTGGTGCTGGGGGCGCTGGCGCTGACCGCCTGCGACCCGGATCAGCTCTGGGATTACCTCGACACCCCCAACGGCGGGGAAAAAGCTCCCGCCCTGGTGACGTTCCAGCAGCAGGGCCTCTATCCGGAGGGGGTAGAATACGACACCGACCAGGATGCCTTTCTGGTGTCATCCCTGACGCAAGGCACCATCGGACGGGTCACGAACGAAGGCACCTACAGCCCGTTTATTGAAAGTGAACAGCTGATTTCGACCATTGGCCTGCACATCGACGCGCCGCGCAAGCGCCTGCTGGTGGCCATCTCCAATCCGGGGGTCAGCGTTCGGGCCAGCCAGGAACCCATCGGGCAATATGCCGCCTTGGGCCTGTATGATCTGCTGACCGGCCAGGAGATCAATGTCGTACGCCTGAGTGACCTGATGCCGGGCCAGCCCCACTTCGCCAACGACATCGCCGTCGATAACCAAGGCAACGCGTACATCACCGACAGCTTTTCCCCCATCATCTACAAAGTGACGCAAGCGGGCGAAGCTTCCATTTTTCTGCAGGACTCGACGTTCAGCACCCCCGCTGGTGCCTTTGGTCTGAACGGAATCGACTTCGATCCGCGTGGCGGCGGCTACCTGATCGCCGGGTTCTCGTACACCAACACCCTGTACCGAATTCCGCTGAGCAATCCGCAGGCCTTCGCGCCGATTGCCCTGGACGTGGCCATTCCTGCGCCGGATGGCATTACGCTGAGCAAAAATCACCAGCAGCTGATCGTGGTGGGTAACGCCGGCGGAACCGCACCCGGCAAAGTCTTTACGTTCGCCAGCCAGGACGGCTGGAAATCGGCAACCGCTACGGAGACCTTTACGAGCGATCCCGTTTTCCCGACTACCGTGGCACAACGCAAAAATCAGTTCTACGTCCTCTACGCGTACCTGAATCAACTTTTCGGGGGCGACCCCACGCACACCGAGTACCAGATCAAGCAACTGCCGTTTTGAGTCGTGACGACCGCGCTGATGTTCCCCGGTGTGTGCGAGACGCACCGGGGTTTTCTTTGGCCACAGTTGCCTCATTTCCCGTAGTTTCACTCCAATTTTCCTGAACCGTGTCTACGTACGATTACATTCTGGTGGGGGGCGGCATGGCCGGCCTGACCCTGGCGTATCATCTGGCCGAGCGAGGACTCTTGCGCGACCGCACCCTGCTGGTGCTGGAACGAGCGCCTAAAACGACAAACGACCGTACGTGGTGCTTCTGGACCCAAAAACCGACGTTATTCGAGCCCATTGTGTACCGCGACTGGCAGCGGGTAGCGTTTGTGAGCGAGACGTGGCACCGGATTTTACCGCTGGGCGCATACCGTTACCAGATGATCCGCGCCAGCGATTTTTACCGTTTTGCGCAGGAGCGACTGGCCCGCGAACCAAACGTTACGTGGCAGCAGGCCGAAGTGGTGCACGTGCAGGATACGCCCGACGGCGTGGACGTACGCACCGCCGACGGTACTACGCATCGGGGTCGGTGGGGCTTCGACAGCCGCTTTTCGCCCGGCGACGTAGTGCGCGACACGCAACGACGCCATTACCTGAGTCAGCACTTTAAGGGCTGGATCGTCGAAACGCCGCACGACTATTTCACACCCGACTGCCCTACCCTGTTCGATTTCCGTACGCCCCAGCGAGGTGTTATGCGGTTTATGTACGTCTTGCCGTTTTCGCCACGCCAGGCGCTGGTCGAATACACCCTTTTTTCGGCCGACCTCCTGCCGGAAGCGGCGTACGACGAAGCCCTGCACGCGTACCTGACGCAGGTGCTGGGCGTCACGGAGTACTCCATTCTGGAAGAGGAGAAAGGCATCATCCCGATGTGGGACCATCCGTTTGCGCGCAACGCCGGAGCACACGTGCTGAACCTGGGCACGCGCGGGGGGCTGACCAAACCCTCGACCGGCTACACGTTTTTACGCGCCCAGCACGACGCACAGCGCATCACCGACGCACTCGTGCAAAACAACCAGCCATTTCACGGGTACCAGGCCCCGGCCCGCTACCGCACTTTCGACACCATGCTGCTGCAGATCCTCTACCGCCACGGCGAACGGGCCGCCCCCATTTTTACGGACCTGTTCCGCCACAATCCGACCGAGCGGCTGTTGCGTTTTCTCGACGAAGAAACTTCTTTCGGAGAAGACCTGCAGGTGATGGCGTCCGTGCCACCGTGGCCGTTCATCCGGGCGTTCTGGCAGGCCAAAATCCGTCAAAAAGTGTAACGTCCAACGTTTGTATTGCCCTCAGGCTTTACTTTTACGGCCTCAACAGGCTATACCCTTGAAGATCCTCATCATTCGCTTTTCTTCCATCGGCGACATCGTCCTGACCACGCCGGTGATCCGCGCCGTTAAAAAGCAGGTTCCTGACGCTGAAGTTCATTTCTGTACAAAGAAGCAATACGGGCTGCTGGTGGAGGATAATCCGTACGTCGACAAAGTACACCTCCTGGAAGAGAAACTGGAGCCGCTGGTGCAACAGCTCAAGGCCGAACGGTTCGATTTCCTGATCGACCTGCACCACAACCTCCGGACCTGGCTTATCAAACAACGGCTTGGCGTGCCTTCGCGAACGTTCAACAAACTGAACCGTGAAAAGTGGCTCTACGTCAACCTGAAAATCAACCGCCTACCGCACGTTCACATTGTGGACCGCTACCTGGAAGCCGCCCGTCCGCTGGGCGTAGTACCGGATGAAGAAGGGCTCGACTACTTTATTCCGTACCGCGACGAAGTAGAGCGCGACTGGCTGCCGGAAACGCACCAGCAGGAGTACGTGGTGTACGCCATCGGAGGGCAGCACAACACCAAAAAGTTGCCCGTCACCCGCATGATCGAACTGTGCGACAAGATCAACAAGCCCATCATTCTGCTGGGTGGGCCGGAAGATCGCGCCAACGGCGAAGAGATCACCCGGTTCTTCGAGCGCCATGCCCAATCGGCCAATTACGAAGAAGGGCTGCGCGAGCTCAACAAAAAGTCGCTGGTGTACAACGCCTGCGGGCAATACAACCTGAACCAGTCGGCCTCGCTGATCAAAGGCGCGCGCGCCGTCTTTTCGCACGATACGGGGCTGATGCACATTGCGGCGGCATTCCAGAAACCCGTGTATTCCATCTGGGGCAACACCACCCCGCTGTTCGGCATGTACCCATACCGGACCCGTTTCGTGGTGTTCGAAAACAACCGCCTGGCCTGCCGTCCGTGCTCCAAAATCGGCTATAGCAAGTGTCCTAAGGGCCATTTCAAATGCATGAACGACCTCGTCTTCGATTTTTACATTCCGTAAAATCGGCGTATCTTCGGCAGATTCTCAACATCGAGTGTTACGTAACTTCTTATTCTCATGAAACTTATCCGCTATGGGTTCCTGCTTCTGTTGATTGGGCTCGTCAGCTTCGCGCACGCCCAGGATTTTGAAGGCCGGATCAACTATTCGATCAAAGTTTCGGGTAGCAATGCGCAGCAGCTGGCCGCCATGATGCCCAAATCGTACGATCTGCAAATGAAAGAGGGCAAAGTCCGGATGAAGTCCGACGCCGCCATGATGAACGACGTGCTAATGCTGAACGACGAGCGGGTATCGTACCTGATGCTTCCTTCGCAGAAAAAGGCGTTCCGCATTAAAATGCAGGACCAGAACGACCAACAGGAAAACGTTTCGGTCGAAAAGACCGACGAGACGCGCAGCATTGCGGGCTACAACTGCAAGAAATACGTGGTTTCGGTGAAAGACCCGCAGTCGGGCGTTACGCAGAAGCAAACGATCTGGGCGACACCGGCGCTGCAACTCTCGAAAATGCAGGGAAGCACCGGGGGCATGAACATTTTCTACAAAGACATTGACGGCACCCCGCTGGCCATCACGATGGAAACGCCCATGTTTTCGATGGAGATGACCGCGACGAACGTTTCGAAAGAGTCGGTTCCCGATGCGGTGTTCACCGTTCCCAGCGAATACAAGGTAGAAGATTTCGATCCTGCCATGCTGCAAGGCATGGGTCGGTAACAAATCGCGCCACAAAAAAAGCCCGCTTTGCCAATGCAGAGCGGGCTTTTTTTGCGGCTACGTTCTTCAGGCGCTCAACGCCTTCACCAATTCCAGCAGTTCCTGTTGCGTCGTCTGGGTGCGGTCTTTGGCATACCAGCCGTGCAGCCGTTCAGAAAAGGCCTTGTAGTCACCGTCGCCGTGGGCTTTGAACTCCCGCAACATTTCCTGTGCCGGGGCGGGCTTTGGTCCCCAGGTGGCCACCACCGCGCCGTCGGAATCGCGAAGGCAGATCAGCTTGGGAATGGAGCGCCCGCCGTTGGTCAGAAACTGATCCATCAGGTCCAGATTTTCGTCGCGCAGCAGCAGCTTGAGCGTGATGTGGGGCGACGATTCCGCGATTTTATAAAACACCGGAATCACCTGCGCGGCATCGCCACACCACGCCTCCGTGAGTACCAGCCACGTGTACGATTCGGACAGTTGCAGCAACGTCTGCCGCAGGTCGTCGTTCAGCACCGTGGTCCGGTCCAGGCGGTTCATGCGGTGTACATTCAGTTTGGTATAATCAATCTTGGTGGGGGAATGGTCGGGGCCCGTCGTCTTTTCGTCTTCCAACAGGCGGTCGATCAGGGCGCGGTACTGTTCGTACGAAAGCGCCGTTTCCAGCTTCGCCGGCGTAAGCAGCGTCTCCATCATAAAGCAAAATCAAGTTTCGTTCCGTAATAATACCTCGGTTTCGTCATTTAGGTTCACGTCTCAGGGCCTTTGCCGACAACCTTAGAGGGGCCTCGGCAGTTAAAGTCCTATGGCCCACCGCTCTCTTCTGGAATTTACCGACCGCGGCATCTACTGCGCCGCCGGCGATTTTTACATCGATCCCTGGCAACCGGTCGACCGCGCCGTGCTGACGCACGCCCACGCCGACCACGCCCGTCCCGGCAGTCGTCTTTACGTAGCGCACCACCACTCGCAACACATCCTCCGCCTGCGGTTGGGAGAAGACATAAACCTGGAAACGGTTGACTATCAGGAAGAACGTCTGATCAACGGCGTACGCGTCTCGTTGCATCCGGCCGGACACATCCGCGGCTCGGCGCAGGTTCGCATTGAGTACAAAGGCGAAGTCTGGGTGGTGTCGGGCGACTACAAAACCGAACCCGACGGCCTGATCGAAGCCTTCGAGCCGGTCCGGTGCCATTCGTTCGTGACGGAATCGACGTTCGGGTTGCCGGTGTTTCGTTGGCAGCCGCAGGAAGAACTCAAAGCCGAGCTGAACCAATGGTGGCGCGAAAACAGCGCCCACGGCGTGGCCAGTTGTCTGTTTGGATACGCCCTCGGCAAAGCACAACGGCTCCTGGGCATGCTCGACCTTTCCATCGGACCCGTGTGGGTACACGGAGCGGTATTCAACGTAAACGCTGCGCTGCGGCAAGACGAAATGGCCCTGCCCGAGTTTCCGCGCATTACGGGCGACCTGAAAAAAGATCAGTTCCGGCAGGCGATGATTGTGGCGCCTCCCTCGGCGCTCAACACGCCGTGGATGCGCAAATTTGCCCCGTACGCAACCGGGCTGGCTTCCGGCTGGATGGCGATGCGGGGGGTACGGCGGCGGCGGGCGGTCGATCGTGGGTTTGTCCTCTCCGACCACGCTGACTGGGACGGACTGCTGGAGACCATTCGTGCTACCGAGGCCGAACACATCTACGTGACGCACGGTTACAAGGCCACACTGGCCCGCTGGCTTCGCGAGCAAGGCTGGGACGCCCACGAGGTGGATACCCTCTACACCGGCGAGCGCGACGAGGTAGAGGCTGCTGCCGAAGCCGAACTAGAAGGGTAAGCCCCTGAAACCCGGCACGGTGGTTGGCAATGTGCTAATTTTGCAGCTATGCACTGTCAAAGTTTAGTCGACGTGCCGCTCGATGAGTTGCATGCAACGTTTCTGGAAGCGTTTTCCGACTATTTGATTCCCATGTTTCCGTCTACGGAACGCTTTGCCCGTAAGCTGAAGGCCGATGGTTTCGATCCGGCCTTGTCTGCCGGCGTAATGGTCGACGGCCGTCTGGCGGGTTTTATCCTGAACAGCATCGGCACCTGGCAGGGAAAGAAAACGGCCTACAACGGGGGCACCGGAGTCGTCCCCGCCCAGCGCGGACGCCATTTTACGCAACTCATGTACGAGTGGCTTCGCCCCCACTTGCAGGCAGCGCATGTAGAACAATGCCTGCTCGAAGTGCTTACGCCGAACCTGCCCGCGTTGCGGAGTTATAAAAACAGCGGCTTTCGTACGGAGCGGACGCTGGCCTGTTTTCAGGGCTGGGTCCAACCACCTGCCCAGCTGCCTTCCGGCGGCAAAATCGAGGCCTTGTCCTTCGACCGCTGGCCTACCCTAGCCGCCTGGCAAGCGACCCCACCGGCCTGGCAAAACCACGCCGATGTGCTGGTCCGTGCGCCCGATCAACGGGAAATCTGGGGACTTTATCACCAAAACGATCTGATCGGCGGAGCGATGTACATCCCTGAAACCAATCAGGTAGCGCAATTGGCCATTCGGCCTGACCGACGGCGCCAGGGCTGGGGCACGTTCCTGATGTTGTACCTCGGGAGTTTGCGCAACGAACCGCTCCGGGTATTGAACGTAGACCGCCGCCATCCCGACGCCATTTCGTTTCTGGAAAGCCTTGGTCTGACGGTTTTCATCGATCAGTACGAAATGCGGCTCACACTCGCGTGAATCCATAGGGCGCCCGCTTCGAGGCCAACCGACGCCCCTGGAACCATACCGGCCCCGTTGCACTTCAAGTCCGATTTTTATACGCCCGACGCCGCACACCACGCTACGGTTACGTCTTTCCGAAAAACCCCTCCCTCCATGAAGCACGTTTTCTACGTTGCCGTGCTACTGGCTCTGTGCAGTGGCTGCCATGCGCCGACGCCCCAGCCCGAAGTCTGTGGAACGCCAAACCCGATGGACGAGTTGGCGTGGCTGAACGCGAGACGCGAGACGTGGCTGGCGCAAGAAGCAGATCCCGGACTCACGATCTGTTGGGTCGATTTCAAGGGGCAAACCGCCATCTGGCTCTACTCCCCTATCTTCAGCTCGTTTCCGAACTTGTATACCTGCAGCGGCGAACTCATTGAAGTGACGCCTGACGATCAGGAAGCAATGGACCGTTTTTCCCGGATGCTTCAGAACAAAACGATCTGTCATCACTTGATCTGGGCTTCGCCCAATGCTTCCTTTTGCAAATAGTCGGCGTAGTGCGGCTCGGTCGGCGGCGGTAGCTCCTCCGACAGAAGGTGCAGTTGCCCCGCCTCCATAAACATCACGCGTTGCAGGCGCTTGCCTTTGGCTTTGACCACAAAATGGTACGTGCCGTCGGGCAGATCGGCCAGTTGGAACCGTCGGTTATAGGCCACCTGGCGACTATTTTCCTCGTAGAAGACCTTGCCTTTGTCGTTGCGGAGTTGCAGAAACACCATGCGCTGTAGCGGATTTTTCATAAACACCTGCAACACCGCGGGTCCTTTGCGGACCACCATGCTCAGGTCGACGGGCCTCTCGGCCGCCTCCAGGTTTTGCTTGGTCGCGGCCACTTCATTTCGAAGCGCTTCGGCAGGAAGCGTACGCAACGAACGCAACGGCAACTGTTGCAAGGCCTTCGTTTTCACGGCATTGGCTACCAGGTGTTGCTGTAACATCTGGGCAAGAAGCGCATCCAGATGCGCGCGATTCTTCTCGGTCAGGTCAATGTATTGCCCCCAGAGCTTCTCCTCGTACAGCAGTTGCCGGTCTTGGTCAAAAAATGCGACGGTGGTGTAGCGCCCTTTCGGATTGACGGACACTTCCCAGTAGCCTTTGTCGGGCACATACTGCGAAGTCGGTAAACGAGGTTGGGCAAAAAGATAGAAACTTTGAAGCCAGAGCGTTGCCGAGAGCAAGCCGGCTACCAACGGACTGTATAGCAATTTCATAATGGCAAACGATTAGGGTTGAAGAACGGGGATTTGGTGCACCAAAATTGAAACCTCGCCTTCGGCCACAACACCCGATTCTTGCGGTTTTGTCGGCCGAAAAAGCTGGAATTCCTCGCGATTTCTTTGCAAATTTGGCTCAATAATGGCCACCTAAAAAGAGCCATTATTATACTATTTCATAGGGCCATTACCAGATCCTCCTATCGTCACCTTCTTCCAACCTCCTTCTCATCTCATGAGCAAAAGCGCACCACAAATCGATCTGCCGGGCCTCCGCCTCGACCGCGACCGGGATTGTCCCCTGCACCAGCAGCTGTACGCGTTTCTGCGTACGGCCATCGAAGAGGGACGCCTGCAACCCAACCGCCGCCTACCCGCGACGCGCACGCTGGCCTCTGAGTGGGGCATCTCGCGCAATGTGGTCATGCTGGCGTTTGAGCAGCTTTTACTCGAAGGGTACCTCGTTGCAAAAACCGGATCGGGCACCTACGTAGCGCCCCAAAATCCGACGTTGTTGCCCGAACAACCTTTGGTGGTACCGACGCCACAACGCAACCGCTTGCCGAACCACACGGCTTTTCAACAAGCCATTCCTCAGCACACCGGCTGCTTTGTGCCAGAAAAGTTTGTGCCCTTCCAAACGTCGGTTCCTTCACTGCGCGACTTTCCGTTTCCCGTCTGGAGTCGCCTGGCCGCGCAGGTTTATCGTGAGTTGCACCTGTATCATCTAAGCTACGGCAACCCCGCCGGCTACCTGCCGTTGCGCGAAGCCATTGCAAAATATGTGCAGGTCAACCGGGCGGTGCGGTGCAGTCCTGAACAGGTCATCATCGTGCAGGGCACACAGCAGGCGCTTTACCTGGCGGGCGCGCTGCTCTTGCGGCCGGGTGACCCGTTCTGGATGGAAGATCCGGGCTATGCCACCGCACGTACCATTCTGACGGCCGCCGGGGGCGTTGCCTGTCCGGTACCGGTTGGGCGGGAAGGGATCGATCTGGATTTTGCGATTTCGCAGTACCCGGAGGCGCGAGTGGCGTACGTAACCCCTTCGCATCAATATCCGATGGGCGGCACCCTGCCCTACCCCACCCGCAAATGCCTGTTACAATGGGCCGAACAGCACGAGGGGTGGATCATCGAAGACGATTACGACAGCGAATTGCGCTATTCGGGCAAACCGCTGCCGTCGCTGCAAGGGATGGACCAGGCCGGGCGGGTGGTCTACATCGGCACATTCAGCAAAACGCTGTTCCCGGCGCTCCGGATGGCCTATTTGATTCTTCCTGATGCACAGACCGCGCACGCGTTCACCCGGGGCAAGGCGCTTCTGGATCAGCAAAGTCCGCTCGTAGAACAGCTGATCCTCACCCGTTTTATGGAAGAGGGGCATTTCGAACGACACATCCGCCGCATGCGCCAACTCTACAGCCACCGGCAGGCGTTGCTGGCTAGCCTGTTGGAAAAGCTACCGGCGCTGCAAACGCTCACCAGCTCCGATGCAGGGATGAACCTGCTAGCCTGGTTACCCGAGACGGTGAACGATCAGGAGGTATCTGCCATGTTGGCGCAACACGGGATTGTCGCGCCAGCATTGTCCAATTACACGCTGCAACACCGGCAACCGCCCGCGCTGGTATTAGGCTATGCCGCTTTTACCGACCAGCAGATTACCAAAGCCGCCGAGCGCCTGGCCGGAGCCTTTGCCCAATGCGAACTACTGGCCTCTGCATAAAAAAGGGCTGATGCTCAAAAGCGTCAGCCCTTTTAACTCGTGGCTTGTGGGTTGGTTACACAAGAAAACGCTGGGTGATGTCCTGGTAAGCGTCGATCCGGCGGTCGCGGAAGAACGGCCAGATGCGGCGGACATTCTCGCTGCGCGTCCGGTCCAGTTCCACCACCATATTCTCTTCCTGATCGCCCGAGGCAACGGCCAGCAGTTCGCCCTGCGAACCCGCCACGAAGCTGTGCCCCCAGAACTGGATGCCTTCGGTGATGCCCGAGAAATCTTCTTCAAAACCGACCCGGTTCACCGCAATCACCGGAATGCCGTTGGCGACGGCGTGACCGCGCTGCGAAATTTCCCAGGCGTCGCGCTGGCGGGTGTGCTCGCTGAATTCGTCCTTCCGGTCCCAACCAATGGCCGTCGGGTAGATCAGCAGATCGGCTCCTCCCATCGCCATCAGCCGGGCAGCTTCTGGATACCACTGATCCCAGCAAACCAATACGCCCAGCCGTCCGACCGACGTTTCGATCGGATGGAAGCCCAGGTCGCCGGGCGTGAAGTAAAATTTTTCGTAATAGGCCGGATCGTCGGGGATGTGCATCTTCCGGTATTTTCCGGCGATGGACCCGTCGCGCTCCAGCACCACGGCCGTGTTGTGGTACAAGCCGGGAGCCCGCCGTTCGAACAACGACGTTACCAGCACGATGCCCAGTTCTTTGGCCACCTCGCCGAAACGCTGCGTCGATTCACCCGGAATCGGCTCCGCCAGATTGAACATCTCGACCGACTCGGCCTGGCAGAAATAGATGTTGGTATGCAGTTCCTGTAGCACGACCAGTTCGGCCCCGCGTGCCGCACACTCGCGAATGCCCGCGATGCTCTTTTCGATGTTGTGGTTTTTGTCGCGATTACAGGCCTGTTGTACCAGACCTACTTTCAGTGAAGTCATAAATCAGAATAGAAATAGGGTTGTCCGAAGATCACTTGAAGTTCAATACGCCCGTCGGATACTGCATGGTTACGCAGTGGAGCGAGCCGTGTTGTAACACCAGTGGTGAACAATCAATTCCAACGACTTCGTGATCCGGAAAGATTTCCTGTGTGATGCGCAACGCTTCCGCATCCTGCGGCACGTTGTACAGCGGCAGCAGCACGGCCTCGTTCAAAATCAGGAAGTTCGCGTACGTTGCCGGCAGGCGTTGCCCCGCTTTGTCATAGACCGCATCGGGCCACGGCAACGGCACCAAGCGGTAGGGTTTTCCGTCTGCAGTGCGGAAAGCCTGTAGCTCGTCCTCCATGCGCCGGAACGATTCGTAATGAGGATCGTCGGGCTGATCGCAGCGTACGTAGGCGATGGTCGTCGGATCGCAGAAGCGAGCCAAGGTATCGATGTGGGCATCGGTATCGTCTCCTTCCAGACTGCCGTGTTCCAACCAAAGCACCCGCGACACGCCCAACCAATGTTTCAGCTCCTGCTCGATTTCCTGCTGGCTGAGATGCGGATTTCGGTTTGGCGAGAGCAGACACTCGGTCGTAGTCAGCAGCGTTCCCTGCCCATCCGATTCGAGCGATCCGCCTTCCAGCACCAATCCGGGGCGGCGTAAGGTTGCCTCGCCAAATAGACCGTGTGCATGCAAGCGGCCGGTCAGCAAATTGTCGGCATCGGCCGCAAATTTCAGCCCCCACCCGTTGAACATAAAGTCGAGTACAACCGGCTTGCCCTCTTCCAGTACCGTAATGCCGCTGTGGTCGCGTGCCCAGGTATCGTTCGACGGCAGCTCCACCAACCGGACGCGTGCGGGATCGCAATGGGCCAGCAGCGGCGCTACCTCGGCCACTTTATCGCACACGACCAGCAGCGACTCGTGTTGGCTGATTGCTTCGGCGATGCGGACGAAGCAAGGGATGACCTGCGCCAGATCGGCGGCCCAATCGCTGTTTTTGTGCGGAAATGTCAGCTGCACGCCGCTTTGTGGTTCCCACTCGGCCGGGAAACGAACGGAGTGATTCATAAGCATTTACAAAGTTTTTATCGGGCCGCAAGCTCGTAAGATTACGCAGCAAATGAAACAGGCTCGCGACAGGATTCACCTTAAATTTGCCGTATTGGCCTGTAGTCAATTGTAACTCAGGGCCTTTCCGAAAGATCAAAGGGACTTCAGCGGCCAGCACAGTCCCGACGTTACCCGGTTATGATGGTTCGAAACCTCCGTATTTACCGTTGTTCGCTAACTTGTCTGCTATGGCTGACTATGCTCTGGTATGGCGGCGCACTCGTGCCGGTACAGGCGCAAGTGCTGCTCATCGATCAGGCCGAAACGCTGGTGCGGCAAAAGCGGTTGCCGGAAGCACAAGAAGCGATCGAGCAAGTCATTCGCCATGCGTCGACCGAGGGTGATCCGCGTGCCTGGTACACCCGCGGTTACATTTACAAAGAATTGTTTCTGACTGCGCCCGATTCGGCTCAGCGTGACCACTTCCGGCAGACGGCCCTGGCGTCGCTCGACATTGGCCTCCAGCTGGACCGGAACGGACAGTACAACAGCCGTCTCCACGAACTGCGCGATTACATCCACGTGACGTTGTACAACGAATCGGTCGATGCGTTCAACCAACAGGAATACGCTCAGGCCAAAGACGGATTCACTAAATTTCTGGGCCTCCGCCAGTCGCTTCCGCACGACGAGCTCTACGCCGAAGCACTCTATCAACTCGGTTGGTCGGAGTCATTGCTGGGGGATCGCCAACACGCACTGACCCATTACCAGGAAGCCCTGGCAGCCGGACATCAGAATCCCTATTTGTTTGAAGATCTGGCCATTTTGCTGGAAGACGCCGGCAAACGCTCGGAAGCGCAACGGCTGGTGGAAGCGGGGCTGCGCCTTTTTCCGGACGCACCTAATTTGCGTGTCGCACGCATCAACTTCCTGCTCGACGATGCGGAATATGCGGGTGCGCAGGCCGAAGTCGATTCTTTATTACAGCTGGAGCCCAACAACGCCGAGATCCTGCTGGTGGCCGGAACGGTCTACGGGAAACTTCAGGAAGCCGACACCCTCCGCTGGGAACAATGGTATACCAAACGGAAGCGCATTTACGAACGCGCCCTGAGCGTAGATCCGGTCGATTTTACGGCCAATTACAATTTGGGCATTGTGCTTTACAACCGGGCGGTCGACCTCATTACCGGTCAGAGTTACGACTTGGAGCTGGAAGAACTGTACAAAATTCTGGGACAAACCACGGCACTGTTCAAAGAAGCGCTGCCCTACATCGAAAAAGCCAACCACTTGCAACCCGATAACCGCAATACACTCCGGGCCCTGGAAGGCATTTATTACTGTCTGAACGAAAAAGATAAATCCAAAGCCATTCGCAACCGACTCGAGGCGCTGGAACGATGAAGATGCTGTTACGTACAATACTCGTTCTATTCTTTTGTGCGTCGGGCTTCTGGTCATGCCACGCGCAATCGACGCGCGATTTCCGCGCGGCCGAACGGCGCGTGCAGAGCATTTTCATCTCCAACTTCACACGTTACATCCAATGGCCGGAAGGCGCCAACCAGGGAACCTTCTGCATCGGCTTTCTGGGAACCAACCACCTGCAACAGGAAGTTGAGGCGATGGCAAAAACCAAAACGGTCAACGGTCGCCCGATGCGCGTAGCGCAGTATGGGCAGCCCGGCGAAATTCCGGAACAGTGCCATATGCTGATCATTTCGCCGGAAAATAGCCACCAGTTGGCCGAAGTGCTGCGGCGCACCCGTGGCAAGCCCATGCTCATCGTGACCCAAAAAGACGGCCTAGGCAAAGCCGGTAGCCTTATCAACTTCATTTCGATCGATGGGCAGCCTACGTTCGAGGTGAATGTAGGGGCCTTGGAGCAAAATCAGTTGCGCTGCGCACAACAACTCCTGCGGCAGGCCGTGTTGCCCTGACCCGGTTCCGTAACTTGCGGCCGGTGCTCTGCGCAGCGCGGCACCAAAGACCGTACGTTATGCACTTCTCTTCCCCTCAACTTAAGGCGTTTCTGGACGCCAAAGCCGACGAATACAATACGCCCCGGTTCATTCCTCACGACCCGATTTCCCTGCCTCATCGCTTTACCAAGCTTCAGGACATTGAGATCATCGGCTTGTGGGCGGCGGTGCTGGCCTGGGGACAACGCCCGACGATTTTGCGCAAGGGCGCAGAACTGATTGAATTGATGGATGGTGCACCGCACGATTTCGTACTACACCATCAGGAAAGCGACCTGAAACGCTTTTTGCAGTTCCGGCACCGGACCTTTAATGCCACCGACACGCTGTATTTTCTACTGTTTTTCCAACATCACTATCGGACTCACGCGTCGTTGGAAAGCGCATTCAGTCAGTTTTTGTCGCCCGATGCACCCACGGTCGAAGCAGCATTGGTCGGTTTCCATCGCTATTTCTTTCGTTTGGAAGAAGCGCCTGACCGCACCCGCAAGCACATTGCGACACCGGCCCGAAACTCGGCCTGTAAACGCCTGAACATGTTTTTGCGCTGGATGGTACGACACGACGACCGGGGAGTGGATTTCGGGCTGTGGCGCACCATTACGCCCGCCCAGCTTGTATGCCCGTGCGACTTGCACGTGGACCGGATTGCCCGGCGCCTGGGCCTGATTACGCGCAAACAGACCGATTGGAAAACGGCGCTGGAATTGACCGAGCGGCTACGGAGCCTGGATGCGGACGATCCGTGTCGGTACGATTTTGCTTTGTTTGGTTTGGGGATTGAGGAGCGGTGGGGTCAGCAGCGGATCAAATAAAAAGTCCGCGCTACTTTTCAGTACCGCGGACCCACACACTGACTACCTAAACCTATACACTATGCAATTAAACTCTTCCAATGTTGGTACTGTACGGAGATGCGCGCTGACATCACCTCGAAGTTCTCCCAGCTGTCTTCAACGTGATAGACCGAGGGTAGCCCCTTCTGCAACACCGTACGATAATCTTTTTCGTAAAGACCTCCTCCGTAATAGTAATACGTAAAGCGGTTTCCTTCCGGCGTGAACAAATCACTCCCTAAATGGCCATCCCACAGTTCGCTTAACACCGCACAACTGATTTGACGTCGCTGAAAACGATACATCTGCGTAGCGCCTTCGTCTTCGAAATATTCGCTGAACAAATCGTTGTTGATAATCCACCCCAGGAAAATCCCGATGTGCACATACGCCTGTTCAATGGGTAGGTTATCAGGAAAATTACCCGTAAAATGGCTTCGTGCCTGATCGTAAATCACGACTTGTGTCTCGATAGCAGAAGCGTTTTGGTTCATGAGTAGGTCTTTGATTTGAAACAAAGGTAGTAGGCTAAACCGCACTATACCTGTGATTTAGCTCCATTACCTTACAGCGGAGCGAAAGCCTGCCTATGCACACAAAAACGCCTGGCACTGTGATCAGTACCAGGCGTTTTCGGTAGTAACCAGCGCGGTACCTCCGTTACAGATTTGCCATCTGCTCTTCGGTTACTTCCAGGTTATGGTATACTTTCTGCACGTCGTCGTCGTCTTCCAAGGCGTCGATCATCTTCATGACTTTAGCGACTTCTTCATCGTCCAACCGCTTGGTTGTGTTGGGAATACGCTGAAGTTCAGCATTTTCGACTTCTACCTCACGTTCATCCAGAAACTTCTGTACACTGCCGAAGTCGTCCATTGCACAGGTCACCGTCACATAGTCCTCGTCAAATTCTACCTCTTCGGCCCCGGCATCAATTAACTCTAATGTAAACTCGTCTTCGTCTGTATTTTCTGGTGTCTTAAAGGTAAAAACACCCTTCCGATCGAACAAGAATTGCAGCGATCCGTTCGTCCCCAGGCTGCCGCCATTTTTGGTAAAAATCGAACGCACGCTCGAGACCGTCCGGTTGGTATTGTCGGTGGCACATTCTACGTAAACAGCCACGCCAAAAGGACCATACCCTTCGTACGTCGGCTCCACGTAGGCATCCCCGCCTTCGCCAGCCGCTTTTTTAATGGCCCGATCAATGTTGTCTTTCGGCATGTTGGCCCCTTTGGCGTTCTGGATCGCCAGGCGCAACCGTGGGTTGCTCTCCACATCTCCCCCGCCCTCGCGTACCGCAACCGAAATTTCTTTAATCAGCTTGGTAAAAATCTTTCCACGTTTCGCATCCAGCGCCCCTTTTTTGCGCTTGATCGTCGACCATTTACTATGTCCGGACATAACAGGTTGTATTTGAAATGTTGGCTGTAATCACCTTGCAAATTACGAAAAAGTCCAGGAAGCCTCCTAGAAAACGAAGCCCAAAATCAGCACCTGAGCGCTTCCAGCGGGCGATTGTCCCGGTTTAGACACCCATAACTTCCGACTCGCGGCTGATCTTTTTTACCAGCCCCTGCAGTACCTTGCCCGGTCCGCACTCCACAAAAACGGTGGCACCGTCTGCAATCATGTGTTCGACGCTCTGCGTCCACCGCACGGGGGCAGTCAGTTGGGCAATCAGGTTTTGCTGAATCGTGGCCGGATCGGTCGACGGCTGCGCGTTGACGTTTTGATAAATGGGGCACCGGGGGGACGAAAACGCCGTTTTTTCGATGGCTTGTGCCAACTCGGCGCGGGCCGGTTCCATCAGCGGTGAGTGGAAAGCACCTCCTACCGGCAAGGGCAGCGCACGTTTGGCGCCGGCTTCTTTCATCTTTTCAATGGCGATTTCGATGCCCCGCATCGAACCGGAGATCACCAGTTGTCCAGGACAGTTGTAATTGGCCGGCACCACGACTTCGCCTTCAATCGAAGCACAAACGCGCTCAACGGTTTCGTCGTCCAGACCTAATACGGCGGCCATGGTAGAGGGGTTGATTTCACAGGCTTTCTGCATGGCCAGCGCTCGCTGGTACACCAGTTGCAGGCCATCCTCGAACCGGATTGCGCCGCAGCTTACCAAGGCCGAAAACTCGCCAAGCGAATGCCCCGCCGCCATGTCCGGTGCAAAGTCAGGCAACACGAGCGCCTGCACGACCGAATGCAGAAAGACCGCGGGTTGGGTCACTTTGGTCTGTTTCAGGTCTTCGTCCGTCCCTTCAAACATCAGGTCGGTAATGCGGAAGCCCAGAAGTTGGTTGGCACGGTCAAAGAGTTCGCGTGCCTCGGCAGACGACTCGTATAGGGCTTTGCCCATTCCGGGAAACTGCGAGCCCTGGCCGGGAAATATGTATGCTTTCATGGTGATGCGGTGGTTTTTGGGCCGCAAGTTAACGCCTTAGGGGTCAGGCCCCAAACGATCAGCCCTGCGAACCCTCCGCCGGCCTAACGCGCAATCTGCACCCAGCCTTTGAAGACACGCTGCGCTGAGCCTTGCGACAACTGCTTGAATTCCACCTGCGCTACATAAAAATACGTCCCGACCGGCAACCCGCTTCCGTCCCACCGGATGTCGAGGTACTCGTCGCTGGCGAACACCTCTTTGCCCCACCGGTTGTACACTTTAAAGTCCACCCGCTCAATCAACCAAGGCGTATAGCACTTTGGCACAAACAACTCATGGATACCTTCCCCATTCGGTGTGAAGATATTGGGTAGCTCGTAGGCTATACAGTCGAGCGTACTGCATACCCGATTGCTGGCGGGACTTTCGTTGCCTGACTCATCGACGGCACGCACTTCGTAACAGCCGGGCCGGGCCCCTTCCGGATCGATCCACTCTTGTACCGGTGCAGTCACTGTGGCCAGATATTGCAGCGAGTCGCCTTCTTGGGCGGCATAGTAGATACGGTAAGCACGTACGGTGCTATCGCAAGCAATACCATCCAATTCGTCAGGGTAAGTCCAGGTCAGGCGGTTTTCGCCCCGGTTAACCGGAAACTCTTCACCTGGCCCAATACATTTTCCGCAGGTATCGATTAACGTTAACACGGGCGGACAAGGGCGCACCGTATCACGTGGCGAACTACAGGCCTCCTGGGAGTTGTTGAGCAACAGCTCTGGCTTGATCAGAGGATTGTTGTAAGTGCCACGCGTTTCTACATAATAGCAGTATTCTGTTCCCGTTTCCAGAGGCTGGTTTTGATACGTTCCCCGGTCGACATAACGATACGTACCGGCACTCACCAGCACCGAGTCGATGAGCTCGAACGCTTGCGTGGTGTCATTTTTTCTGTAGATGCGATGGTACTGATTGTCGTTGTTCCACGGCACCAGCCCTACCCACGTCAGCGTCAATGACTCGATATCCGGCGTAATGGTCAGGCGTACGCTGGAAGCCAGGGAAGAATCCAGCAGTTGGTTGTTGGCATAGAACAGCAACCGATAGCGATAGGCCAGATCCAGGGTATTGAGCACATTGGCCGCACTGCCTTCATCCGTATGGGTTGTATCAAGCAGGTTCTCCGTGCTGTACAGCAGCGTAAAATCGGTGCCCTGCGCTCCGGTAGCCCGATACAGTTCGTAGCGATACGGGGGTGGGTACAGTGTGGAATCCAGCTGTTGAGGACTAGCCCATTGTACTTGAATAACGCCTTCGACGGCGTCGGTGCTGTCGACCGAGACTTTGGTCAATACCGGCACATCCAGATCCAGCGAAGCGCAGACCTCATCGCTGGCGATGGATAATCCGCCGCGTGGCTCCGGAAAGACGGCTACCAGCACGTAACAATAGTTGACGCCCTTGTTTTCAATGTCGTTGTCGATGTAGGAAGTAACTCCGACGGGCAATGTAGCCACCGGCACATACCCCGAAGAGGCCGGTACGCCCGGCTCGCAGGGATAACGCTCAAACGGGAACGACCCTTCACGACGGTACACCACAATCGATTGGGCATTGGTACAGGCGTAGCTGTCCCACGTCAATTCGATCTGTCCGTTGACGGCTTCTGCAAACAAGCCGGTAGGGGGCGGACCCAATACCGTAATCCGCAGGGTCTTCAAATCGCTCAGCCCCACGCCCGGGTTGGGGATGTCAGTAGCGGTGAATAGCACTTCGTACGGTAAGCGGCGTACGTCCTCGCAATCGGTATACCACGTAAACAGCCCGTTTGCCGGATCGGGCGCAGTCGCCTGCGGATTGTTGGCTTCGAAAAAAGCATCTCCGGGATCGGTCACCAAAGGCCCCCCCGACGCAAACAACGTCACCTGATCGTCTTCCGGATCGGTCACCGTGACGTAGTTCAACAACGTATCGCCCGCAATCACACACGTGTCCAGCGTCGTCACCACATCGGGTGGGTTGTTGGGATCGTCTTCCACCAGAATCTGCATATCGCGCACCACGTAGCCGATTTCCCGGTATTGCCCGTTGCGGTCTTTGCGCCACTCCGTTACCTGAAACGCCACATTATGCTCTCCCACGACGCCCTCCGCACTGGGCACATCCCAGATCAAATCGCCCGCCGCAATGCTGTCGCTGCTCACCGGAGTAGAATAAATGGTAAAAGTAGAAGGCCCGGTTCCGTCTTCGTTCACCCCGTTCCAACTGGGATCATCGGGCCACTTGAAGGCCGGAAGTTCTGCAACCGGACTGCCTGCCACAGGGTTTTCCTGATAATAGCGTGGCGTCACCAGTTTATACGAAAGACTATCGCCATCGGGGTCGGTGGCGGCCGGATTGTGTTTATAGAGCCGGTTCAGCGCCGCCCGTTCCAACGGAGGGTTGTCGAAAATCGGGGAATTATTGATGTCGATACTCGGGTCTATGATGATTTGGGTCTCCACATAAAAGCTGTACATGTCGGAGGCACCATTCCCAAAGTTGTTGACCCCACGGTTCCGATTCTGCACAACGGCACGTGCGGTATAGCGGCCGGGGGCATCGTACACGTGCGTATAGGTATACAACCACTGTTCGGTATTCGGATAGATCTCTTGCGGGAAAGCCGTCACCACCACATGCTCTTCGCCCAGGGTAATGGCGTCCGTCAGGTTGCCCGGATAAAACGACAGGTCCTTGAGGTCGATCCCGGTTACATCACGGTAGATATAGATGTAAAACGTCCAGCGTAGTTGGTCTTTGGGATCGGGGCGCGCAATAATCTCCCCAGCGCGGACGTGGGTCGCTGTGGCATGGTGCGAAACCATAGCGGCCAAGCCTACGAAGAACAGAAACAGATAAAACTTTCGCATAGATATAGATGGAAGAGGCAAGCTACTAGGAAGATAACGAGCAATCTCCCGAATTTGTGCAAACCAAAGCTAAAGATTTGTAAAGTGCCAAATCACGAGAGATTAAGAAAGTAGCCGAGGGATCAGGACCTATTTATAATTGTTCAAAATAGCAAATTACAGATTGTTTGCTATTTGTTCCGCCTGTACTTTTGGCTGGTTTTAGTATTTACCTTTTCTCTTCCGAAGAAGCCCCACATAATATGACCTGGTTTACCAGAGCTGTGACAAGTTCCATCGGCCAGAAAGTGCTGATGTCGCTTACTGGTTTGTTCCTCGTTTCGTTTCTCTTCGTACACCTTTCCGGCAACTTTCTCCTTTTTGCCGACGACGGCGGCCGCGCTTTCAACGAGTACTCCAAGTTTATGACCTCCGCGGCCATCATCCGCGTGATGGAAATCGTACTCCTGCTCGGCATCGTCCTCCACGTGTACACCGCCACTACCCTGACGCGTCGCAACGCGCAGGCGCGGCCTCAAAAGTACGCCTATACCCAGCCTTCGCCGGGCGTTTCGTGGTTTTCGCGTAACATGGGCATTTCCGGCTCCATCGTGCTGATCTTTCTGGTCATCCACATTCAGAACTTCTGGTACCGCTACAAGTTCGGGGAACCGGGCGTAGATGCCTGGGGCAACCGCGACATGTATACCCTGGTAGCTACCACGTTTCGGGTAGAATGGTGGTACTCCATCCTGTACATCCTGGCGATGGTTCTGCTGGCGTTTCACCTGAATCACGGGTTTCAAAGCGCTTTCCGGACGTTGGGCTTAAACCATCCGAAGTACTTGCCAGTTATAAAAGGGACCGGCACGTTTCTGGCGATTTTATTCCCCATAGCGTTTGCCGTGTTTCCGATCTACTTCCTGTTTTTTAATTGATTGCTGCACTCTACCATGAAGCTGGATTCTCATATTCCTGAAGGCGCGATTGCCGAAAAGTGGACCAACCATAAGTTTAATGTCAAGCTGGTAAACCCTGCAAACAAACGGAAGTACGACATCATCGTGGTCGGTACCGGTCTGGCGGGTGCATCGGCAGCCGCTTCGCTGGCGGAACTCGGCTACAACGTCAAAGCGTTTTCGTTCCACGATAGCCCACGCCGGGCACACTCCATTGCCGCGCAGGGGGGCATCAACGCCGCCAAAAACTATCAGAACGATGGCGACAGCGTCTACCGTCTCTTCTACGATACGGTGAAAGGAGGCGACTACCGCTCGCGCGAAGGCAACGTATACCGGCTGGCCGAAGTGTCGGTGAACATCATCGACCAATGCGTAGCACAAGGAGTGCCCTTCGCCCGTGAATACGGTGGCCTGCTGGCCAACCGCTCGTTCGGAGGGGCGCAGGTATCGCGTACGTTCTACGCCCGGGGCCAAACGGGACAGCAACTTCTGCTGGGTGCCTATGGCGCCCTGAACCGGCAGATTGCCAACGGCAAAGTCAAGATGTATACGCGGACCGAGATGCTCGACCTGGTGATGGTCAACGGGCAGGCGCGCGGCATCGTGACACGGAACCTTATTACAGGCAAGATCGAAACGCACGCCGGACACGCGGTGCTTCTGTGCACCGGTGGGTACGGCAACGTCTTCTATCTGTCGACCAACGCCATGAACTCCAACGGATCGGCGGCATGGCGGGCCCACCGCCGGGGCGCCTTGTTTGCCAATCCGTGCTATACACAGATCCACCCGACGTGTATTCCGGTTTCGGGAGCGTACCAGTCGAAACTGACCCTGATGTCGGAATCGCTGCGAAACGACGGACGCGTCTGGGTGCCGAAGAAAATCGAAGACGCTGAAAAAATCCGGAAGGGTGAGCTGAAGCCGGAAAACCTGGCCGAAGACCAGCGCGACTATTACCTGGAACGGCGCTATCCTTCGTTCGGTAACCTGGTGCCACGCGACGTGGCGTCCCGCAACGCCAAATACGTTTGTGACGAAGGACGCGGTGTGGGCAAGACCGGCCTGGCCGTTTACCTGGATTTCGCACAGGCCATCCAACGCGACGGCCTCGACACCATCTCGGCCAAATACGGCAACCTGTTCGAGATGTACGAGAAGATCACCGGCGAAAATCCGTACAAAACCCCGATGCGCATCTACCCCGCCGTACACTACACGATGGGCGGTTTGTGGGTCGACTACAACCTGATGACCAACATTCCGGGTCTGTACGCGTTGGGTGAAGCCAATTTCTCAGACCATGGTGCCAACCGCCTGGGGGCGTCTGCCCTGATGCAGGGCCTGGCCGATGGCTATTTCGTAATTCCCTACACACTGGGCGATTATTTGGCCAAAGTGGGTTGGGAGAAAGTTTCGTCCGACCACCCGGCCTTTAAAGAAGCCGAACAAGGGGTACGCGACAACATTCAGAAACTGTTGAGCATCAACGGTACCAGCACCGTCGACGAGATTCACAGGGAACTGGGGCTGATCATGTGGGAATACTGCGGTATGTCCCGGAACGCCGAAGGCCTGAAAATTGCCAAACAGAAAATCCGTGAGTTGCGCGATAAGTTCTGGACGGACGTCAAAGTGCTGGGCACCAACGAAGAGATGAACGTAACGCTGGAAAAAGCCCTGCGCGTCAGCGACTTTCTGGAGTTGGGTGAACTGATGGTGGAAGATGCCCTACAACGCAACGAATCGTGCGGTGGTCACTTCCGGGAAGAGTACCAGACCGAAGAAGGTGAGGCCAAGCGCGACGACGAAAACTTTGCGTTTGTGGCCGCCTGGGAATACAAAGGCCCGGGGCAATCGGAGCTTCATAAGGAAGACCTGACCTTCGAAAACGTGAAACTCACCCAGCGTAGCTATAAGTAAATTGAACATTGCAGATTCCACACGTGAAGTGGGCAATGGTGCTTTCTAATTGATAATCGACTATGAACCTCACGCTCAAAATATGGCGTCAGCCAAACGCCCAGTCTGAAGGAAAAATCGTGACGTACCAGGTAACCGATATCAACGACGAAATGTCGTTTTTGGAGATGCTGGACGTTTTGAACGAAGCGTTAGTGAAGAAGGGGGAAGATCCGGTGACGTTCGACCACGACTGTCGCGAAGGAATTTGCGGTGCTTGCTCGCTTTTCATCAACGGACGCCCCCACGGACCGCAGCAAACCACAACGTGTCAGTTGCACATGCGGAGCTTCAAAGATGGCGATACCATCTGGATCGAACCCTGGCGCGCCAAGCCGTTCCCCGTCGTGAAGGATCTGATGGTCGATCGTTCTGCCTTCGACCGCATCATGCAGGCGGGTGGTTACATTTCCGTCAATACGGGCAGCGCACCCGACGCCAACGAAATTCCAATTTCTAAAGTTATTGCCGATGAAGCGTTCAACGCAGCGACGTGCATCGGGTGCGGTGCGTGCGTAGCCGCTTGCAAAAACGCTTCGGCGATGCTGTTTACAGGGGCTAAGATTTCGCAACTGGCGATGCTCCCGCAGGGCAAACCCGAGAAAAAAGCGCGTGCAGAAGCCATGATTGCTCAGATGGATGCCGAAGGATTTGGGGCGTGTACCAACACCGGCGCGTGCTCGGCAGAGTGTCCGAAAGGCATCACGATGGCCAACATCGCGCGCATGAACCGCGAATTTTTCGCTGCAACGCTGACCTCAGAAAATATGCAGTAAGCTCAGCTTCTTACAAGCTGCACCACATAAAAGGGTAGATCCGACAACGGGGTCTACCCTTTTTTAATGCAGACCTTCCCGAAACGAATACGGAATTAGCTGAGGACGCACCTCCTGACGATAGAACCGCCGGTCACCGTTGATGCGAAAAGCGGGCTTCCGCCCGATGGTGATCAAAAGCGAGCCCGTCATGCCGCCGACCAATGCGCCTGCCATGCCGCCGTACACCAGGCGGTCATTGGCCGAAATGGCTTCGTTGTCGCCGGGCCAGGTGAGACCCTGTTGCTGATAGGCCAGGTACCCGCCTACGCCCATTCCCACCAGACTCGTGAGCAGAACTGTCAGTCGTCCGTAACCACGCCGTTGTACACGCAGTTTCTGAATATCGTCGACGTCAATTTTGAAACGCTGCGGATGCGTCGCGGAAAAATGGATGCGGCGGCTCTGGGTCGGAATCAGCAGAAGCCCACCCCGATCGGCACTGAGCAACAGGCCGTCCACCTTTTGGCGGTTGGTCAGCTTCACGAGGGCTACGTAAGGACGCTGGTGACGGTAGTCAGCAGGTTGTGCCCATGCTGCGGGGATCACCCACAGGAGCAACAGGACGGAAAGGAAAAGCGCACGCATCGGAAGGAAACGAAAGATTGTTCCTGAAGTTACGCAAATTGCTTCGGATGCGCTGGCTCTCGTTGCGCTGACGTTACGCCAGCAAATCCAGTCCGATGTCTTTGCGGTAGTACTTGCCTTTCCAGGTAATGGCTTCGGCCGCGGCATTCGATTTTTCCAGCGCTTCGGGAATGCTGTCGCCCAGGGCCGTTATGCTCAGCACCCGTCCGCCGTTGGTCACCACCTCTTCGTTTTCGTTCTGGCGGGTGCCGGCATGGAACACCAGTGTTTGCTTCAGCCCTTCCAGGCCCGAAATCACATCCCCTTTTTCGTACTTCTCGGGATAGCCTCCCGCCACCAACATCACGGTAGTGGCCGTGCGCGGATCGACCTCCAACGTAATTTCATCGAGACGTTGTTCGGCAACGGCTTCCATTACCTCAACCAGATCGTTTTTCAAGCGTGGGATCACCACTTCCGTTTCCGGATCGCCCATGCGTACGTTGTATTCGATCACGTACGGATCACCGTTTACGTTCATCAGACCGATGAAAATAAAGCCGCGGTAGTCGATACCCTCCTTTTTCAGTCCGGCCAGCGTCGGTTGAATGACGCGCGTTTCTACCTTACCCAGAAAGCCGTTATCGGCAAACGGAACGGGCGAAACGGCTCCCATTCCACCGGTATTAGGGCCGGTGTCTTTTTCGCCGATGCGCTTGTAATCCTTGGCTTCGGGCAGAATCCGGTAGCTTTTTCCGTCGGTCAGGACGAAAACCGAGAGTTCAATCCCCCTCAGAAACTGTTCGATCACCACTTTGCTGCTGGCATCGCCGAATTTGCGGTCTACCAGCATTTCCCGCAGCGTGTCCTGTGCAACGGCAACCTCGTCCGTGATGATGACGCCTTTCCCGGCGGCCAGTCCGTCGGCCTTCAGCACGATGGGCGGCGTTTGCTGCGCTACGTACGCCAGCGCTTCGTCGAGTTGCTCGGCCGTGAACGTTTGCGAGGCAGCCGTCGGAATCTGGTAGCGTTGCATGAACTGTTTCGAGAAATCCTTGCTGCCTTCCAGTTGAGCACCGGCGGCATCGGGCCCGATGATGCCCACCCCACTCAGGTTTTTGTGCTGCTGAAAGTAGTCGCGGATGCCTTCGACGAGCGGTTGCTCCGGCCCCACGATCAGGAGCGTAATTTCGCGCTCGAAGCAAAATTGGCCGAGCTTTTCAAAATCAGTGGCGGCTATGCTGACGTTTTTAGCGATCTGCGACGTACCGGCGTTACCAGGGGCAACGTACAGGTTTTCGCATTGCGAGCTTTGAGCGAGTTTCCAGGCCAGCGTATGTTCGCGACCGCCGCTGCCTACTACCAGAATGTTGTGCTGCATAGGCCGCAAAGTAACGGCATCATGCGCAGTCAGGCAATCTATCGGCGCAAGGTAAATCGAATCGGCACCACCATCCGCACACGTACCGGTCGCCCACGCTGCCGGCCGGGTTGCCACGCCGGCGCGCTCCTGACCACCCGCAGGGCTTCTTCGTCGCAGCCGTACCCGATGCCTTTGGCCACTTGTACGTCGGTCAGGGCCCCATCTTTTTCTACGACAAACTGGACGTAAACCGTGCCACTGATCTGTTCGCGCTGCGCCCGGTCCGGATAGCGCAACTTCTTTTGCAACCAGGGGTAAAAGCGGTCGGATTGGGGTTGCTCATCTGCAAAATCGATAATGGGTTCCTCCTGCCCCAACGTTTCGTCGGGGACTGCGGCCGTCAGGGCGATCGCTACGGCAGGATCGTCAACAATCGGTGGCTCCACCAGCAAGGTAGAATCCAACGGGAACCAATCATCCACCTCAACCACTTCGGCCGCAGGCTTTTTGGTTTCTTGCCGAGGTTGTTCGGGCAGCTTGGGCTTGGGCGGTTCCAGTTGCGTCACCGGGGCGGTAAAAATCGGCTCTTCGAGGGGCGGTAGCACCATTACCAACGGTTCGGTGACGGCCGTACGCATTTCGAAAGCACAGATGACCAGGCCCAGGCTGGTGACCAGCCCTATGCTGAAAAACAGGGAGCGTTGACGATACCAGGGAAAAGGTTGCGGTTTCATAAGCGAGGTGTTTTTCTCTTCTAATCCTCGCCTTCGCGAAAAGTCACGGCGCACAGCGGCGCAAACGCTATGCTACTTTGTTGGCTCCTGACGATCAGCGCAATAGCGTGATGCTCCCCCGATAGGCCTGATCGGTAAAACGAATGAAATAGAAATACACCCCGGCCGGGAGTTCGGCGCCATCCCAGCGAATGTCGCGCGATTCGGTGCGGTACACCAGCTTGCCCCAGCGGTTGTAGACTTCCATGAAGGAAAACTGACTGATGCAATTGTCGATGGGCAGCGTGGGAATGGTGTACGCATCGTTCCTGCCATCGCCGTTGGGGCTGAACACGTTGGGAGGCTCGAAGTTGGCGACTTCCGATATTCGGTCGCTCAGCATCAGGTGCACCCGTAGCGTATCGATAGCGCGGACAAAACAGGGGTCGTCCTGCAGGGTGAACACCATCTCGAACTCGCGGCGCTCTCCCAACAAAAGGCTACAGTCCGGCTGCCAGCGAAATTCGGTACTGACCGCTCCCTGGCCTTCCACCGGAGTAAATTGCATGCCGTAGTCTTCAAACGAAAATCCGATGCCCCGGCCGCTGAGCACCAGCCGATTCTGGTCGGCATCGGTGCCATCCAACCGGAACACGATTTCGTCGCCAATGTAGCGCAACAACGTCCGCTCTCCGTATTCGGGTGCATCGACCGCAAGCACCGGCGCCTGGTTTTCTTCCGCACTCAGCCGAAAATAGAGGGTCAGGGTATCGACCTTGGGCAAAGGGCAACCGTCGTCGGCGGCATACAGATTTACCTGGTAGATGCCCCGCGGATTGTTACAATCAGGACCGCATACCTGAAACGTGGCCGTGTCGCCGGCACCGGTCAGCAAGAAACTACTTTGCGACGTCAGCGAAGTCACGGGCTCGAAATTGACTGCCTCGGCCGTAACCGTCACGCGCTCCAGAAAGTCGTTATCCGTTAAAAAAACGTCGAAACAAGGGCTCTGCCAGGGAAATATGTCCAGCGTATCGCCGGGGCGATAGAGCGGCCCCGCGCCCCCCTTCTCGCGCGAAGCGGTACTCAATTGCATCAGCGGCGCATCGTTGCGGGGACAGTCGAGAACCAGGAGCTGAAAATCGCGCTGCACCAGCCCGATGAACTGCCCGTCTCGGTACTCTTCACAAATGATAGAATAGAGGTAAAGACCTGGCTGCGAAGGGCTTACTTGCATACGGCCGGTCAGGCTGTCGATGGCCAGCGTCGGCCTGCCCAGAATGGCCGCTGCCGAGTCGTAGCCTTGTTCCCACTGCACCGGTCGGTAGGGCGCAGGTTGTGGCTCGCTCAAAAACGGGTAAAACTGGTCGGTATGGCCCCATTTGGGCGTGGCCATCCGGTACCGCAGCTCGTCGCCATCGGGATCGGTAGCGCTAAAGTCGAACGAAAAATATTCGCCAACGCAGGCATATTCTCCGTACGGAATCGCAAACTCCGGTGAGGAATTGACCACGTCGCGGTGTTGGGGTTTGTCGTACACGGCCGGAAACTCCATGTAAAAGGTCATGCCCGTTCCTCCCGGCAGAAATAAGTTGACGATGTGGGTATTGCGGCAGCACCGTTCCCACGAAACGTAGTAACCTGCCGGGTCGTTGTACTTGCTCGGCGAAAGCTGCAAGCGTTCGGTATAACGGATCTGCCGCGTACGCAAGTCGCTCCGCACGCACACGGGGTTGACGTACACTACCTGCTTGGATTCGTCACGTTTCAGCGTGACGCGGTCCACCAGTTGGTGGGTCGCTTTGGAATAGATGCCGACGTCCACCGCGGCGTCTTCCGCGCCCGGGTTTCCGTAGAAATCGTCGAAGTACAGAAACATGCTCAGCTCGTACTTGGCACCTTCCAGATGGGTCAGCCGCAGCTCTCCTCCCACAATGTGCGTGGCCTGCACATGTACCGTAAACGTCAGGCAGAGTAAGCAAAGAAAAAGGAGGTGGTATCGGTGCTTCATACGCCGCAAAAGAGAAGTACAAGTTAATCAAATTCACTTGCAAATCTTACACCCGTCGGCATTTTGTTACCTTTGCGCCGTGGCTCGAAAACGACAGACGCTGCAAAGCGTAGAAATTCAGAACGTTGCCGCCGAAGGGAAGTGCCTGACGCGGATCAACGACAAAGTAATTTTTGTGGACGGCATCTCGACGACCGACACCAACGCCCCCGGGGTAGCCCCCGGCGACGTAGTCGACCTCCTGATTACCCGCGACCGGAAAAAATTTGCGGAGGCTGTTCCCTTGCACTTCCACCGGCTTTCGCCCCTGCGGGTCGAACCGTTCTGCCAGCACTTCGGAACGTGCGGCGGCTGCCGCTGGCAACACCTGCCCTACGAGACTCAGTTGCAGTTCAAGCAGCAGCAGGTAGCCGACCAGTTGGCGCGGCTGGGCAAAGTCGACCTGCCCCCGCTTCAACCCATTCTCCCCTCCGCCGAAACGCGTTTCTACCGCAACAAGCTGGAATTTACGTTCTCAGATGAGAAGTGGCTGACGCACGCACAGGTTCAATCGGGCGATACGATCGACGACCGGCGGGCGCTGGGTTTCCATGTACCGAAGCGGTTCGATCGGATTCTCGACATTGAGACGTGTTACCTGCAACCCGATCCGTCCAACGCCATCCGGCTGGCCGTACGTCACTACGCGCGGCAACACGGGCTACCGTTCTTCAACCAGCGTCGGCTGGAAGGCTGGCTGCGGAATCTGATTGTTCGCACCACGACCACGGGCGAAGTGATGGTAATCCTTCAGCTCTTCTCCGAAGACGAAACGGCCCGGGTCGGGCTCTTGCAACACCTGCAACAGAACTTCCCGGAAATCACTTCGTTGCAGTACGTGATCAACAATAAAGGCAACGAAACTTTTCACGATCTGGAGGTAAAAACTTACGCGGGGCGCGACCACCTGATCGAACAGATGGAAGACCTGCGCTTCCGCATCGGGCCGACCTCGTTTTTCCAGACCAACGCCCGGCAGGCGCTGGAACTGTACCGCCTCACCCGGCAACTGGCAGGCCTGACGGGTTCGGAGGTGGTGTACGACCTGTATACCGGCACCGGCACCATTGCGCTATTCGTTGCCAAGCAGGCGCAGAAAGTGGTCGGGCTGGAATACGTAGAGGGAGCTGTGGTGGACGCACAGCGCAACGCGGCGCTGAACGGCATTGAACACGCGCACTTTTTTGCGGGGGACATGAAAGACGTACTTACGGAAGCGTTCCTGCATCAGCACGGCGCACCCGACGTCATTATCACCGATCCGCCCCGGGCGGGTATGCACCCCGATGTGGTGGCAACCATCCGCCTCGCCGCTCCGCAGCGCATCGTGTACGTTAGTTGTAACCCCGCGACCCAGGCGCGCGACGTAGCGTTACTCGACGACCTGTACGCCGTCAAGGTTGTTCAACCTGTCGACATGTTCCCCCACACGTGGCATGTCGAGAATATCATGTTGCTTGAAAAGAGATCCTGAGTATGGAAAACAATCCGGAACTGGACGGAAAATACCTCGGCACCATTTCGGCTGACTTCGCCGTTATCGCTGAAACCCTGAAAGAGGCGTCGTATCAACTGCGGAAACGCAACATTTCTCAATACCCCATCTTCCCGATTTGCAAGGAAGAGTTGCCCATCGGAGCCCTGTTGGTCGACCGGAAAGAACTCGTACTGAAGTGGAATTTTTACTTTTCGTTTCTCGAAGAGTTTGTCCAGCGCAAACTGGTAGAAGAAGACAAGGTGCAGGATTTCAAAGAAGTGTATAAAGACGCCGACGAATTCTGCTGCCTGTTCGTGGTCGATGTGGAGTTCACCAATTTTGTGTTCCTCCCCTACCCGGAAGACTGATCCCGACGCCGCCTACGGGCTCACCCACTGACGATGCGGCTCACCGTTTTGGTAGCGGAACTGGGCACGGCGGTGTCCTTCGCGGGAAAGTTGCAGCCAATCGATGAACTGAATCCGGGTTTCAATCCCCACGAAATGCTCGCGCCCTTTTTCACTTTCTTCTTCTGAAGGCAACGTGCCTCTCAAGTGCGCAGGCGTACCCGCTTCGGGCCGTTCGAGGGGCGTCGCGGGCGCGTGGGGCAACAGGTAATCCTTCCGGCTGGCGCGCGACGTTTCCGTCCACAGCCGATCCACTTCCTCTCCCTGCCGATGGAGGGTAGCGTTACCGCCCAAACGAAGTTGGATTTTTCGTTCGGCATCCCAGAACAGCCAGCTCACCACAGGGTTGTGCTTCAGTTCCTGCACTTTGGCAGCCCGCCCGTCCGAATGACACCAAAGCGCTCGCACGTCGGCATCCACCTTCCGCAGCACCACCGTCCGCAACGCAACAAAGTCGTCTAGTCCCCTGGTGCCCAGCGTGCCCGTCCGAAACGGGTGCTCTGCTTCCTGAAGCGCCGTTTGCAAATCGTGCCAGATGTCCTGTTCCAGGTGATGAAGATCGCTCGCCATGCTGTATCCTTTCGGTGAGTTGCTACGTGATGTAAACTACTGTAACAGTAAGCCGCAACGGCCAAAAAAGTTTACGAACCCATGCAACAAACAGAAAATTATCAGGACAAAGTTGTGATTGTGACGGGCGGCGCGCAGGGCATCGGACGGGCTCTGAGCCAGGCGTTCGGGCAGGCCGGCGCAACGGTGATGGTGGCCGACCAGGACGAAGAAGCGCTGGAAGAATGCGCCGCATGGCTGGCAACGCAACAGATTCGCGTGGGCACGAAGGCCTGCGACATGGGAAGTGCAGAGGATGTTAAGCAACTGATTGCCAGCACCGTCGAACGGTTCGGCACGGTAGATATCGTCGTCAACAACGCGGGCATCAGTCGCTTTAAACCCCTCGACACCTTGGAGGTAGAAGAGTTCGACCGCATTCTGGCGGTCAACCTGCGCAGCGTTTTCCTGACGGCCAAATTTGCCGCCCCGCACCTGCGTCGGCAGAAGGGCTGCCTGTTAAACATCGCCTCGACCCGGGCGTTGATGTCGGAACCCCATTCCGAAGGCTACGCGGCCTCGAAAGGCGGCATTGTGGCCCTGACCCACGCTCTGGCCATGAGCCTCAGCCCCGATGTACGCGTCAACGCCATTTCACCGGGTTGGATCGTCACGGACGAGTGGCAGAAGGCAAGTCAACGCAAAAAACCGGAGTTGCGCGACATCGACCACACCCAACATCCCGTCGGGCGGGTGGGTTGGCCGGAAGATATCGCCGCGGCGGCCCTGTACCTGTGTTCGCCAGCGGCCGGGTTTGTCACCGGACAAAATTTGGTTGTCGACGGCGGCATGACCATCAAAATGATTTACGAAGAGTAAACAAAAAAGGCCCCTGGGGGGCCGTAGTGAGGTTGGTGAATAGAAACCAGAAAGCGGTTTAAAAATCGTCGTCCGACTCTTCTTCTTCCTCTTCGTCTTCGGCCCAAGGATCGTACTCCTCGTCGTCAGACTCGTCGAACATACTATCGTCTATTTCTTCCGGGAAACGAAGAATAGAATCTGTCGACTCCTCGTCGTCCTCGTCATACAGATCGTCCTGCATATCATCGTCGTAGCTCATATCGTATTCCTCCATCGTCGTTGAAGTTTAGGTTTGAATGCAAAAGAAAAGAATTAATTCAGACTTCGTCAATGATTCGTGCCACGAAATTTTGTGGCCCGCGTTTTACCCCGTAATCAACTCATTATCAGGCTATTCCATCCCAGCAACCTGACAAACTTTTGAATTACTTGGCTAATAACGCGCGAAGATAACAGGAGGTTAACAGATTGCGATTATTTTTTTTTGAAGTGTTGCCAGCCCTGTGCCTGCAGTGGGCGGCGGTTGCTGCCCCGCGTAATCAGGTACAACCCTTCCTCTGCCTTCCGGACCAGCCCGATGGCGGTGATGTCGGTTTCTTTGCTAATCCGTTCGTAGTCAGCCGGATCGAGCGTAAACAATAGCTCGTAATCTTCGCCGCCGTTCAGCGCGCAGGTGGTGGCGTCGATGCGAAATTCGTCGGCCGCGCGGCCGGTTTCTTCGGCCACCGGAATTTTATCTTCGTTGATGGCAATGCCCACGCCCGAACGATGGCTGATGTGAAACAGCTCCGACGCCAGACCATCCGAAATGTCGATCATGGCCGTAGGGCGGATGCCCAACTCGCGCAATTCGTGAATCAAGTCCATTCGCGCTTCCGGCTTAAGCTGCCGCCCCACGATGTATTCGTACGACTCCAGTTGCGGTTGCATGTTTGGGTTGGCAATAAAAACTTCTTTTTCCCGCTCCAACACCTGAAGTCCCATGTAAGCAGCGCCCAAATCGCCGCTGACGCAAATCACATCGCCGACACGCGCCCCGTTGCGGTAAACCAGCTCGTGCGGCGCAGCGGTGCCGAGGGCGGTCACCGACAGCGTTAGCCCTGCCCCCGAGGCAGTGGTGTCGCCGCCCACCAGGTCGACCTTGTACTGCTCGCAGGCCAGCCGTATGCCGGCGTAGAGTTCTTCTACCGCCTCGACCGAGAAGCGGTTGCTCAGCGCCATGCTAACGGTGATTTGCCGGGGAATGGCGTTCATGGCGGCTACGTCGGACACATTGACGGCCACGGCCTTGTAGCCCAAATGCCGCAGGGGAACGTAGCGCAGGTCAAAGTGGACGCCTTCGGTCAGCAGATCGGTCGTAACCACGGTGCATAGCTCGCCGGTTTGGATCACCGCGGCATCATCGCCAATGCCGTAAACGGTGCTTTCTTGTTGGAGGGTGATTTGCTGTTGCAACCGGTCGATCAACCCAAACTCGCCGATAGCGGCTATTTCTGTGCGTTTTTCTTCTGTCATAATACGAAGTAATTCAATTTCTTACGGGCCAAAGCCTCCGAGGCTGATTAGTGTTATCTTGGCCTTTGGATACTAACTTAACGTACTGATGAAAATTCGGTTTGTCTCGTTGCTGGCGCTGGTAATGGCTTTTGTACTGATTATGGCCTCGTGTGGCGTCGGCAAGTCCCAGTTTGAAACACGCAAAGGGAAACGAAAGATCAAACATTTCAACTCCCTTCAATACGATTGATATACGCCTGGTGGCGAAACAAAAAATCCTGCTTCTGAGAAGCAGGATTTTTTGCGACAGAGTAGATTGGAATTAATCCTGATCCTGTTGTTTGCCACGCAGGGCACGCGGTACTACGACCGACGCAACCGGCAAATTCGGCGACACCAGGAACTCGAAATCTCCGGCTTGGATGTGGCTCACTTTGATGCTTTTGCCAAGGTCCAGGTCCGAAATATCGATGGTGATCTCTTCCGGCATGTTTTTCGGCAGCGCCTTTACGGTAAGTTTCCGCTGCTTCATCATCAGCTTACCCCCTTTTTGCACACCCGGCGAAGTACCTTCTACACGCACCGGAATGTCCATTTTCAGAGGCTTTTTATCGTTCAGCTCCAGAAAGTCGGCATGCATGATAATCTCGCTTACCGGGTGGAACTGGATGTCTTGCAACACGCAATGACGCACGTCACCTTCGATGTTCAGCTCTACAAAGTAAGCGTTCGGTGTGTACACCAGATCGCGGAAAAGGATCATCGGCGAGTAGAAGTGAACTTCTCCTTTACCGCCGTATACCACGCAAGGTACATTGCCTTCCGCACGTAAAGCCTTGGATTCGGCTTTTCCGAGATTTGCTCTTTTAAACCCTATAATCTCGACACTTTTCATATGAATTGGAATTTAGTAATTACACAAACAGAGAACTGATGGACTCGTGGCCGTGCACACGCTTGATGGCCTCTGCGAACAGATCTGCCACGGTCAACACCTTTATTTTTTGCGTTGAGTTACGCTGAGGAATGGTATCGGTTACCACCATTTCTTCCAGCGCCGACGCTTCAATTTTCTGGCAGGCATCGCCGGATAGAATCGGATGCGTGCACACCGCCCGGACCGAACGGGCTCCTTTTTCTTTCAACAGGGCAGCAGCCCGGCAAATGGTCCCCGCCGTATCGACGATGTCATCGACCAACACCACGTCGCGTCCTTCCACATCACCGATGACCTGCATGGCGGCCACTTCGTTAGCGCGTTTCCGCTGCTTGTCGCACACCACCATGTCTACGGCAAAGTGTTTCGCGAAGCTGCGCGCACGCCCTACCCCCCCCACGTCGGGCGCGGCGAAGATCATGTCTTTCAGTTGCAGTTGTTCCAGCCATGGGAAGAAAATAGCCGAGCCATCCAGATGATCTACCGGAAAATCGAAAAAGCCCTGAATCTGGCCCGCGTGCAGGTCACAGGTCATAAGACGGTCCGCGCCGGCTGCCGACAGCAGGTTGGCCACCAGCTTGGCGGCAATGGCCACCCGGGGTTTGTCTTTTCGGTCCTGCCGGGCGTACCCGAAATAAGGCATCACCACCGTCACGTACGCCGCCGACGCACGCCGGGCCGCGTCGATCAGCAGCAAAAGCTCCATCAGGTTGTCGGCCGGAGGAAACGTCGATTGTACCAGGTACACTTCGTCGCCTCGGATCGACTCCTTATAATAAGGAGACATTTCACCATCGTTAAACTTTTGGACATCTACAGCACCCAGGGGCTTACCGTAACAGGCGGCCATCTTCTCGGCCAAGTACAGCGAGCTGGTACCTGAAAAGATTTTTACCCGACTGGTCATGTTAAGATCCTGGGAAAGATGATTGCGTTTGACGTACGTCACCGGAGTTGGGTAGTAAGTGGTCGGTTCAGAAAAGGAGCCGCAAAAATAGAAGTTATTTTTTGCTTTATCAATGCAAACGTTAGGATTGCGGCCCACGCACGGCCAGTAGCGCTACAGACGCCGCAAAGGCACTTCTCGTTTCATCCCGGAGAGCGCTTTATGCTGCAGGGGGGTGATCTTAAGGCCCGGCTCGGTCATACGCATGCCGATAACGAGCACATCGTCGATTTGAGGCGAGCCTCCCATCCAGCTTCTGAACTCTTCGCCCAGGGCATGGTACTGCGCATCGGCCGGCAGGTGTGCCAATGAGCTCAGAAACTTCTTGAACCGTTTCACCATGTACTTCCGGTCGCTGCCCCCCCCGAACTGATCCGTAAATCCATCCGAGAACAGGTAGATCATGTCCCCTTTTTCGAGATCGATCTCATAGGGCGTAAACTGTTTGGGAGAGTTGAGGGCCAGTTGCCCGATGCCGACGCCGCAGCGATCAGCCGCGATTTCGATCAGCTCGCCGTCGCGTACGATCCACAACGGGCGATGCGCCCCCGCGAAACGCAGCTTGCCCGAAGGCCGATGGAAGCTACACAACGCAACGTCCATCCCGTCACGGGCCTGGCGACCGTTCTGTTGCAGGACGTTCAGCACAGCTTCGTCGAGTCGCTTCAGAATCTCCGTGGGCTCCACGATGCCCATCTCATCAACGATTTTGTTAAGCTGGGAATAGCCGATCAGCGACATAAACGCGCCCGGAACGCCGTGTCCGGTACAGTCGATAGCTGCCACCAAGAGGTGATCGTTCTTCTCCGTAAACCAGTAAAAGTCCCCGCTGACGATGTCTTTGGGTTTGAAAAACACGAACGACTCGGGAAAGTGCGACGACAACCGCTGGCGCGCTGGCAGAATGGACCGCTGGATACGCTGCGCGTAGTAGATACTGTCCAGAATCTTATTGTTTTTGTCCTCGATTTCGAGGTTTTTCTGCTTCACCTCTTCGACCGTCATCGCCAGTTCTTCGTTGATCTGGTCGGTACGTTGCTTCTCCCGTTTGATCTGCGCACTCTGTTCCAGCACCTGCTGGTTCTTGAGGTGCAATTCGCGGGTGCGCGCTTCGACCAGCCCTTCCAGTTTGCGCTTCTGGGCCTGAATCCGTTGGATGCGCACGCCGTAGCCCAAAATGACCATGACGACCAGCCCGGAGAGCGTGAGGCCCCGGAACCAACCTGTCCGGTAAAAAGGCGGCGGAATGACAAGCTGCATGGTCGCTCCTACTTCGTTCCAGAAGTTATCGTTGTTCGAGGCTTTTACCCGAAACGTGTATTTGCCTGGGTCGAGGTTGGTGTAGCTAGCGTAACGACGGTCGTCCGAGTAAATCCAGTCTTCGTCAAAAGGCTCCAGCTTGTAGGCGTAACGGTTCTTTTCCGGACTTGTAAAGTTGAGCGCCGCAAACTCGAACGCGATGTAGTTGTCGGTATGCTTCAGCTCGATCGCCTCCATCTCGGAGATATCCCGATCGAACTCCACCTTGCGGTCGAATTTTTTGAAGGCCGTCAGCACCACCGGCGGGATGTACATATTGCGCTGAATTTTAGACGGATCGAAGATGTTCAACCCTTTGATGCCGCCAAAAAACAACTGGCCCTTGGCATTCTGGAAGCAGGCACCGGTATTGAATTCGTTGCTTTGCAGGCCATCGGCCACGTCGTAATTATGGAAGGTCCCGTTCGAACTCAACTGCGAAAGGCCCTGGTTGTGGCTTACCCAAATGGAACTGTCGCGGTCGGCCAGAATGCAGTACGTACCCTGATTGATTAGCCCCTCTTTCGCCGTGAAATAGTAGAATTTTTCTTCTTTCCGATCGAAACGGCAAATGCCCGTTCCGTACGAAGTCATCCAGATGTCGCCCTTCAGATCCCGGCACACGCTGTACACCGCATCGGGTCCACTGAGCGAATTTTGCGGATCGTGCACGTAATTCTTGAACACATTGGTGCGGGGGTTGAAATGAGTCAATCCGCTTTGCGTGCCGATCCAGAGGGTGCTGTCGGCAGGGTCAAGTAGAATTTTATAAATCCGGTTGCTCTGAATGGCGTTGGCATCGGGCAGCAGCGAAGCGCGGTAAACGGTATCGAACGACGCCGTAGCAAAGTCGGCGATGTTGAACTTGCTCATGCCCCCGGCATACGTCCCGATCCACAACACGCCTTTCTCACCCTCGCACAAGGTCCGCACCTGGTTGCCGTTGGGTGCCAGCGCGGGAAGGTTGAGGTTGGAAAACGAACCGTCCGGATTCAGGCGGCTGACGCCACGGTCGGTGCCCACCCACAGGGTGCTGTCGCTGGCCCGCAGGATGCAATACACGTTGTCGTCACCCAGAGTAAGCTGATCGGCCGGATTATGCCGGAAGAGCTTGAACTTACCCGTGGTTTTGTCGTACATGTTCAGCCCTTCGCTCGTGCCGATCCACATCGGGCCGTTTTCCTCGTCGTAGATGGCCGTAACGTAGTTGCTACTCAGCGCGTCGGGTCGGGGGCTGCTGCGGATGGTGACAAACTGCTGGATCTGAGGATCGTACTTGTTCAGGCCGGCGCCCTGCAGCCCCACCCACAGAATGCCGGAACGCGCCACCAATAGGCAACTGACCTGGTTACGTCCCAGGCTTTCGGGATCGCCCACGTCGTGCCGGTAGATGGTAAACTCTCCGGTCTTCACGTTGTAATACTTCAGCCCTTCGTTTTCGGTACCGATCCACAGGTTGCCTTCGGTGCTGCGGCACAAGGCATTCACCTGCTTTTGAATCAGGTTACCCGTCGCCATCAGCGTATTTTCCGCATTCTGGAACAGTTCCGTGGCACGGTCGAATTTGTACAGGCCACTGCCTGTGCCCACCCAGAGCGTCCCGTTGTCGTCGCCCACAAGGCAGAAGACTTCGTTAAAGCTGAGCGTCAGTACCGGCGAAGTCGTCGCGTCCGAAACGCGCGCGTAATTGACGAACGTTTTGGTATCGCGGTTCATCCGGTTCAGCCCCCCACGCGTGCCCACCCAGAGTTGCTGTAGCTTGTCTTCGTAGATCGTGTAGACGTAATCGTGGCTGATCGTGGTCGGATTATCCTTGGCGGCCAGGTAGCGCGAAAACGCCCCGGTTTTCTTGTTGTAGCTGTTGAGTCCCTTCTGCGTGCCGATCCAGATCACGCCTGATTTATCCTGAAACAGGGAAGTGATCGAGTTATTACTCAGGCTGTTGGAATTGTTCGGCTGGTAGTAGAAACGCTTGAATCCCCGCGACCGGTAACTGAATACGTTCAGGCCATCGTTGGTACCCACCCAAATGTCGCCGTCCTGATCGACCAGAAGCGCTTCAATGCGACTACTGGAGAGCGAGAAGGAATCGCCCCGGACCGAACGAAACACTTCGAAGGCGTAGCCGTCGTAGCGGTTCAACCCATCTTTCGTACCGATCCACAAGAAGCCGCGCTGATCCTGCACCACGGCCTGCACGGAGCTTTGCGAAAGGCCCTGTTCGATCGAGATGGATTCAAAGCGGACGTGAGGCTGTTGTACGGCGGCCGGCAACTGCGCAAAAGCGGTGTTTCCCTGCAGGGTGACAGCCCACCAAAGCACGGCCAAGGCGATCTGTGCTTTCAGGCAAACATTCAATTTCCCCCGCATGTTGTCTCGACACACCATATAAGGATATAAAAATAATCAATCAAACGGTACTGCCAATGCCACAGTGCCTTATCCTCTGAAAGTTGTTAAGAACACACTCTTACTTCCCGGAATAATCATAAATCTGTCGCCAAGCCTCTTCTACGTTCTGCACGGGCAACTGGCATGTCTGGTTATAGCAGACATAGAAGGTAGTCTCGCCCCCGACGGCCGTACGGTTTTGCAACAAAGGCCAGGTTGCGGTCGAGTAGCCCGACGAATTTTCCGACATTTCAACGTCGGACCCGTTTCCGGAGACACGACCCGCCACGACTTTGTTGGGATGGTAGCGACGCTCCAGGGCGGCGCTTTTCTGCAACGCTTCCGGCCCCACAACCGCCACCTCGGCGGTAGGAGAAGCCAGGCTTGTGTACAAACTCGCCCAATTGGACAGGTACCGCAGGTCGCGTTCCAACAGTGGCACTAGGTGCGCTACCTGCCGCCGCACGATGGTACGAAACTCAGGTTCGTCCAACAGAAAACTGAGGTCGTACAGATTGCGCGCCATGAGCGAATTCGAGGCCGGAATGACGTTGTCGAACAGTTCTTTCCGGGGGGCAATGAGGGCTTCGGCCTGCCGCGATGAGAAGAAGAAAAAACCGTCGTCCGGGTCGTAAAAATGTTCAATTACATATTGTGTGTGTTGCCGGGCCGCCTGTAACCACACATCGTCGAACGTGACCTGATACAGGGCCACATACGCCTGAATAACAGCGGCATAATCTTCCAGATATCCTTCGTGCATGGCGCGGCCGGGCTGGTAACTTCGGTACAGCCGGGGGCCTTCGGTCAGGTGAGTTTGCAGAAAGCGGGCGTTTCGTAACGCGAGTTGCAAAAATGCGTCCGTCCTGAAGACCCGATACGCATCCACCAATCCCTTTAGCATCAGGCCGTTCCAACCAGCCAGAAGTTTAGTATCCAGCCCCGGACGGGGGCGTTTCGCCCGTAAGGTTCGTAATTTTTCCTCGTGCTGCGCCAGTTGCGCAGCCCAGGAGTGCGGGTCGAGTCCGTTTGCACTGGCAAACGCATCAGCGGTCTGATCGCGGAACAAAATGTTGTAGCCGTGCTCCCAGTTTCCGTCCGGCGTGGCGTGGTAAAAGTTTGCAAACAACGGCAAGTCGTCGCCCAACGCCAGCTCCAGTTCCTCCCAGGTCCAGACGTAGAACTTTCCTTCTTCTCCCTCGCTATCAGCGTCCAGGGCGGCATAAAACCCACCTTCAGGACTGGTCAGTTCGCGTTGCACAAACGCAATGGTCGCTTCTACCACCTGGCGGAAAGTCGGGTCGCCGGTCACCAGAAACGCGTCGGCGTAGAGGCTGACGAGCTGTCCATTGTCGTAGAGCATCTTTTCGAAGTGCGGCGCAAACCACCGGGCATCGACCGAGTAGCGCGCAAAGCCGCCGCCCAGCTGATCGTAAATGCCGCCGTAGGCCATCTCCCGCAGCGTCAGCACAACGTGGTCGAGCGCTTCCTGTGCCCCGGTCAGGTAGTGGTAGCGCAACAGAAACTGGTAGATGGACGGCATCGGAAATTTGGGCGCGCCCTGTGTACCGCCCCGCTTCGTGTCGAACTGCCGGACCAGCGTCTGGAAACTGCCCTCCAGCCACTCGGCCGTAAAACGCTCTTCGGCCGGCGTTACGCCGTACTTTTCCAGGTCGGAGCGTTGCAAAACGTCCGTGAGTTGCGCCGCCGAGCGCTCCAACTCGGTGCGTTGCGTCTGAAACGCGCCGGCCACCTGTTGTAACAACCGCCCCCACTGCGCCGGTGGGTAGTACGTACAGCCGTAAAAAGGACGCTGGTCAGGCAACAGGAACACATTCAGCGGCCAGCCGCCCTGGATGTCCATCGTCTGTACCGCTTCCATGTAGACCTGATCTACGTCGGGGCGCTCTTCGCGGTCCACCTTGATGCACACAAATTTTTCGTTCATCAAGCGCGCAATGGCCTCGTTTTCAAACGATTCTCGCTCCATCACGTGGCACCAGTGGCACGCCGAATAGCCGATGCTCAGCAAAATGAGCTTGTCTTCACGCCGGGCGGTCTCCAGGGCTTCTTCGCCCCACGGATACCAATCCACCGGGTTGTGGGCGTGTTGCTGTAAATAGGGGCTGGTTTCCTGGGCAAGTCGGTTCATAAAAAACTTGGGCTGAGCGCGTTAGTAGTTAAGACGATGAATACGCAAAAAACGAAGGTCCGTTCATCAAAAAATAATCTCCGGGAAATAGAGACGTAAATCAAGCAAAAATCATTCGCAAATGGCCCGCTTTGGCTAAACTTGCTATCATTTGTCTCCTTTTTGCATGCATCACTTCCGTACACTCACTTTTTTCTTCTGTTTCTTCTGTTTTTGCGCCGCGCAGGCCGCCCCATCCCTGGCCTATCGTCTGAAATTTGAAGCGCCGCAGGCTCACTACTTCGTCGTGGAAATGGATCTGGACGGATTCCGCCAAAAGTTCGTGGACCTGAAAATACCGGTCTGGACGCCAGGCTCGTACCTGGTGCGCGAATATGCCCGCCATGTGGAGGGCTTCACGGCAAAGGATGGGAACAACCAGGACTTGCGCTGGGAGAAAATCAACAAAAATACGTGGCGGATTTACAGCAATCGCGCGGCACAAATCCGGGTGCGGTACGACGTATACGCCAACGAACTGACGGTGCGTACGAGCCACGTCGATGCTTCGCACGGCTACATCAACGGTGCGTCGGCCTTCCTCTATCCGGCCGAACAACAGGCGCTGGCTTCTACGCTGACGGTCGAGCCGTACGAGGGCTGGAACCGCGTCTCGACCAGCCTGTTGCAGACGGGCAACGAGCCATTTGTGTACCGCGTTCCGAACTACGACATTCTGGTCGACTCTCCGCTGGAAATCGGTACGCACGAAACCTTTCGCTTCACCGCGGCCGGGGTGCCGCACGAAGTGGCGATCTGGGGCGTAGGGAGTCAGGGCAGCGTAGCATTCGACTCCACGCAACTAAAAACCGACATGGCCAAAATCGTGGAACGGGCGAAGGACGTCTTCGGCGAGCACCCCTGCGACCGGTATACGTTCATCATCCATGCGTTTCCGGGCGGTGGCGGCGGGCTGGAGCACCTGAATTCCACAACCTGCCAGACCACACCGGCGACGTTTCAGGACGATGGGCGCTACCGGGGTTTTCTGGGCCTGATTTCACACGAATATTTCCATCTCTGGAACGTAAAACGCCTGCGGCCACGCGCGCTGGGGCCTTTTAATTACGACGAAGAAAATTATACGCACATGCTGTGGGTAGCAGAAGGGTTCACGGCCTATTATGACGACTACCTGGTCCACCGGGCCGGTTTCACGTCGGCCGACCAATGGCTGGGCACCCTCGCCGGCAACATCAATTCGGTAGAGAACCGGCCGGGCCGGAACGTGCAGTCACTCGCCGAAGCCAGTTTCGATGCCTGGATCAAAGCCTACCGCCCCGACGAGAACTCGCAGAATTCGCAGGTTACTTACTACACACAAGGGGCCGTGATGGCCATGCTTCTGGACCTGACCATTCTGCACGAAACTAATGGCCAGAAGACGCTCGACGATGCCATGCAGACGCTTTACAACCGGTATTACAAGCAACTGGGCCGGGGCTATACCGACGAAGAGTTTATGCGTGCGATCAGCGAAACGGCCGGAAAAGACCTCAGTGCGTTCTTTTCGCAGTACGTTTTCGGCACGCAAGTGCCTGAGTACGACGATTATTTTGCCTACGTGGGGCTGAAACTGAAAGATCGCAATCAGGGCAACGAAGAAGCATGGCTGGGCGCCAGTCTTAACAGCGAAGGCAAAGTGCGCTTTGTGTATCGTGACAGCCCCGCCTGGCAGGGCGGCTTGAATACCGAGGACGTGATTCTGGCCGTAAACGAATGGACCGTTTCCAATAACAACCTCAACGACCTGATTGGTCTGTACCAGCCGGGCGACGAAGTGACGCTGACGGTTTCGCGCCACAACCGACTGGTGGAGCTGCCGGTAACGTTAGTGGCCAATCCGCAGAGTTCGTACACCTTCGAGCCGGTCGACAACATCTCTGAACAGCAGCGCTCGCTCTTGCAACAGTGGGTCAACCGCGGAACCAACCAGAATTAACCTAATCTTGCTCAGGAATGCGCCCGTGTGGGCGCTTCCTCTGTTTCGACCGGTTTGCCCACAAACCGGACAATCAGGAACAGAATCGCGAGCCCCAGGGGATAGTTCAGCCACCAGCGTGCCCCCAGGTTGAACATCAGAATTGACATGAGCAAACTAACGCCTGCAACGGTCGCGGCATAGGGCAACTGCGTCCGCACGTGCGCAATGTGGTGACAACTGCTGGCCAGCGAACTCAGAATCGTGGTATCGGAAATGGGCGAACAGTGATCGCCGAACACGGCCCCGCCCAGCACGACCGCAATCACGTGGTACATCACGGCCATGGCTTCGGCCTGCGGCAGTCCCGCCGCCTGGGCAATGCTCCACGTGGCGGGTAAAATCAGGGGGTAGAGAATCGCCATGGTGCCCCAGCTTGAGCCGGTCGAAAACGCGATGGCCGCGGCCAGAATAAACGTGATGGCGGGCATCATCCCGGGCGATACGTTGCCCGAAAACAGTGAAGTGAGGTATTCGGCGGTGTGGAGGTCTTCCGTCACGGTCGACAGTGCCCAGGCAAAAGTCAGGATCAGCATGGCGGGCAGCATCGCTTTGAAACCGTCGACCATGCTTTCCATCGCAAATTGCAGTTTAAAGATCCGCTGTGCGAAACTCAGGCCGAGTGCCAGAATCAGGCCGGAAAGCGAAGCCCATAGCAGCGCAATGTAGGAGTCGGCGTTGCCGATCAGGAGGCCGAACTTGCGCATCGTGCTGATCTCCGTAGCATCCGTCAGGCGGTACATTTCCGGCCAGATCGCCCCCACCGTCTCGGCAGCGGGATTGCCTCCGGCTTCTACTATTTGCGCGTACGACGACGCCGTTCCGGTATGGATCAACCCGGCCAGCGTGACGCCCACTACGGTCACTACCGGAAGCAGGGCATTGTACCACCGCAAGGGCACACCCGGCACCGGCACAAACGAGTTGTCGGCCGATTCTTCCTCCCCTTCTTCCACGCTATCGGTTTCGTTGAGCCGCCCCGTCAGACGCGCGCGCTGTTCGGCCTTCCGCATCGTCCCAAAATCGCGGCGCATCCAGACCAGCATAAAAATGAACGCCAGCGTGAAAAGGGGGTAAAAGGCGAACCGCAACGAACTGAGAAACATGGAATACGCGCCTTCGGCGATGCCCAGCACTTCCGTAGCATCTTTGATATAGCCGATTTCTGCCCCGATCCAGGTCGTCACAAAGGCCACCGCCGACACCGGGGCGGCCGTACTATCGACAATGTAAGCCAGTTTTTCGCGGGAGATGCGGTAGCGGTCCGTCACCGGGCGCATCGTGTTGCCCACAATCAGCGTGTTGGCGTAATCGTCGAAGAAAATGGCGATGCCCAGAAACCACGTCACCAGTTGCGAACTGCGTGCCGAGCGGGCGTAACGCGACAGTTTCTGCACGATGCCCGCCATGCCGCCGTTGCGCGATATGATCGCCACCATTCCCCCAATGCAGAGCGAAAAGACAATGACCGACAGGTGGCCGGTGTCGTTCAAGGCATTGATGATGTAGCGGTCGATCACCGTGAACAGCGCAGGAATCCAGCGACTGGGCGCGAAACCTTCCAAGATCAACGCACCCGTAAAAATTCCGACGAAAAGGGAGATGATCACCTCGCGGAACACGAGCGCCATCACAATGGCGATGAGGGGCGGCACCAGGCTGAGCCACGCCGGAATCTGGCGCACCACCACCACCTGGGTTTCGCCCGAACCCGCTTCCAGACGAATTTCCCCTTCCTGCGGAGCCGCCTCCAGCGTTGCGTTGCCCTGCACAAATGTGACGGTCTGCTTCGTCCCGTTCACCGTCAGCGGATAAGCTCCCTGAAACAGCGTATCGGGTTGGCCGGCTTCGTTCAGGGCCTGCACCGCAATCGCTACCGTCCCTTCTCCGATCAGGTGGTCGGGGCCCGTTGCGGTGAAATTACCGAGCGGCCGCTCCGACAACCGATAAGCATCCGACGGCCGCGCCGGTGGGTCGGACGGCTGAGCATGTGCCGAAAAGAGAAGCGAAAAAAAAGAGAGAAAAGCGAGCAGTACAAGTCGATGCATAGGGAACTGAATCGGTTCTTTTGGTTCAAAGGTAAGCCCAACTGCCCGAACAAGCCCCTTTTCGCCGAAAGGATCAGGGGGTCGGGCTCAGCAGCAGGTACAGCAGCCCCGCCAGTACACTTCCCACGACCGGCCCCACGACCGGTACCCACGCGTACGACCAATTGCTGTCGCGTTTCCCTTCGATGGGCAGGAGTGCGTGCATCAGCCGCGGCGAAAGATCGCGGGCGGGATTGATGGCGTAGCCCGTCGTGCCACCCAGACTCAGGCCAATGGCCAGCACCAGGAAGGCCACCGGAACCGCGCCCAGCGCCCCCAGGCCAAACTCTGCGTCGGGCAATGAGGTGACCGAGAAGGTCGGTGCGGCCAGAAACAGCACCGCAAACACCAGCACAAACGTGCCGAGGATTTCTGAAAACAGGTTACTGCTCAGGTTCCGGATGGCCGGATCGGTACAGAACGTCGCCATTTTGGCGTTCGGATTTTCTGTGACCTCATAGTGCGGCCGGTGCATGACCCACACCAGCGTAGCGCCCAGCGCTCCCCCCAGAAACTGCGCCAGCAGATACGCCGGTACGTCCGCCCACGGAAACACGCCCGCTGTGGCCAAGCCGATGGTGACCGCCGGGTTCAGGTGCGCGCCGCTGAAATCGCTCGTCACAAACACCCCCACAAATACGGCCATTGCCCAGCCGACGGTGATGACGATCCAGCCGGAATTGTGGCCTTTGGTCTGGTTCAATACCACGTTGGCAACCACGCCGTTGCCCAGAAGAAGCAGGAGCGCGGTGCCGATAAATTCTGCAAGAAAGGGGGTCATGTGGTGGGAGGTAGATTGGTCCGCCTAACCTAGGGAGGTTTTTCGGTTCCTGCAACTCCCCTCAGTAACTACTTTCCGTCAGGCGCGTCTTGCCCCGGTACGTCCAGTAGATCAGCGAAGTGTAGCCCAGCACGAACGGCAGGCCCCAGATCGCCACAAAAAACATGGTACGCAGCGTTTTGTGCGACGACGCTCCGTTGTAGATATCGAGGTTGAAATTGGGGTCGATGTTGGAGAGCATCATGTTGGGGAAGATGCCCAGCGCAAAGAGCAGAATCACGGCCAGGATGGTGCATCCTGACGAGATAAACATTTCGTAGCGCTTCTGCCGCGCCAGGGTACGGGAGATGTTGACGATGGCCAGCAACAGCAGCAACACGACCGTCCAGGCCACGACCGACAGCAGCGTCAGATGACGGTCGACCAGCTCGTGCCGCTGCCCGGGCAGTTCCACCCGCCCGAACGAGAAGTTGGCGATCATCCAGGGACTTTGCCAGAGCGTCGCGGCGGTCAGCAGCACAAACAGGACGATGAAAATCACGTACGTTCGCCGGATCCACCCCTGCACCTGCCGTTGCAAGTCGCCGTCGGTTTTCAGGTTGAGGTAGATGGCCCCGTGCATGGCGAACATGCTCAAGTTGAAGACGCCCGCCAGCAGCGCGTAAGGGTTCAGCAGATCGAGCACCGTCCCCTGGTATTCCATGTCGCTGCCGATGCGGAAGCCGATCACGATGTTGCCGATGGCGATGCCGAACAGCAGCGCCGCTACGATGGACCCCACCGAAAAGCTGACGTCCCAGAACTGCCGCCACCGCGTGCTTTTCTCCTTGCTCCGAAACTCGATGGAGACGGCCCGGAAAATCAGGGCGATCAGCAGCAGCATGAACGGTAGATAGAACCCCGAAAACGCCGTGGCGTACACGTTGGGAAAGGCCGCAAACAGCGCCCCGCCTGCCGTGATGAGCCACACTTCGTTGCCGTCCCACACCGGCCCGATGGAGTTGAGCAGAATGCGGCGGTCGTGGTCGCCTTTGCTGAAAAGGTGCAACGCCCCCACCCCGAGGTCAAAGCCGTCGAGCACGGCGTAGCCCATCAGCAAAAGTCCGATGATGATGTACCAGATGACGTAGAAATCCATAGTTGAGCGTTGCTTTACATGTTTACCACAGAGACATGAAGGACACAGAAGTTCATAGAGAGAAGCATTACGTTTCGTCGTGAGAGTGGCGGCCTTTTTTACCCACGTAGTGCTCCACCGCACCGATGCGCTCGCCCTTCTGCGTGTAGCCCGATTCCAGGTGGTCGTCGTGGGCGGCGGGGCCGTGCTGAATTTCGCGGTTCAGTACGTAGGTCCACACAAAGAACAGCAGCACGTAGACGATGCCGAACAGAATCAGGGAGGTCAGCACTTCCGGCGCGCTCACCGCCTTGGAAAGGCCTTCTTCCGTACGCAAGAGTCCCTGCACAATCCACGGCTGTCGTCCGCGTTCGGCCGATACCCAGCCCAGTTCGTTGGCCAGCACTGGCAACACCACCGCCGGAATGTAGAGCCTCAAAAGCCAGCGTTGCTTGTCGAACAGGGTGCTGCGCCAGCGGAAATAGAGCGTCAGCAGCGTCAATCCGATGAACAGCATCCCCAGTGCCACCATCGCGTGGTAGGTCTGAAACACGGCCTGCACCGGCGGCCAGTCTTCGCGGGGCACCTGATCGAGCCCGGCGATTTCGGTCGTAAAGTCGCCGTGGACCAAGAAGCTCAGCATCCCCGGAATGGCGATCCCGACCGTTTTGCGTTCTTCTGCGTCGGTCCAGCCCAGCAGGTAGAGAGGGGCGCTTTTTTCCGTCTCGTACAGGCCTTCGTAGGCGGCGAGCTTCGCCGGTTGGTGCTCGGCCACTACTTTGGCGTGGTCGTGCCCGATGAGCGGCTGCACCAACGAGGCCACGGCCGCCACGATCAGCGCGAAGGTGAACGACCGCTGCGCCGCTTCGACGTGCCGATTTTTGATCAGGTAAAAGGCCGACACACTCAGTACCAGGAACGCGCCCTGAATGAAGGCACCGACCAGCACGTGCGCAAACCGCACCATCGACGACGGATTGAAGACGACCGCCCAGAAGTCGGTGATCACCGCCCGTACGTACCCCGCTTCCTGCACAATCTCGTACGCCACGGGCGTCTGCTGCCAGGAGTTAGCGACCACGATCCAGAACGCCGACATCATCGACCCCAGCGCGACCATGCAGGTCGCAAACAGATGCAGGCCGGGCTTCACACGATCCCACCCGAAGAGGAGAATCGCCAGAAAACCCGATTCCAGGAAAAAGGCAAAGATGCCTTCGGCGGCCAGGGGCGAACCAAAAATGTCGCCGACGAAGCGGGAATAGCTCGCCCAGTTGGTCCCGAACTCAAATTCCATCACGATGCCCGTCGCCACGCCCAGCGAGAAGTTGGCTGCAAAGATCTTGATCCAGAATCGGGTGATCGACTCGTAGACTTTCTGGCGGGTGAAGAAGTAGAACGATTCGAACACCACCAGCAGCAGCCCCATGCCGATCGAAAACGGGGGGAAGATGTAGTGGAACATGATGGTAAACGCGAACTGCAATCGCGACAGAAACTCAACGTCCATAACTCAAGTTTTTCGGTGTGCCAGGTAGATCCAAAGGCTGCCCCCCACAAACCCAAGCCCCAACCCGATTTTCAGCAGTTTCTTCCAGGTCCATGCATCGGCAGGTGCATCGCCCAGCGACAGGCGCGACAGCAGCGCGAAGAGAAAAGCGGTGCCGAGCGCCAGCAAAAACAGACGTTGAATGGGCAAAAAAGGCGGTTTCGGACCAGAAGGTAGCATAGGCAGAGCGCCAGAGAGATCCGTGGCTAAAGGTACCCCCCAATCGCCAGAACTCCTACCTCTGCGGCAGGTTTGCTACACGCCACGCGAACCATTGCGTAAAAAAGACGCATCCGGGTAGGAATATTGATCGACAAAGCTGCAATTTTGATCTTACATCCAGGCAACACCAATTCACCCACCTTTGTAAGTAACTTTTTATCAAGACCTTGTCTATGTTTTTTACGACGGCTCAGGTTTCCATTTCCCGCAGAACACACCGGTTTGCGGTGGGCGCGTTTTTCTTTCTGCAAGGATTCCTTTTTGCTTCGTGGGCCAGCCGCATCCCGATCATCCAGCAACAACTCGGCCTGAGCGACGGTGCGCTGGGGAGCATTCTGCTGGCGCTGCCGATGGGGCTGATGACCAGCCTTCCGCTGTCGGGCTGGCTGGTGGGGCGCTTCGGCAGTGCGACCATTTTACGCATCGTTGCGCCCCTGTACGCGCTGGTGCTGCCGCTGATCGGGCTGGTGCACCATCCGTGGCAACTGGTGGGCGCGCTTTTTCTGTTCGGAACGGTGGGCAACATTCACAACATTGCCGTCAACACGCAGGCCGTCGGGGTGGAAGAACTTTACCAGCGGTCGATTATGTCGTCGTTCCATGGTCTGTGGAGTCTGGCCGGGTTTACGGCGGCGGCGCTGGGGAGCTACTTCATTTCCCTGGACCTTTCGACCTTCACGCATTTCTGCATCAACGGAGCCATCGCCCTAATCCTCATGCTGTTGTCCCAGAATTCTATCATGGCGCGGGACATCAACCAGGGCACCGATCAGCCGCTCTTCGCCTGGCCTGATCGTACGCTGATGCAACTGAGCATTGTGGCATTTTGCAGCATGATCTGCGAAGGCACCATGTTCGACTGGAGCGGTGTCTATTTCCACAAGGAAGTGCACGCACCTGAGTCCCTTACGACCCTGGGCTACGTGGCGTTTATGAGCACCATGGCGGGCGGACGCTTCGTCGGCGACTGGCTGGCGGCGCGGATCGGCACGAAACGCCTCGTTCAAACGAACGGTCTGCTCATCACGACGGGGCTGCTCGTCTCGGTATTTTTTCCGTATCTGGTCACGGCTACCATCGGCTTCCTGCTGGTGGGCATGGGGGTGTCGACTATTGTACCGCTGGTGTATGGTGCGGCGGGCCGCTCCAAAACCATGTCGCCCGGTATGGCGCTGGCCGCCGTCTCGTCGGTGGGCTTTTTAGGTTTCCTGCTGGGTCCGCCGCTGATCGGCTTCATTGCCGAAGCCGCCAGCCTGCGCTGGTCGTTTGCGCTGGTCGCGGTGCTGGGGCTTTGCAATTCGTTTCTGATCGGACGGGTCAAAACCTAGCGCGCTTTTCGGGCAGGTGGGTGGCAGGATTGTTGTGCGTGCTGCCGGTGCATGCTAATTTCCTTCGACCTCGACGACACCCTGATCCCCAGCGCCAAGCGCTTTCCTACCGAACCGCAGACGATTGGGCAACGCTGGATGGGCATCGAAAAGCTTCGGCAGGGCACTGTGTTGCTCTTTCGGACACTGCAAGCCGACGGCCACCATCTTTGCATTTACACCACTTCGTTTCGGCCGCCACGGGCCATCCGGTGGATGTTTTGGACGTATGGCCTCCGCGTAGAGCGCATCATCAACCAAAAGCGGCACGACCGGGAGTTGGGCACCCGCAAGCGGCTGTATTCCAAATATCCGCCTGCGTTCGGCATCGACCTGCACGTGGACGATTCGCGGGGCGTAGCGCAGGAAGGCGAACGGTTCGGATTTCGGACGGTGATCGTCGCGGCCACGGATGCGCATTGGACCGCAACCGTGCTACGTCGCTGTGCTGAAGGCTAAGGGGGTTGTTACTCTTCTCCCTCCGCCATGACCACCGCTACATCGGCCAGAGGCAGCAGCACCGTGAAGGTAGTCCCCTGCCCCAACGTAGAATTTACGGCAATGGACCCGCCGTGCAGGTCGATGATTTTTTGCACGAGCGCCAACCCAATGCCGTGCCCCCGGGCGGCAGGTTGTGCATTCGAGGCGCGGAAAAAAGGCTTAAACAAGTGTGCCAGGTCGTTCGTCGGAATCCCGATGCCGTGGTCCTGCACCCGTACTTCGAGCACGCGGTCAGCGCGCAGAAACAGGTGGCACCGGTGGTCGGCCGAATACTTGCAGGCGTTTTCCATCAGGTTCAGAAACGCACTGCGCAGTAAAGCTTCGTTACCCTGCACGGTCGAAGGAGCGTCGCGTTCCGCAATCTCACCGAACGTCATGCTGACGCTATACTCCGGATGTTTCTGGACCAGTTCGTGCCGTGTCTGCCAGAGCAGGTCGTCGATCTCCACCATTGTAAAAGGTACGGAAATGGCTTCCGCACTCACTTTGGTGAGCGTAAGCAGACTATTCGTAAGCGAAGTGAGTCCACGCACGTCCTGATGCATCTGCTCCAGCGCCTGTCGGTATTCGTCGGAAGTCCGGTCTTTCAACAGGGCGATCTCGATCTGGCTGTTCAGCAGGCTGAGCGGGGTGCGAATCTCGTGCGAAGCGTGGGCGACAAAGTCGCGCTGTGCCCGGAAGGCTTCCTCCAGGCGGTCCAGCATGTGGTTAAACGTCACGGTCAGTTGTCCCAGCTCATCGCTTCGCTCGCGGGGCGGCAGACGCAGGTTCAGGTTCCGGCCGCTGATGCGCTCGGCCTGATCGGCCATTTTGTGCAACGGTCGCAGGGCGCTTCGGGCAAAATACCAACTGAGCAGAGCGGCGGCGCTGGCGCAAATCACCCAGGCAAACCCCAGCGCCTCGGCCAGGTAATTCAGCTTCGAAAATCCATAATGGTCGTACGCCGACAGCACCACGCGGTACTCTTGCCCGTGGTAAGGATAAGAAATGCCCAGAAACTCGGCGTCGGCCCGGACCAGGTAGCCGTCGTGGCGCGCCCGGATGGTGTTCAGAAACACGTCGGACAGCTCGGGCGGATGGGTGACGTTGCTGTAGATCAGCCGCAGCTCCTTATCGTACACCTGAATGGTCTCGTCGCGGATGTCGGGCAACCGGTTTTTGTCCGTGTACTGAAACCGGTTCAGGTCCATTTCGTCGGCATCGAAAAACAGCGCGGCCACCGCGTAGGCCTGCGCACGCAACCGATCGCGAAACTCATGCTTGCGGAACAGCGCGAACGATACGTACACGCTGGTGGAGAACACCAGCAGCACCGCCGCCACACTCAGGCTGAACAGAAGAATGATGCGACTCCGCAGTTGCATACCGTACCGGTCTAGGCTTCTTCGCGCAATACGTAGCCCACGCCGGTGACCGTGTGGATCAGCTTGCGCGAAAACGCTTTGTCGACTTTTTTCCGCAGGAAATTGACGTACACGTCGATTACGTTCGTCCCCGTATCGAAGTGGATGTCCCAGACTTTACCGGCAATGTCGGCGCGCGAAACCACTTTGTTCTGGTTCCGGAGAAAATACTCCAGCAACGAAAACTCTTTGGCCGTCAGGTCGATCTTCCTGCCCGCCCGCATGACCGTATGTTCGTCGAGGTTCATTTCCAGATCGCCCGCCCGTAGCACGTTGGACGGCATGGGGCTCTGCCGACTACTGCGCTGGTAGAGGGCTTTCAGGCGAGCCGCCAGTTCGCGTAACTCGAAGGGCTTGGTGAGGTAATCGTCGGCCCCGGCGTCGAAGCCCGTCAGCTTGTCGTCCGTGGCATCCAGGGCAGTCAGCATCAGGACAGGCGTCGTTACGTTCCGGACGCGCAATTGCCGACACAACTCAAACCCGGTGAGTTTGGGCAGGTTGACGTCCAGCACCAGCACGTCGTACGGCTGGGCATCAATTTTCGCTTGTCCTTCCAACCCGTCGTACGCGAGATCGACACTAAAGCTAAACTCCTCCAGTCCTTGCCGGATAAACTGCGCGAGGCGTGGTTCATCTTCCACCACCAGAATCTTCATAGCTTAAAAAAGAATTCGGAATGGGCTAAAGTTAGGATTTTTGGCCGGATGCCACCGCCCGATGCCGCTGGAGCAGGCCACTTTAACCCCGCAAGGGCCGTCGGTGTGGACGACGGCCCTTCGGCGAGACACGAAGTTCTGGCAGGTAGTGACGCAGTAATGCCAGAGCGGATGAGCTGCCGACCGTACGAGGTAGGCAGGATGAAAACCTTACGGCAGGGCGTGGTCGGCCAGACGAAAGCCTTCGCCCCGGGCACAAGCCAGTGCTTCTGCTTCTGGTGTCGCATCGACCAGCATCGGCTCCTGACTGTATTCGAAGACGAATCCGCGATGTCCCGGACGACTTTTTCCGGTAGTATGTCCCTTGGAATCAATCAATAGCAAACTTTCGGCCGCCAGTTTGCGGAAGGCATTCGGGCATTTGATTTCGTTCAGACGATCGAACCTCATGACCTCCACGGTCCGATGCTCGAAAAAATCCGGCTGAGTTTCGGCGAAGGGCTTCGCTTTGATGCGACGGCCCTGCATCTGCCGCAAGTGCATTTGCTGGTGGGTTTCGTCCCTGACCAGGAGAATGGTGCGCTGCACTTCGTCTTCCCGGTTGTGCCGGTGCAGGTAATGCCGGTACTGCATCAGGTTCATGTGCATCAGCCACGACAGGCTGGTTTCGTCTACGCCGCTAAACGATAAGCACCGCAACTCATCGAGCGGGTACAGCGACGCTTTGTGGCGGTACCAGTTGTAGCGATTGAGGGCGTCGCGGAGCGCCTGGGGGTTGGAAAAATAGGCGTCCAGGTAAAGCTCCGTAAACACAAGCAGCAGGTACATTTCGTACGTGTGATGCCACGCGCAGTGCGAATCCAGTTGGGCGCGGTGGCGCTGCAGGTTGGTGTCGTAATACAGAAGCGTTTGCGCATCGATCGGGGCGTAGTTGGGAATCATCTCGACCAGCCGGTAATAGTGCTGCGCAAAGTCTTCGCCCGGCGCACCGGCGCCCGGCGCACCGGCACGCGCGGGCAAAAGGCCGGCCAACGCAACATGACCCAACCGGGCGACCGTCCACTGCAACAGTGGGCTGGCCGGTTGGGCATAAAAAGGAAGCTGAAAACCGATGGCCATGCGAAAAGTTTGGTATTTATTTTAAGAAAGTTAGGAACCAAACGGGGCAATAGAAAGCCATCGCGGCCTGTGGCGTAGTAATAGATGGCGGGCAGGGGGATTCTACGACAGGCCTGGCGTAAAAACCGAACGGACCATCCCAGAAACTTTCGGAAAAACGAACCGAAAGCCCCTGATCATGACGACTTAATCAAAAAAAATTATGAAATTGGTCACTTAAAACGTATCCGATTTCCGAGCTATACACCACTATACCAAGAGAGAGGGAGATGTAAGCTCATGGAACTTGTTTATTAGTATATGAGCTCAACTATTGTGTTGGTCGATGATCACACCCTGTTCCGCCGTGGGTTAGCTTCTATCATTCGCGATTTCCCGAACGTAGCACACGTAGAGGAAGCATCGAACGGAGAAGCACTGCAAAAACTCATGGCGCAGCCGCCTGACCTGATTCTGATGGACGTAGAAATGCCGGGCACCAACGGCCTGGCGCTGACCGAACAGATCAAAGCGACGCACCCGGAGGTGAAGATTATCATCATCTCGATGCACGACGAGGACGAATACATCATCAATGCCATCCGGTCGGGAGCCGACGGCTACCTGCTGAAAGATGCCGAACCCAACGAACTGCAAGAGGCGCTGGTGTCGGTGCTGAACGGCAGAATCTACGCCACCGAGTACGTGACCCGAGCGCTCCGCAACGAACTTCTGCACCCAATCGATTCGCAGACGGATGGCGTAGAACTTACCGAGGAAGAAACGCAACTGTTGCGCCTGATTTGTGCGGAGAAAAGCAACAAAGAAATTGCGCAGGAACTTTCGAGAAGTGTACGTACGGTTGAAAAGCACCGGCTGCAACTGCTACGCAAAACGGGGGCCCGCAATGGCGTAGGCCTGGCGTTGTTTGCCCTGCGGCAAGGTCTGGTGGCGTTGTAGGACACAGAACGCCTCCGAAAAACGGTCCTGAACGCACGGCGCGCTTCCAAATCAGCTTCCGAGCCTGTAACTTCCCTTTTTTATGCTCCATGCGGTTTCGCCTTGCCGGGCAGTAGCGCGTTGCTTCGCTATGCTGCCCGCCCGACGAAGCGGCATGCAACCGAACTTACTTGCATGAGGATCTTTCGCTGGAGCTGGCTCCTGGGGGCCGGCCTCCTTCTTCTGATCACCTGCCAGTCGCGCCGCAAGCCGACCGACGAGGTGATGCTCAGCGGCCAACAACTCGCCGAACGCTACTGCCAGGGATGCCACCCACTGCCGTCGCCCGATTTACTCGACAAAGCGACGTGGCGCGCGTCGGTGCTGCCTCAGATGGGCTACCGACTCGGCATCTACGAAGACACCGTTCGGGGAAAACTGATCGGCCTTAACGAAGAGGGGCAACTGCTGGCGTCGCAGAATATTTTCCCGGCCCAACCGCTTCTGGCGGCCGAAAGCTGGGAAAAGATTAAGCATTACTTTCTGACCAACGCGCCCGACCGCCTGCCGTCGCCCGACACCCTGCCGATTCAGTTGGGACTTCCGCACTTCCAGACGGTAGTTCCGCCCTGGAGCACCCCACGCCCCTCCACTTCGCTGGTCTACATCGAGCCCAGTCGGCAACGCCTTTTCGCGAACGACATTCAGGGCCAGCGGAGCCTCACGACGGTCTGGAACGGAACCGACCGCACAACCTGGACGCTGCCGCTGCCCTCGCCGCTGTCGGATTTGCAGACGCGAGGCGATACCCTACTGCTGACGCTGATGGGCGACCTCCACCCGCACGATCTCCCGAAAGGCTTTGCCGCCATGTTGTTTCCGCGACCGGACGGTGCCGAAGGGTGGGACAGTCGCCCGCTGGCTCCCTCATTGCAACGACCCGTACACACCTCTTATGCTGACCTGAACGCCGACGGGCGGACCGACCTGGTGGTGTGCAACTTCGGGTACCGGACCGGCCACCTGAGCTGGTACGAACAGCAGGCCGACAGTTCGTTTACCGCCCACACCCTGCGTCCGCTGCCGGGAGCCATCAAAACGGTGGTGACGGACCTCGATGGCGACCAGCGTCCCGACATCCTGGCGCTGATGGCCCAGGGCGACGAAGGTTTTTACCTATACCACAACGAAGGCAATGGCCGATTCCGCGAAGAGCGTCTGCTGCGGTTTCCGCCCTCGTGGGGCTCGACCGGCTTCGAGTGGGTCGATTTCGACCAGGACGGATACCACGATCTGCTGGTGACCAACGGCGACAACGGCGACTACTCTCCCATCCTGAAGCCATACCACGGCATTCGTCTGTACCTGAACGACGGTACGAATCATTTTAACGAGGCTTGGTTTTTCGCACAGAACGGGGCCAACCGCGCTGTAGCCCGCGATTTCGACCAAGACGGCGACCTGGACATTGCGTCGGTGTCGTTTTTTGCCGATTACAGCGACCGCCCCAAAGAGGCATTCGTTTATTTGCAAAATCAGGGGGATCTGACGTTTAGTGGCTTTACCATGCCCGAGCACCTCGACGGGCGCTGGATTACGCTGGACGCCGGCGATTGGGACGGCGACGGCGACGACGATCTGGTGCTGGGTAATTTTGCGGGCTACATGCAACTCCAGGATACCCTGGGCCTACGCGAGCGCTGGCTGGAAGGGCCGCCGCTTCTGTTGTTGGAGAATACTTTTTCGCGGCCTCAGTGAGTATACCTCGGGAACGTCGGTCTATCTTTCAAAAAACCGCTCAGCACTGTCTTTAGCGCTAGGCAATGCAGGCCTTAATAGTGCGAAAGCGGTTGGAAGAACCAACTATTCTTCGCTTTTTTGCCGGATTGCTGATTGAAACGCACCTTTTGCGACCTACTTTGCCTATGAATTTATTGCCACGCCGTACTTTCCTCCGAAAAGGGACGGCGGCTGCCCTGGGAACGGCCGTAGCGGCGACGGCGGCCACGGCCTGCTCCTCCGAATCCACCTCACCCGCACAACAAAGCCGAACCGACAACACAATCTACCGCTGGAAAATGGTGACGACCTGGCCGCCCAACTTTCCCATTCTGGGGGAGGGTTGCCAACTGTTTGCCGACTGGGTGGAGAAAATGTCGGCCGGGCGCATGCGCATTCAGGTGTACGGCGGCGGCGAGCTGGCCCCGGCGCTGGAAGCCTTCGATGCCGTGAGCTACGGGGCGGCAGAAATGGGCCACGGGGCGTCGTATTACTGGGCCGGAAAAATTCCGTCGGCGTCGTTTTTCACCACCGTTCCCTTTGGGATGAACGGGTCGCAGATGACCGCCTGGCTGCAACGGGGCGGCGGACTGGAACTGTGGCGCAAGGTGTACGAGCCGTTCAACCTGATTCCGTTCATGAGCGGCAACTCGGGGATGCAGATGGGCGGCTGGTTCAACAAAGAAATCAACTCGCTGGCCGACGTGCAGGGCCTCAAAATGCGCATTCCCGGCCTGGGAGCCAAGGTGCTGGCCAAAGCCGGAGGCTCGGCAGTACTGTCGGCAGCCGGCGAAATCTTCACCAACCTGGAGCGGGGCGTGATCGACGCTTCCGAGTGGATCGGGCCGTATCACGACCACCGCATGGGCTTCCAGAAAGTCGCGAAGTACTACTACTATCCCGGCTGGCACGAGCCCGGTTCCATCTTCGAACTGTTCGCCAACAAATCGAAATTCGAAAGTCTGCCCGACGACTTGCAGGAGATCATCCGTGCGGGCACGCGCTGGTTCCACGTCTGGGCCACGACCGAGTTCGACGCCAAAAACGCGGAGACCCTACAGCGCATGATTGAAGAAGAGGGCGTGCAGTTGCGCGCGTTTCCGCAAGAAGTGCTCGATGCTTTCCGGCGGTACACCCAAGAGGTGCTCGACGAACTTACCGCGAGCGATCCCACCAGCCGGGAGGTGTATGCCTCATACCAGAAATTTCAGCGGCAGATGGCCGTCTGGTCCGGGGTTTCCGAGAAGATGTACTACGAAAAACTGGAGACCCGATGAGCCAGTCGACCTCGTACTGGCTGCGCCTGGTCCGCGCCATCGACGCTCTGAACGAGTGGGTGGGTCGTGCCGTCTCCTGGGGCAACACGCTGCTGGTGCTGGTGATTTGTTACGACGTGTTGATGCGTTACGTGTTCAACCGCAGCCAGGTCGCCATCATGGAAATCGAGTGGCACCTGTTCGCGGTAGTGTTCTTATTGGGTGCGGCCTATGCCTTCAAGCACGACCGCCACGTGCGCGTCGATGTGTTTTATGCCAACTTCTCGGCAAAACGCAAAGCGCTGATCAACGTGCTGGGCATTCTGCTGTTTCTCATTCCCTTCTGTTGGATCGTGATCCGCTCCGGCTGGGAATTCACCAGCAATTCCCTGAAAATCGGAGAGCGTTCGCCCGACCCCGGAGGGCTACCTGCCCGGTATCTGATCAAAAGCGCCATTCCGCTGGGCTTCCTGCTGCTGTTGCTACAAGCCTGCGCCGAACTCATCAAATCGTTCCTGATCCTGCTGGATCGTTCCCACCCTGAATCTCCTTCGCAGCCATGATCGAACTGGCGCCCCTCCTTCTCTTTGCGCTCATTTTCATTCTGATTCTGGCGGGCTTTCCGGTAGCGTTTACGCTGGGCGGCCTGTCGGTCCTCTTCGGACTGATTTTTCTGGAACCCGACGCGTTTTACCTGTTGGCGTTGCGGCTGTACGGCACCATGACCAACTACGTGCTGCTGGCCGTCCCGCTCTTTATTTACATGGGCATTATGCTCGAAAAATCGGGGCTGGCCGAAAACCTGCTGGAAACAATGGCGCTGTTGTTCGGCCGTTTTCGGGGTGGGCTGGCCCTCTCGGTCGTGCTGGTGGGGGCCATGCTGGCCGCCTCGACGGGCATTGTGGGCGCGACGGTCATTACGATGGGACTGATTTCCCTGCCGGTGATGCTGAAACGCGGCTACAGTCCCGAGCTGGCGACCGGTACTATTGCCTCGGCAGGCACCCTGGGACAGATCATTCCGCCTTCGGTGGTGCTGGTGCTTCTGGGCGACGTGCTCGGCGTTTCGGTGGGCGACCTGTTTTCGGCGGCGCTGCTGCCCGGCCTTCTGCTGGTGGGCGTGTACGTGCTCTACATCATCGTGGTCGCCCAGTTGCGTCCCCACGCCGCGCCGCCCATGCCGCCGGAAGATATTGCCGCATTTCGTCAGGGAAATATGATCCAACAAATTGTGAAGGCATTTTTATTGCCGTTTCTGCTGATTGCCGCGGTGCTGGGGTCCATCTTCGCGGGAGTGGCTTCTCCGACCGAAGCGGCCGGCGTCGGTGCGTTGGGCGCTACGCTCCTCACCCTTGTCCAGGGGCGCTTCCGCTGGTCCATTCTGAAGGAAGTAACACGCGAAACCACGCACCTGACTTGCATGGTCTTCATCATCCTGGCCGGGGCGGCGGCGTTCACGTTCGTGTTCCGGTTTCTGGGCGGCGACCGTTACCTGACCGAACTTATTGAAAATGCCAATTTATCGCCCTACGCATTTTTGTTGCTGGTGATGATCGCCGTCTTCGTCGCAGGCTTTTTCATCGATTTCATCGAGATCATTTTCATCGTAGTGCCGGTCGTCGCCCCGATTTTCGCACGGATGGAAATGGATCTGGTCTGGATCGGGATTCTGCTGGCGCTCAACCTGCAAACGTCGTTTCTGTCACCGCCCTTCGGCTTCTCCCTGTTTTATCTGAAAGGCGTCGCCCCCCCCGAGGTCACTACGGGGCACCTCTACCGGGGTATTGTGCCTTTCGTCATCATCCAGTTGGTTTTTCTGTTTCTGGTGGCGCTGTTTCCGCAACTGCTCGGCATTTAACCAAACAGGTGCCGAATCCAGTCGAGCACGATGGTTTTCGGGGTGTTGAGCACGTAGGAAAGTCCGAACAGCAACAGCTCGTACGGAAGGGCGCGCCGGTAAAGAAGGCGGCGTTCGGGAGCGATCAGGTACAAAAGTCCCGCCACCAGCCACAGCAGGAGAAAAGGCGAAAAATGACGTCCGTACAACGCTTCGAACAATGAAATGCGGCGCAACACCAGCAACAGCACCAGGTACGCCGCGCCTGTACCCAGACACACGCGTGCCAGCGCATCGTAGGTTCCGTGTGTTACCCAGTATACCCGACGTCCTTCGCGCAGGTAAAACACGAGGAGCAGCACGAGCTGGAAAATTCCTAGCACAATAAACCTTCCGGACAACGGCCGCCAACTCAGCGCCACATCGGCGAGTACCGCTTCGCTCAACAGCCCGCGCCCGACCATGTACACGTAGGCTCCCCACGACTCCACGCCGTACTGGTTGCGGGCGATCCCCGTCGGGTAACCGGAGAGGCGGTAGTTCATGTACAAGTAGAGCGCAATCAGCAACCCGCTCGCCACACTGACTATCAGTAACTGTCGGCCCTTGGCTTTTTGCGTACTCCAGACAGAATACACGCCCACCGCGCCCATCACCAGCACACCCACCACCCCAATGTAGCGACACAGAAACAGGAACACGCTGCACAGGCCCAACAGACCAAGATCAGCCGCGCGCCCCGGCCCGTACACAAAGCGGTAAAGCAGCAGGCAAAACGCCAGTATTCCGAAGTTGAACGGCACTTCCGACCACGTAAACGAATAGACATCGAGCAAGGTATGGGTCCCGAACACCAGCCCCAGCACCCAGGCATGTTCCCTGTCGATGTGCCGGAACAGCAGCAGCATCCCGCCGATACACCCGGCACTCAGCAGCTTCGACGCCCAGAATAGAGAAAGCCCTGTTAACCACCCTAGTCCCGCAATCATCAGCGGGTAACCGACCGGCCAGGCCGCAAAAAATACCTGCCGGGTTTCGTCACGCGGCGTGGGAATTGGGTACGCATCGGTGCGCAGAAAGCCCCGGCCGTCGAGCAAATTCTGCGCGCACTCCAAATAATATTCTGAGTCGGGACTGATGAAGCCGGTCGGTTCCACCCGAATGCGCAGGTAGAGCGCGCTACAAACTAGCACGTACACCAGCAAAAGGTAGCCATCGGCTCGTTTCATGGACGGAAAATACGCAGAAACCCGTGGCAGCATCAGGACAACAGAGTTTGCCACCACTGAAGTACCCAGCTCTTCGGGGTGTTCAGGAATAGCGACAGGAGAAACAACAGCACGAGGGGCAGCCGCAAATTTCGGTAAAGCGGCTCGTGACAGGCGATGGTGTAGAGGCCCGCGACCAACAGCAGAAGCGTGGCGGGCGCCAAAAGCCGCGGCCCAAACGCATCAAAGGGCGAGAGCCAGCGCAACCCCACCAGTGCGACGAGGTAGAGCACGCTGATCCCCACCAACACCCACGCGAAGGCAGGCAGCGTGATGCGTGTCCTGGAGGCTAGCCGACGCACCCGATAAAAGCCCCATCCGAACAACCCCACCTGAACAAACGCCACCCTCCAAAAAGACGGTTTGGCCAGCATGGCAGGGTAATAAGCATAGGGGATGACCCATTCGCCGACCAGTGCCTTGAACAACATCGTACCGAACGTTCCCAGGCTTTCCTGTGCGGGTACGAAACGGGCTCCTCCGGTCCAAAAGCCCGTTTGCATGTATAAAATGCTCAGATAGCCCACTACCACGATCATCCCCACCAAACTCACGACCAGCAGCGGCAATGCCCGATAGCGGAATTGGGCGGGTCGTGTCCACACCAGCAATGCGGCACCGGCCGTACACAAAAACGCAAACGCACCTATGTAGCGCAACAGGAAGAGTGCGCTTCCCAACCCCAAGAGTCCTAGTGCCCGTGGCCATCCGCCTGGCCCGGCACAGTAACGGTGCAGCGCGCCACCAAACACCAGCAGAACGATCAGAAAAGGCGCTTCCGACCACGTGAACGAAAATACTTCCAACAGCGTCGCACTCGTGAAGGCCAGCGCCAGCCACCAGGCGCGCGCGGGAGCCAGCTGTCGCAGCCAGCCGAACGCTACGGCCAGTAACAACAGATTGATAAGCTTGGAACTCCACAGCACCGGCAGGCCGGTCAGCCACGCCACCAAAGCGATGAGGGCCGGGTATCCGACGGGCCATACGGTAAAGGGAATTTGCTGCCCGGTTTGCGGATTGTCTAAGACAAAACCCTTTCCGTCAAGCACATTCTGACTGCAACTCAGGTAATATTCTGAGTCGGGACTTAAAAAATGGCTGGATTCTACGAAGAGACGTAACCCGAGCGAGACACAAACCCCGACATAAAGGTACAATAAAGACAAATCGGCTCGTTTCACGGAAGGAAAACGCATTATAGAGCGGAAACTCAGCATTGTGCCGCGCGCCCTGTGTCGGGCTGATACAGGGGAAGTCTCAGTTTCTGAAGATTCTTTCCCCAATTGTTCCGCAAAGGCTTGGAAACAAAACCCAAAAAAATCAACTTATAACTTAATATATAGCTTATTCGTCTCAAATACACTAAATTACAGAAGTAGAGAATTCAAGTAAGGTAACCAGCAAAGTTAACCGGTAATAGCAAGTTGGGCTCTCTACCTTTAGCGCTCTTTACCTGCCCATTCTATTATTTTTATCGAATTTATTGGAATGAACAGGTTGGGTTTCACAAAACTGAAAGATTCTTAGAGGATGAAGCCTACCCAAATTACAAAAGACGTCTCCACTTTATCGCGAGACGAACTAGTACAACTGGTCCGTGACCAGCAGTGCCTTCTCGAAAAAGAACGCCACGCCCAGCAAGAAGTTGAGTTGCTGCGGCTAAAGTTATACGAACAAGAAACGCTCTTCCACCAACTGCTCGACGGTGCCAAAGCCGGTTACTGGGACTGGCGCATCGGGAGCGACTATGAGTTTCTGAGTCCGCGCTTCAAGGCCATGTTCGGCTACGACGAGCAAACCATGCCGAACCACCCGTCGAGCTGGAAGAAAATTATTCACCCTGACGACGTCCGCAAGGTAGAAGAGGCGTTCGAGCGCCACGCCGCGTCCGGCGGGCAAGCGCCGTTCAGCGCCATGATCCGTTGCTTCCACCGCAGCGGCACCATGCACTGGGTCTACTGCCATGGGCAGATTGTGGAGTGGGACGAAGCGGGCAAACCCCAACGCGTGGTGGGCCTGCACCTGGATTTGTCGCTGGAAGGGAAGGAAAATCCCATCATGACGCAGTTGCATCAACTGTCGCGGAAAGCCTTCATTTCCAGCCTTTCGCACGAAATTCGTACGCCGCTTAACAGCATTATGGGGCTGTCCAACTTACTACTGGAAGACCTGCCCCGCCCGGAGCAAGCCAAAATGCTTCGCCTGATCTTATTCTCGGCCGAAACCCTGTTGCATAACCTCAACGGCATTCAGGACTACCAGCAGATCGAAGCGGACCCCATTCAGCTGGAAGAAAAACCGCTGCTTCTGAAAGAAATTACCAACCACGTTTTCAGTGCGTTTCAACCGCTGGTGCGCGCCAAAGGCAATACCCTGCAACTGGAGTTTGACGAAGCGCTGGACATCCCGCTGAAGGGCGACCGCAACCGGCTGACCCAACTGCTGAACCACCTGCTTTCGCACGCCCTCAACAGCACCGACTGCGGCAAAATCACCGTATCGCTACGCTGTCTGCAGGCGCACGCTACCAACATTCGGCTGGAACTGACGGTACACGACACCAGCATCGGGAACACCAGCGGCCAGTTCAACCTTTTGGGTGGCTCAACGCAAGAACTCACCGGAGCATCGTACGCCAGCTTCAACAACGGATTTGAGCTTTCGATCGCCCAAAAGCTGGTGCGTTTGCACGAGGGCACCCTCCATCGGGAACATCAGCCGGGACAAGGAACCTCTGTCCATTGCCTGCTTACTTTGAAAAAGGCCGATCCGGCAGTGGTGCAACCCGCAACGCCAGTACAGACCTCGTCCCATTCACTGGAGGACATCAGAGTACTCGTAGCGGAAGATAACGTGATCAACCAGCTTGTTGTCAAGCGATTTCTGAAACAGTGGCAGGCTGCCCGCGCCGACTTTGCCTGCGACGGACGGCAGGTACTGGAAATGTTGGAGCAACACGAATACGACGTGATTCTGATGGACCTGAGTATGCCGGAAGTGGATGGCTACGAAGCCACTCGACAAATCCGCCAGCGCATTCCTGCAGAAAAGCTGCCCATTATTGCGCTAACCGCTACCATTTCGCCGGAAGTTGAGGAGAGCATTCGGCAGGTAGGCATGAACGACTTTATTGGCAAGCCTTTTCAACCTACGCATTTGTACGAAGCGATTCGCAAGGTCGTCACCAAACAGAAAGTCTATACCTAAGTGCCCAACGAAAAGCTGGGTGCTGGCGCATGAAGCGCGAAGTGGCTACCTTACCGAAAACCCCTTGGGATGTCGAAAGACCTTTTTTCGCAACAGGCCGCCGCTTACGCGCAATTTCGCCCTACCTACCCGGACGAATTGTACTCGTTTTTGATGAGCCGCGTTCGGGCACGGCAACGTGCCTGGGATTGCGCCACCGGCAGCGGTCAGGTAGCACAACGCCTCGCTGCCTTTTTCGACCAGGTCGAAGCCACCGACCTCAGTGCACAGCAGCTGGCTCAGGCCCCTACCCTGCCCAACGTGCGTTACCAGGTCAGTCCGGCGGAGCAGACGCCTTTTCCAGACCAGTATTTCGATCTGATTACGGTAGGACAAGCCTTACATTGGTTTGCGCTCGATCCGTTTTATGCAGAGGCACGTCGCGTCGCACGTCCTGGTGCGCAGCTCGCCGTCTGGACGTATGGTCTGCTGACCATTGCCCCCGGCATCGATGCGGGCGTCCGGTATCTCTACCACGAAGCGTTAGGACCCTATTGGGACCCCGAACGCCGCCATGTAGAGGCCGGCTACGCGACCCTGCCGTTTCCTTTTGCCGATGTGGAAGAGCGCTCCTTCAACTTGGAAGTTTCCTGGACGTATGCCCACTTAGCGGGCTATCTTTCCAGTTGGTCGGCCTTACGCCGCTACCAGAACCAAGAAGGCACCGACCCTTTGCCCAAGGCCCTGGCGCGTATCCGCACAGTCTGGCCAGAGGCGCAAGAAAAACGGGTAATTTTCCCGATCTCTTTAAGGATCAGTACCATAAAAAAGGGCGACGCCTGACGGCATCGCCCCTACACATCAACGTTAATTTTTTATTGCTTCACGACCTTTCGCACCGGCAGGGGTTGCCCTTCGATGGCGAGGGTCACAAAATAGATGCCCGGCGATTGGCGAGCCAGCTCAACCGGGAACTCATTGCGGCCAGAGCGCAACCGAATGTCGCGCTGGCTGACCATGCGCCCCATCAGATCCGTCACGACGATCTGTCCCTGCGAAGCACGTTCTGCTTCTACCAGAAGGGTCGCGCGACCGGCCGTAGGCGAAGGGTAAACTCCGTACAGGAACTGACTTAACAGCTCGTCGGCATCGGTCACCACCACTCCGCGCGTTAGCATCACCGAAGGCACGTCCATGGCCATGTTCATTAAACTTCCGTCCGAACTTACCACGCGATGGTAGAGTGTCACCTGCTGATCGACCCCGACGCCCGCCAGAGCCAACAGCGAATCGACCGTGCCGTAGTCGGTGACAAAAGCCGTGTTGGTATCTACCAGGGCATTCACGACCATCAGCGCAAACCCAGAATCGGCGGCTAGCTGCCAGTAATACACCACCCGGTTTCCGTCGGGGTCAGCCGCGGCGTCCCACATAGCGCTAAATTCCTGATTGTCTGGCCCTTCGATGGTAATCTCGGCTTCGTCGGCAGGACTGGTGATCGAAGTGGCCATCGGGAAGAAATTACTTTCTTTCAAGACCTGCCCTCTGATTTCGCCACCGCTATGCGCTTTGGAATGCACATTCGCGTACAACAGTCCCCGCACGAGCGAATCGGCGACGCCCATGCTGATGACCGACCGGTTGTCAGCAGCCAGGTACATACCGCCTAACGAATCGGGATTTACTGTGGCCACAAGCGGAATTTTTACGCCTCCGTTCCGACCGGCCGCCCCCACATGCAGGTGCGAGTTTACATAGGTGCTATCCAGGTTCTTGAACGAGCCGGTAACGGTAAGTATTTCTCCATTTATCTCCAGCTTCAGCGAACCCATCGCGTCGGTCATCACGGGCGGATTTTCGTTCATGCCTTGCAGCGTAGCGGTCAGATAGCTCGTCGCAAGCGGCAGCATCTGCCCCCGAATTTCACCGCTGGGGTACGCTTCCGTATGCACGTTGGCATAATGCATGCGCATCCGCAGCGTATCGAGTTGCCCCGCCGTGAGCGCTACGCTGTTCGAATCGGCCATCACTACCCCGGCCGTATCGCCCGCGGCCGCCATCACATTCAGTGGCACTACCACACCTCCGGCCATGCCGTCCAGCCCCAAATGCAGGTGGGCACCCGACCCCGCCGCTACGTTCGGCACGTAGCCGCTGCTGAGATCCATAAACGCACCGCTCACCATCAGCGTCGTGCCGTGCAGTTCGCCGATCAGCGTCCCGCTGCCCATGGACTTCACCGGGGGCGTCTGGCTGGCGCCCGACAGGGTAGCGATGAAGAGCGCGGTAGCCTGCGGCAGCATTTGCCCCCGAAGCTCACCGTCCGGATGATCGGTCGAATGAATGTTAGCGTAAAAGTGGCGCTTTAACAGCCCAACGCGCTGCGCGCTGTCCAGCGTAAACTGATTGGAGTCGGCCATGAACATGCCGCTTCGGTTCCCTACCTCCACGTCGGTGACCAGCGGGAACACCACCGGTCCGTTTTGCCCGGCATAGGCCATGTGCAAATGAGCACCGCCCGCAACATTGGCATTGAAGTCACTCATCAGGTCCATGAACGAACCGGTGACGGTCAGTTGATTTCCCTGAATCTCACCGAGCACAGCCCCACTACCCAACGACGCCACGGGATGGACCTGTTGTGCACCCGAAAGGTGGCCTACCACAAAATACTGACTCTCAGGGACGACCTGACCGCGGATTTCGCCGCCGGAATGGTTGGCCGAATGCACGTTGGCATAGATCATCCGCTCGAACATGGCCATGTATTGCGCCTGGGTCAGTTCGACCTGGTTGCTGTCACCCCCGAACGTGCCCCCCCGCTGGTCACCCTCCAGAGCGGGTGCCAATGGAAAAGCCACCGGCCCGTTCGCGCCGGCCAATCCGGTATGGAGGTGCGAAGCCGCGTAATCACTTTCCAGTCCCATGAACGACCCCGAAGTCATCACCATCATGTCCATGACTTCCAGCACCATCGCGCCGTGGGCCGTCGTCGTCACAGCAGGATTTTCGTTAGTGCCCGACAAATGCGCTACAAAAACCGCATTGGCCATGCCGCTCACCACCTGCCCGCGAATCTCGCCAAAGCCGTACATTTCTGAGTGGATGTTGGCGTACAAGCCCCGGCTACGCAATTGGACCAGCTGGTCGGCCGTTAGTTTCACCGTATTGTTGGCCGCTTCGAAGGTTCCTGCAGTGCCGTCCGGACCCGGTGTGGGGTTCAGCGGAATGACCACGCCCCCGTTCATGCCCGCTTTACCGGCATGCAGATGCGCGCCCGTGCCACCGACCGGATTACGTGGACTGGACAGATTCATGTAAGAACCGGTCACCACCAGTGTATCCGCATGCAACTCCATGAAGACACTCCCGCTCGCCTGCGTCGCGACGGCCGGCACCTCGTTGCTGCCGAACAAGTTGGCGCGGTAGTATGCGTCGGCTTCCGGAACCACTTGCCCACGGATTTCGCCATTAGGATACATTACCGAGTGGAGATTGACGTAAATCTGACGATTCATCATCGCCATCACCTGCTCTTCCGACAACGGAATGGTGTTGTCAGCGGCTTCGAACGTTCCGCTGAGCGAGTCCGAGTCGACCGGGATGGTGGGCGTCAGCGGAAATACCACGTCGCCGGCCGTACCCGCCAGAGCCAAGTGCAGATGCGAAGCGGTGAATTTGCTGCTCAATCCGGTAAACGAGCCGGTTACGGTTACGGTCGTGCCCGTTAATTCGGCGGTGATTTCGCCGTGGCCCATGGTGGCGACCGGCAGGACTTCGTTTGCGCCGCCCAGGTACGCTTTGTACGTCTGAGCCAGGGTGGGAGCCGTCACGAGAATCCCCATCAGGAAACAGGTGCGACAAAGGGTGGTAAAAAAGGTGTGCATAGATGAAGGTGTTTGTATGAAGAATATGCTGAGAATCTAACTACGAGAGAATCAAAAGGTTAGATCACACGATTGTAACTTTTAATGCGGAGGCGGTTCTTCCCGGTGTTGGCTATCACGTGCGCGGCGGCCAAACGGTTGCTTTCGGTTCAGCCCTTTGTTTTTGCCTTTCATCCTGAAAATAATCGGCTTTACGAATCGGAAACTTTGAAACTTTTTTTCGTTTCCTAAGTTTTGCATTGTTGATGGAACAGAAGACAGAAACCATGCGCGAACGCATCCGCAAAGGGGCCGAGGATCTCTACTTGCGGTACGGTTTACGAAGTGTGACGATGGACGATGTGGCGAAAGACCTGTCGGTCTCGAAAAAGACCATTTATCAGTTTTTTCGCGACAAACACGAGTTGGTACAGTGCGTCATGCTGGAACATCAATGTCGGACCGAAGACGTACTGCAGGGGATTAGTCAGGAAGCTCACGACGCCATCGAGGAGTTCATCCTGATTTCGATCATGCTGCAGAAAATGTTCGCCAACATGAACCCCGTGGTCCTCTACGACTTGCAGAAATACCACCCCGATGCCTGGCATGTTTTTCTGGAGCACCGCGATTCCTGCATCGAAAAGACGATCCTCCACAACCTGCAATGGGGTCAGCGCGACGGCCTGTACCGCGACGACGCCCATCCGGCGATTCTGGCGCGCATGCGCATCGAGCAAGCGATGCTGGCGTTCGATTCGTCGGCCTTCCCCCACGACACCTACAGTTTGGTAGAAGTGCAAACGCAGTTTCTGCTGCATTTTATACACGGCGTGGTGTCCCCCCGCGGATACGAGCTGTTACAGACCTATAAAGCAAAATACAACATCAGGACCCATGGGAAACCATAGCTTTACCGTTTGGGCACTTGCCCTTTCGCTTCTCTCTTTTAGCGGCTTCGCGCAGCCGAGCGAACCCCAGGCGTTTACGCTGGAAGAAGCCGTTGCGTATGCAATGGCGAATAGCGAGGTGGTGAAAAACTCGCAACTAGACGCCCACAATGCCGCCGCGCAGGTGGGCGAAATCAGGGCGGCAGGGCTGCCCCAGATCAGCGGAACCGCCGAGCTAACGGACAATTTCTTGATTCCGGTCGTAATTCTACCGGCCGAGGCCGGCGGCATGTTCGGGGGCGGAGGCACGCCTACTGACCCGGACCAGCCGGTGGTGCTTCGCTTCGGCATCAGGTACCAGGGCAGTGCGCTGCTCAGTGCCTCGCAGATGCTGTTCGACGGGTCTTACCTGGTTGGGCTAAAGGCCGCCAATACGTATAAGGAACTGTCGCAGAAGCAATTGCGCCAGACGCGACGCGACATCATCGTCAACGTGTCGAAGGCGTATTACGGCGCACTGGTGAACCGGGAACGCCTGACGCTGCTCGACCTGAACATCTCGCGCCTGGACTCGACCTTGTTTCAGACCAAGGGACTTTACGAAAATGGCTTTGCTGAGGAAATCGACGTGATGCGCCTCGAAGTGCAGCGCAACAACCTGGCGACGGAGCGCTCCAACGCCGAGCGGCTGGTGGCAGTGAGCGAAGCGCTTCTCAAGTTCCAGATGGGATACGATTTGCAAATGCCAATTACCCTTAAAGACCAACTGGCCGAGGCAAAGGTGTCGCTGGTGCCGATGGAAGAGACGTTCGACTACTCACAACGCATTGAGTATTCGGTGCTGGAAACCCAGCGCGACCTGGCATTTCTCGACATCCGGAATACGCAGTCGGGCTATCTGCCCAAGTTATCATTGTTTGCCCGCTACGGCTTTACGGGGGGCGACGACGACCTGGCGGCGCTCTTCAACCGGCAGTGGTACTCGCAAGGCGCCTACGGACTGCGCCTGACGCTGCCCATTTTCGACGGGTTGCAGAAGAAGTACCGGATTCAGCAGAACCGCGTGGCGTACGACAAAACACAGAACGGCTTTGCCCTGTTGAAAAGACAGATTGACTTAGAACGTCAGCAGGCGAGCGCGCAACTGAACAATGCCCTGGAAACGCTGGAAAACGAGCAACGTAACCTGCAACTGGCCGAAGAAGTGGCGCGCGTTACGCAACTCAAATTCGAGGAGGGCTTTGGCTCCAACCTGGAAGTGGTGAACGCCGAAGCCGACCTGAAAGCGGCACAGACTAACTACTACAACGCGCTGTACGATGCGCTGGTGGCCAAAGTCGATCTGGACAAAGCCAACGGCACCTTGCTGAACGAATCTCTTTCTACCGAATAATCCGACGATCCTTCACTCTTTGATGCATTTCTACCGATCATGAAAAACACATTTCTTACGATACTGACCCTAGCCACCCTGGCGGCCTGCTCGTCGGGCGACGAACTGGAGAAAAAGAAAGCCCAGCTCAGCGAATACGAGTCGCAGGTCACGGAACTGGAAGGAAAAATTACCGAACTCCGCACGGAGATTGCTGCCCTCGACCCAACCTTTGCCGAAGAGCGGTCGGTGCTGGTCGCCACGCAACCCGTCGAACGGAAAAACTTCGCCCATTTCATCGAGGTGCGCGGCACGGTGATGTCCAACCAGAACATCACCATCGGGGCCGAAACGGCGGGCATGGTGCAGCAAATTCCGGTGCGGGAAGGCGAACGCGTCCGGAAAGGCCAGCTCCTCGCCTCGATCGACGCGGACGTCATGAACCAGAACATCGCCGAACTGAAGTCGCAACTGGAACTGGCCCGCACGGTATTCGAAAAGCGGGAGCGGCTGTGGAAACAGAACATCGGCACGGAAGTGCAGTACCTCGAATCCAAAGCCAACCGCGACGCGCTCGAAAGTCGGCTGCGGTCGTTGCAGTCGCAACTGGGCAAGGCGCAGGTGCGCGCTCCGTTCAACGGCGTTGTCGATGAAATCATGCTGCGTGAAGGCGAAAACGCCATGCCCGGTGTTCCGCTGATGCGCATCGTCGCGCTGGACGAGGTCTATGTCGAGGCCGACATCCCGGAAGCGTATCTGGGCCAGATCAAGCAAGGCGACGAAGTTATGCTCCAGTTTCCATCGCTGGGCGACTCTGCCTACACAGGACGCATCCGCGCCGTGAGCCAGGTCATCAAAGCCGATAACCGGACGTTCCCCGTCGAAATTTCACTTTCGAACACAAACCGGCAGTTGCAGCCCAACATGCTGGCCGTTGTTAAAATCAAAGACTACAGTGCGCCCGATGCCGTCGTCATTCCGACGCAATACATCCGTCAGGAACGCGGACAGGACGTTGTGTTTGTGTTGAACGGCCCTAAAGAAAAGCAGTTTGCCAAGCGGGTGGCCATCGAACGTGGCCTGAACTACCAGAACGAAACGCAGGTCAAAAGTGGCTTGCAGGGCAACGAGCAGCTCATCACCGACGGCTTCCGCGACGTGGTGGACAGCATGCGGGTGCAGGTGGTAGCAAACGTAGCACAGCGCTAGTATCTCATTCGGAGGCAGGTGTCGTTGAGCATACAGGTTTTCCCCTGTTCTCAATGCGCCCGCCTCCCCGACTGTTGATCCCTGACTCAATATCCCCATGAAAGAAAACAAAGAAATTAAACGGGAGTTTGGATTGACCTCGCTCGCCGTCGACAACAAGACGTCGGTCATTCTGCTGACGCTCATCATCGTGATTTTCGGGATGGTGTCGTACGTGACCATGCCGAAGGAGCAATTTCCGGAGGTGGTGCTCCCCAACGTCTACGTCGGGACGCCCTACCCGGGTAACTCCCCGGTCGACATCGAGAACCTCGTCACGCGACCGATCGAGAAAGAACTCAAAGGCATTACGGGCGTCAAAGACATCACCTCAACTTCGGTGCAGGATTACTCCACCATCCTGATTGAATTCAACCCCGATGTGGAGAAAGCCAAAGCATTGCAGGATGTAAAAGATGCCGTAGATCAGGCCAAGAGCGAGCTGCCCGACGACTTGCCTTCCGACCCGACCGTGCAGGAGGTCAACCTGTCGGATGTGCCTATCATGTTCGTCAACATTTCGGGCAACTACAGCACCGAAGAGTTGAAGGATTTTGCCGAATACCTGCAGGACGAGATCGAAAAGCTCCCGGAGATTTCGTATGCCGACCTCCGCGGAACGCGCGAGCGTGAGGTAAAAATCAATGCCGATCTGTACAAAATGGAGGCCGTACAGGTCAATTTCTCCGATATCGAAGGAGCCGTAGCGAACGAAAACGTGACCATCTCGGGTGGTGATCTGCTCAGCAACGGCTACCGCCGCTCCATCCGCGTAACGGGCGAATTTACCGACCCGGACGAATTGAACGACATTGTGATCAAAAACGAGAACGGCAACGTGGTGTACCTGCGCGACGTGGCCGACGTGGAATACGGGTTTGAGGAGCCGGAAAGCTTCGCGCGGCAGAACAAACTCCCTGTGGTTACGCTCGACGTGGTGAAGCGCAGCGGCGAAAACCTGATTGCCGCCGCCGACCAGATCAAGGAAATTGTAGCGGAGGCGCAGGCCACCCGCTTTCCGAACGACCTGGAAATCACCATCACGAACGATCAGTCGCGCCGGACGAAAGACCAGCTCTCGAACCTGGAAAACTCCATCATCTCCGGCGTTATTCTGGTGGTGCTGGTGCTGCTGTTCTTCATGGGCCTGCGCAATGCCCTCTTTGTCGGGGTGGCCATCCCGATGTCCATGTTCATGGCCTTTATGCTCCTGAACCTGTTCGGTGTGACCATCAACCTGATGGTACTGTTCTCGCTGATTCTGGCGCTCGGCATGCTGGTCGACAACGGAATTGTGGTAGTAGAAAACACCTATCGCCTCATGCAACAGGGCTACAGCCCGATACGCGCCGCGAAAGAAGGAGCTGGCGAAGTGGCCGTGGCCATCATCGCCTCTACGGCAACCACGGTGGCGGCCTTTGTGCCCCTGGCCTTTTGGTCAGGCATTATCGGCGAGTTCATGAAGTACCTGCCCATTACGCTGATCATCACGCTGTCTTCGTCGCTATTCGTGGCCCTGGTCATCAACCCGGTGCTGACGCGTATGTACATGAAGGCCGAAGAATCGGCGCGCACGCCCAAACGGCAGCGGCGGCTGTTTATCGTTGCCGGCACCATGATCGGCATCGGCATCATCTGCTACTTCGCCCAGGCGTTTACGGTTGCCAACCTGTTGGTCATCTTCGCGCTGTTTGCGCTGATCAACTTCTTCTTCCTGACCCCGGCATCCGACTGGTTCCAGGAAAAAGGCCTGCCACGGCTGGAAAGTCGCTACGAACGTCTGCTCGACTTTGCCTTGCGGGGGCGGAATCCGCTGTGGTTCTTCGGCGGCACATTCTTGCTGCTCATCCTCTCCCTGATGCTCCTGGGCGTCCGGCAACCGCAAGTGTTGCTGTTCCCCAACAACGAGCCGGAATACATCAACGTGTTTGTGGAGGAGCCCATCGGCACTGACATCGAAACGACCAACGCGTTTACCAAGAAGCTTGAAAACGAGATCATCGCCCTGATGCAACCTTATGATTACATGATCGAGTCGATCATCGCACAGGTGGGGCAAGGCACGAGCGATCCGGCCCAGGGGCCTAGTTTTGCCGCTACCCCCAACCGGGCGCGCATCACCGTATCGTTCGAGGCGTTTAACCAGCGACGGGGTCAGTCGACCATCGAATTGATGGAAAAAATCCGTGACCGCGTGGGGCAATACCCCGGCGTGCTGGTCACGGTCGACAAGAACGCATCCGGCCCGCCGGTAGGCAAACCAATCAACCTGGAAATTGTCGGCGAAGACTACGAGAAGCTGGTAGCCCTGGCGCAGGACGTTCAACGTCAGCTTGAGGCGGCCAACATCCCGGGGGTAGAAGGTCTGCGCAGCGATCTGGAAACCGGCAAGCCCGAACTTCTGGTCGACATCGACCGCGAAAAAGCCCGGCGCTTCGGTCTGTCGACAGGTCAGGTAGCCATGGAACTACGCACCGCGCTGTTCGGCAAAGAAGTGTCGCAGTTCAAGGACGGGGAGGACGAGTACCCGATTCAACTTCGGTTGAAGGACGAGCAGCGGTACGATGTAGACGCGTTGATCAACAAAACCATTACGTTCCGTGACAAATTCGGGAAACTGAAACAGGTGCCGATCATCTCAGTGGCTAACGTGGACTTTTCCTCGACCTATGGTTCAGTAAAACGGAAGGATCTGGACCGGGTGATCTCCATCTACTCGAACGTGACGGCGGGCTACAACCCCACCGAGATCATCAAAAAAATGCAGAACATCCTGGCCGATTATAAATTCCCGGAAGGCTTCAGCTACCGCTTTACGGGCGAACAGGAAGAGCAAGCCAAATCCATGGCATTTCTGGTCCAGGCGATGGCCATTGCCGTGTTTGCCATCTTCCTGATCATCGTGACGCAATTCAACTCGCTGTCCGCGCCGTTCATCATCATGTGCTCGGTCTTGTTCAGCACCATCGGGGTGTTCCTCGGCTTGGTCATTTTCAACATGGATTTTATCATCATCATGACCGGGATTGGGGTCATCTCGCTGGCAGGCGTGGTGGTCAACAACGCCATCGTTCTGTTGGATTATACCGACCTGATCCGAAAACGACGACGGGCCGAATTGGGCATTCCCGACGACGAGCGCCTGTCGGACGAAGATCTGCGCAGCAGCATCGTCGATGCAGGGAAAACCCGCCTGCGCCCCGTACTGCTGACGGCCATCACCACCGTACTGGGGTTGATCCCGCTTGCCATCGGGCTTAATATAGACTTTATCGGATTATTGTCTAACTTTAACCCAGATATTTATTACGGCGGCGACAATGCAATTTTCTGGGGCCCAATGGCCTGGACCGTCATCTTCGGCTTAACTTTCGCTACTTTTCTGACGCTGGTGATTGTACCAGTGATGTACTTGATTGCTGATAAACTTGCCCATCGCACCCGGCGTGCGGTAGCTCAAGTAAGCTAGGCTGCGATGGGCAAAGTAGTGTAGCAACTACTACGGCAGGCTTTTTACCTCGAAAGCCTGCCGTAGCCTATCTCTATCTAACTTATTTTGCCATGGCAAACCCTCGTACTCCACTTCCCCACAACATTACGCTCCCCGAGTTCGAAGCTCGTGAATGGTCGAAAAAGGTAATGATGGCGTACTGCAAAGATCACGACATCGATGCCTCCGGGAATCGGGAGGAGATTCGCGCGAAAATCATCGAATACCTGAAGTACGGCAAGCAGGAAAAAGAACCGACCCGCACGCCCCGGCTGGGCTATCGCCGCCGCAACCGCAACCAGGAAGAACCCGCTAAAGCCGAAGACCTGGTGCCGGTCAACATGAAGAACACTTACCGAAGTCGGGCATTTTTCCTGAAAGAACTCGGCCCGCAGTTCCGGTTTACGCGGATTTTCCGCGAGTTTGCCCGGCAGTACCAAGGGCAGCCGTACGGTCGGCTGGTGGAGGCCTGGAAGTCGTATGCGCAGCCGAAGGAGGGTCAGAGCCCACAGGCAGAAAACGAAAATGATGTAGAGTACCAGAAATTTATTCACGCTTATCAGGAGAAACACCCGGACCGCACCCTCCGCGATGCTATTGTGGCGTGGTACGAAAAAACGCACTCCTGACGCCGACCTATTTACCCACCCGCGTTGTTGTATCATTAACTTCATTCTGATGCGGGCAGTCGCCTGTGCGCCGCTGCCGTGTCGTTTTCTTTGTACGCTTATGACTTCCCGGATTGTGGGGACCGCCCTGGCGACGGTATTATTTCTGCTGATCGATTTTTACGTTTTTCAGGCGGTACGCGTAGCCTTTCAGGCGGCATCACCGCTGATCTATCACGGGGTGGCCTGGTCGTTCTGGGGCCTTACGGCCTTGACCCTGCTACTATTCTGGCTCTATCGCCTGACCTTGCCCGACCGCTACCCGCGGCTGTTTCAGCAGTTTATGCTGACCGGGCTGTTCGTGAATTACTTCTCGAAAGTGTTCGTCCTGCTGTTTTTATTCATCGGCGACTTGGCTCGCCTGGGCAAATGGGTCGTGCAGCAGGTTCGTTCTGGTGCCGCGCCAGCTGACGACATTCCCCGCTCGGAACTGGTGTCGCAAGTGGCCCTGGCAGCCGGGGCGGTCCCGTTCGTAGCCATGAGCTATGGCATCCTGTCGGGCGCGCACGACTACCGCATTCGCCACCAGCGCGTGGTGCTTCCCCACTTGCCCCGCGCCCTCGACGGATTGCGGGCCGTGCAGATTTCGGACGTCCATTCGGGCAGTTTCTTCAACAAAACGGCTGTGCGAGGAGGGATCGATCTGCTGCTGCGCGAGAAGCCCGACGTGGTCTTTTTTACGGGCGATCTGGTGAACAACCAAGCCCGGGAGATGAAGGAATACAAAGCGATTTTTGAGAAGGTGAAAGCCCCACTGGGTGTCTACTCTACCTTCGGCAATCACGACTACGGCGACTACGTACGGTGGCCGTCGGAAGCGGCGAAGCGGCAGAATCTGGAAGATCTGGCGCGCGTGCACCGCGAAATGGGCTGGGACCTACTGATCGACGAACACCGGCTGTTACGCGTCGACGGCGAATCGCTTGCCGTCATCGGCATCCAGAACTACAGCGGCAACGACCGCTTCCCGAAATACGGCAACCTGCCGAAAGCGCATCACGGAACCGAAGACCAACCGGTGAAGATTCTCCTGTCGCACGACCCGAGCCACTGGCGCGCGCAGGTGATTCCGCAGTTTTCTGACATTGACCTGATGCTGGCCGGCCACACGCACGGCATGCAGTTCGGCGTCGAAATCGGATCGATCCAGTGGAGCCCTGTCAAATACGTGTACAAGGAATGGGCGGGCATGTACCAGGAAGGCGCACAGCGGCTGTACGTCAACCGGGGCTACGGCTACCTGGGGTTCCCCGGGCGGATCGGCATGCCACCGGAAATCACGGTGCTGGAACTGGTAAGGGCATAAACACCACCGCCGCAGTAGGTCTTCCTACTGCGGCGGGTATACAGAATGACGTGATGCGGTCAATGTACAATACCGCACTCTTTGCAGAATTTTTTCTTACCGGGCTTACGCTTCTTGGGCGGGCGTTTGTGCCCGAAGTACGAAGCGTCGGAAAACTGGGGGCGCGACGAGCGCCGCAGGTCTTTCTTCTTCTCCTTCATGGCCTTGGCCACACGTTTCTCATTTTCTTTGCGCAGCTTCGCCAACTCTTTGCGGTAATTGCCGCTGCCAAATTCGTCCGAATAATTTTTGGCTTTGACGTCGAAATCGGGGTTGCGGTTTTCGTTGCTGGGTCGCGCAGAATTAGGCGTCTTGGTGTCTTGCGCCCTCAGTCCTGTTATGGAAAAGAAGGCCAGGAGAAGAAGTAGGATGGGATATTTCATCATCTTTACAATAGAATAGAGGCAGGTAAAGTTCAGATGCCATCCGGTCAAAGTTTAACTTTCTTTATACCCTTACGCACTGAGCTGCATTCTATTGTCCCAATGTACAAATTTCTTGTCGGCTTCACGCCCCATCCTTTCGCCCGTTTGCTCCGTAAAAACCGAAAACCAAGCCAAGTACCTATGAATCGTTTCTTCCTGTTTCGTGCGGCCGCTTCTGCCGCCACCCTGTGCCTTCTGGCCTTTCCGTCGTGCGTCTCCAAGAAAAAATATACGGAAATGACGTCTCGTTTCGAGGAGTGTCGCGAGGCACGCGCCACGCTGGAGGGCGATACCCTCAAATACGGCAAAGTGACGCGCGACCTGCGCGAAGAGATGGCGTTTCTGCGCGCTTCGGCTTCGCAGGATATTCAGAACCTGAGCGGTGAGCTGCAGGCAAAGGAAAACATGTTGCAGGCTACCTCCGAGACCCTCCAGGAACGCGAGCGGCGTATTCAGGAGATGTCGGCCATCATCGACCAGCAAAATCAAATGCTGAGCAGCCTGCTGGGCAAGGTCAAAGACGCGCTCATCGGGTTCGACAGCGACGAACTGACCGTGCAGATGAAAGAAGGCAAAGTGTACGTTTCGCTTTCGGAAAATCTTCTGTTCAGTTCCGGCAGCACGCAGGTCAACAAAGAGGGCCAAAACGCGCTGCAGAAACTGGCGGGCGTCCTGGCCAAAAACCCCGACATCAAGGTGATGATCGAAGGCCATACGGACAGCATCCCGGTCGGGCAAAGTTCGCGCTTCAAGGACAACTGGGACCTGAGTGTGCTGCGGGCCACGTCGATCGTGCGGATCTTGAGCGACAACGGCGTGCAACCCGCCCAGGTCACCGCCGCTGGGCGCGGCGAGTATTTCCCGGTTGCGTCAAACGAATCGAAGGAAGGACGCCAGAAAAACCGCCGTACGGAAATCATCCTCTCCCCCGACCTCGCGCCCCTGTTTGAGTTGATGAGCCGAAACGATTCGGGCGGACGTTAACCCACATAAAGCTTAGATGCGGGTGACGATCGTTCCGCGTGCCTGGAAGGGCGTAGGCGACCAGCTCGCGTTTAAGTAATTTCAGAACCGCAACAGCAAAGTCTTACGCTGTACAATCATAAAAAAAGGGTTCCCACTGCGGTGAGAACCCTTTTCTATTACGTTAAGAAATCAACTAGACATAATTGTTAAGCATCACCGGCATCACCAGCATCAGCACGTCTTCGTTGTCTTCTTTTTCTTTCGGCAAGATCAGCCCGGCGCGGTTCGGAGCCGACAGCTCGATGGCGATCATGTTCGAATGAATGTTGCTCAGCATTTCGATCAGGAAACGGGCATTGAAGCCGATCATCATCGGTTCGCCTTCGTATTCGCACGGCAGCGTTTCGCTGGCTTCGTTCGAGAAATCCAGGTCCTCGGCAGAGATATTGAGTTCGTCGGCCGAGATCTTGAGCCGCACCTGATGGGTGGTTTTGTTCGCGTAAATCGCGATCCGCTTCAGCGAGTTGAGCAGCGGCAGGCGCTCGATTGTCAACACGTTCGGGTTATTCAGCGGAATGGCGTTTTCGTAATCGGGGAAACGCTCGTCGATCAACCGGCAAATCATCCGGATGTTGTTAAAGCTGAAGAACGCGTTCGAGCGGTTGAACGACATGGTCAGTGTTGTGCTGTCCGAGGGCAGAGTGGCCTTCAGGAGGTTCAGCGCTTTGCGCGGCAGGATAATCGACACTTGCGCAGCCGTTCCTGTCCCCACCATATCGTCGCGGCGGTAGCGAATCAGGCGGTGGCCGTCGGTCGCCACGAACGTAGAATTGCTGTCGTCCATGTGCACCAGAACCCCTGTCATGGCGGGGCGCAGCTCGTCGGTGCTGGTCGCGAAGATGGTATTGGTCACCGCCCGGTGAATCACTTCCGAAGAGACTTCCATCGTCGTCACTTCACGCGGTTCGGGTACGCGGGGGAAATCGACCGCGTTTTCGCCGGCCAGTTTGTAGTGTCCGTTGTCGGAACGAATTTCCACGCCGTAGGTCTGAAAATCGACCACGAACGTGACGGGTTGCTCCGGCAGGTTTTTCAACGTATCGAGCAGGATTTTGGCCGGGATGGCAATGCTGGTATCAGCATCGGCTTCAATGTCCATTTCCATGATCATCGAAGTCTGCAGATCAGAGGCCGTCACAGTCAGTTTTCCGTCGCGAATGTCGAACAGGAAATTCTCCAGAATGGGGATCACCGGATTGCTGGCGATCACACCATTGATATTGTTGAGCTGCTTTAAAAGCGCCGATGAGGATACGGTGAACTTCATAAGTAGGAAGAGCTATGATAGATCGGTAAATGTACCAATATTTCCGTAGTGTGACACGCCACGCCCCCCTTCAGGACAGAGGTTTTTTCGGGAAAGAAACAAATGACAGGTCAGTCGGAAAGGGAGGTGTTGAAAAAAGAGCGCGGCTGCACCATTTTCTCCAAAAGTTGCCACTGAATCGTCACCAACTCCTGCTGCTCGCCCAAAAGGCCCGCTACCCGATCCTGATTGCCCGGCAGATAATACACCTGCACCTGGACCGGCTCGTTGCGGGTGGCGGCCAGTTGCAAAACCACATCCGGCACTTCGGCCCGCAACGAATCGCGGTAGGGAGCCAGCGTAGCCTGTTCGGAAAGGTAGTTTTCTACGTACAGTCCTTTTTCAAACAGCTCGGCGTACGCCTCCAGGCGCTGCGGATCGGCCTGCGGCAGGTCGTCCAGCGCCAAACGCCCCCCCTCCTGCCGTAACGTAAACCCCGCCGCCGGATTTTTAGGGTACTGCACGGCGATCTGACGCAGCGAAGCGAGCGGCACCCGAAACACCTCCTTGTCGCGCCATTCTGCGCCTGCAATCATAAAACGGGGCGTCAGGTACCCGTTGAAACCCGGCAGATAGACCACATACGGCTGTTCTGCACCCTTCATCAGGGCGTAATTGCCCCGCTCGTCGTTCGTTTCATTGCCCAGGAAAAACACTTTGGTGAGTTGCCCGTGTTGGTACACTTCCACCTTGCGGTGCTCTACCGCCAGTTCCCGAATCATGTTCTCGCGTTCGGCCTGGCCCAGCGGTCGTTTTACGGTCAGGTCGCGTAAGGTGCGCAGCAGAAGTTCGACTTTGGCCGGAGCGGCCGCGTATTGTTGGTTCAGGAGCCACCGGCCGTCGGGCTGGCGCTCCAACAGCGCCGTCTGGTTGTCTTTTCCGGCCACAAACAGGCGGTCGACCGCGGCGGTATCTTCCACCTGAAACGCCGTTTCCTCCTGTTGGAGCGTGGTGCGTCCGCCGTGTTTACGCAACGCCCACCACGCCCCGGCAGCCAGCCCCGCCAGCAGAAAAATTAGGAAAATGGTCTTTTTCATGCGAAATTATAGGTACGGTAACGTCGTGCGCAGCGTGTGCTGTGCAGCCGGTCTTCCCGCCGCTTCCTGAGAAATAACAAAGGTAGGACGCGCGGCGAAAACCGTTTTGACGATTGCACGTAAAGAAAAGCTAATCTGATTATTTTATTTTTTCAAGGCAATTACCATTATGGCTACTTCGCAAGATCAAGATCCCACAGAAGAGTCGCTCAGTGCGGAATTTACCCAGTTCATCAACGACATGATGAGCGGCCGAATTGGAAGCGTGGTCAACGACCGCCCCGGCGACGAGCCCGAAACGCGCGTCAAAACCATCGACGTCGACGGCAAGTTGTACCGTATCGAAATTGATAAAAAAGGCGAGCCCGATTACCTGACGGTCTACGACTCCATGGAGGCTTACATCGACGGGGACGAACCGATCGATGAGATTGCCCTCTAGCGACTGATTTGCGGAAGCTCAGGAATTCTGTCATTTTTGGGCTTCTGACTTTGATGCTATGACTTCACCACTTTGTGCGATTGTGGGCGTAGGGCCGGGCGTGAGCCTGGCTGTAGCCCGTCGCTTTGCCCGTGAGGGATTTTCCATTGCCCTGATGGCCCGCACCCTGAACCGGGTTGAGGAATATGCGCAGCTCCTGCGCGACGAAGGGGCCGAGGCCCACGCGTACCAGATCGACGTAGCCAGCCCGGCGTCTGTGGCCGATGCGTTTATTCAGGTGGAAGAGCGGCAGGAAGCGCCGGATGTGCTGGTCTATAATCCCTCCATTTACCGCGAAGTACTCCCCTCTCAACTGGACCCGGAAGTGTTGGTGCACGATTTCCGCATCAACGCCGTCGGGGCACTCTCGTGTGTGCAGGCCGTTCTGCCGACCATGCGTACCCGGAAGACGGGGAAGATTCTGATTACCGGCGGAGGGTCTGCCCTCAATCCACTGCCCCTGCATGCTTCGCTGGGCATCGGCAAAGCCGCCGTGCGGAATCTGGCGTTTAGCCTCCATGCCGAACTGCTGCCCAAAAACATTCACGTGGGCACCGTCACCATCGATGGCGCAGTCTCGCCCGACACGCGTTTTAACCCGACCGACATTGCAGAGGCCTTCTGGACCTTGTACCAACAACCGGCCGGGCAATGGGAACGCGAAATCATGTTTGAGTAAATCAGGGTAGTTTGACGCCGGGTTTGATGACTTCGCTGATGGCCAGCACGCCCGCTTCGCCCGCGTAAATCCCGGCACTGGAATACTTGTAGGCTTCGGCGGTATAGCAGATGCCCGCGCGCACCGGATTGCGGTGAATGTGGTCGATCTGCGTCAGCAACTGCCGATGGGTATTCAGGTCAAGGGCCTCATGCTCGGCCTGCCACACCTTGTAGCGGCGGTCGTCGCCACTCTTCTTCGCCTGATTTTCGACGATCCACAGCAGCCAGTTGCGTCGGCTTTCCGGAAAATCGCGCTGCAACTTTTTGTAAATCCCCTGCGAGGTCGATTGCTTAAACGCCTCGATCAGCGCCGGGAGCTCTCCACGTTCCGTCTGCGCCACCAAGTGCAGGTGGTTGTTCATGATGACGTAGGCATACAGATGCAGGCCCCGGTGGATCATAAAGTCCTTTAGGTGACTGATGAGGATCTCTTTGTAGGCCTCCCGGCTGAACAGGTCAATCCCTTCGACGGAAGTCAGCGTGACGGCCTGCGGAACTTCCTGACTGGAAAAATGATGCTTTGTGCTCATCGGCGTAAAGTTCGGGCATCTGATTGAGTTTCGCGAAACGGAGCACTGCCCTTTCTGACGCGGCCCCACACGTGTTTTCAGAAAAACGCCCGCTCCCCTTTGTTCTTTCCCGTTTCGATACGTATTTGTGGCCCATGGTTCCACGCACTATGCTTTTGAGGCGGTCGTTTCAGAAGGCCTTACTCTTTCCGATTTTTCTGTTGATCCTGCGCTGTGCCCAACCGCCCACGGAGTTTGAGCGGTTTCTGGCATCGCACCCCGGTTCGTTCGATGTGCTGATCAAAAACGGGCAGGTGATCGACGGTACGGGCCACCCTGCGCAACGTTGGGACGTGCTGCTGCGCGGCGATACCATTGCGTACGTAGGCGACGTGGACACGGCGCTGGTGCAGGTCACGCAAACCATCGACGCGGCAGGACACGTGGTGACGCCCGGTTTTATCGACACACACGCGCACGGCGATCCGCTGCAAACCCCGGCATTCGAGAACTTTCTGGCGATGGGGGTAACCACCATCTTTCTGGGACAAGACGGCAGCAGCCCCGCCCAGCGCACCCTCGTCCCCTGGATGCAACAGGTCACCGCCAAAGCGCCCGGTGTCAACATCGCCACGTTTGTGGGGCACGGCACGCTTCGCGAACTAACGGGCGTTAACTACGACTCGGTACCGACCCCGGCCATGCTGCAACAGATGAGCACCTTGCTGGAGACGCAGTTAGAAGAAGGCGCTTTCGGCCTGAGCACCGGCCTGGAATACCTGCCCGGCACCTACGCCCCCGCTTACGAACTGGACTCGCTGGCGAAAGTAGTGGGGCGACACGATCGGGTGATTACCAGCCACATGCGCAACGAAGACAACGACCAGCTGGAAGCATCTTTGCAGGAACTGATCGCCCAGGGAGCGTTCTGTGCCGTGAATGCCTCGCACCTGAAGGCCGTCTACGGCAAAGGAAGCGCCCGCGCCGAAGAGATCCTCGCGCAGCTGGAACAGGCCCGTGCCAACGACGTGGCCCTTACGGCCGACCTCTATCCTTACACCGCCAGCTACACGGGCATCGGCATTGTGTTCCCGGAGTGGGCCAAAGCCCCGCACGACTACGCACAGGTGGTGCGCACTCGCCGCAGCGAACTGGCCGAGTACCTGCGCAACAAAATCAACCAGCGCAACGGCCCGGAGGCGACATTGTTCGGAACGGCCCCCTGGGCGGGTATGACGCTGGCCACCGTCGCCCGGGAACACAAAAAACCGTTCGAAGACGTTTTGATCGACGACATCGGCCCGACGGGCGCTTCGGGGGCGTATTTCGTGATGGACAGCACCCTACAGGAGCGGCTTCTTCAGGCACCCTACATCATGGTCTGCTCTGACGGCAGTCCGACCATGTGGCACCCCCGCGGCTACGGCTCGTTTGCCAAAATCATAGAGTCGTACGTGCAGCGGAAAAAGCTCTTTTCGCTGGAAGAAGCCGTTCGCAAAATGACCTCGCTCCCCGCCCAGACCTTTCACCTCCCCGACCGGGGCGAAATTGCGGCCGGGAAAAAAGCGGATTTGCTGGTATTCGATCCACGCACCATCCGCGCTACGGCCACCTTTACGGCACCGCACAACCTGGCACAGGGCTTTCGCTACGTTTTCGTCAATGGGAAACTGGCCCGTCAGGACGAGACGCTGGCCCCGCAGGGCTACGGACAGATGTTGACCGCACAGTAATGCGCTAGCCGCGGTATACGTAGGGCAACGTCTTTTATGATTTGATACATAGGCTTTACGGTCACCATTTCCGCAGCATCCTCAGAAGTGTACCAGCCTCGCGCTGGAACTCGGGCTTCTCGCCCTTGCCTGCTGGATTTTGTCCGACGAGGGCGACCTGCTGTGGGTGACGGCCTACCTCTTCCCGCCACTACGGCTCCTTCGTAATTCCGCTGTTGTTTTGCTTTTTCGCGTTTTACAACCTTCCGCAGCTAGACCGCTACCTGGCCGGCAGGTACAAAGGTGAGTTTGAGTCGTACCAGAAATCCACTAAAAAAAAAGTATTCTTTTTCTGTATTGAGCCGACCCGTGCTTCTGCCCTCATTCCGGTAAAGTTTAAGCGCTTTTTAATGGCTCTGTTGAGAGCGTCGACCAACGGTCCGTTACCTTTGCCAACAATAGCCGTCTCGCCATGAAAAAGCTTGCATTTTATGCGCTGCTGGCCCTGACAGGGCTTGGCAGTTGTACCACGTCGCATCGCACTCAGGCAGCGCACACCCCTCCGACGCTGCACACGTTTGCCAAGGATCAGCAGCGCCTGATCAAACCTCAACATACGGTTGCTGCTCAACCACCGGCTGCCCATCACACGTTTCTCAAAAGTCAGCATTCGGCACAATAACCTGCGGGCGTCGTCCGTACGACCTTCTCTGTTGCTCGAAGCCTCGGTCTGTGCCGGGGCTTTTTTTATGGTAAAAGGGTTATCTTGGCCGACAGGTAGTATGGTGACACGTCACGATGCGTTGCGACAGCAGCAGATTCGTTTTCCCGAAAGCGTATGCGATTTGGTATGACCACTTTCAAAACCGTCCGTTGGAGTACATATCTGTTCGAGTTGTTTGTAGTCTTTCTGGGGGTGACGCTGGCGTTTGCCCTGGACGAATGGAACGAAAACCGCCGCAAGCGCAACATCGAGATCAAAACCCTTACGGAAATCCGGGATGGTCTGCAGCTCGATCAGACCGATATTCAGGATAATATGTCAGGACACCGCCGGGGACTCAAAGCCTGCGCCGTCTTCAGGACTTACCTCCGCAGCCCGCAACCTGTGCCCGACTCCCTGCCGTTCTACTTCAGTTACCTCACTCGCGACTTTATTGCCATTCAGAACTCAGCAGCGTACGAATCGCTTAAAACCCGGGGGCTGGACATCATCACTAACGATAGCCTGCGCCTGGAGATCGTGGCCCTGTACGACTTCCACTTCGAAATCATCGAGAAATTAGAAGAACATTACGCTGAAATGCAGTTTTACACCTTGTACTTTCACCCCATCAACGACCTGATGGTCGACTACCTAGTGTTCGATGAGCGGGGCCGACTCACCGACCTGCTCCCAACGGTACACCTGACACCCACCGACCACCGGAAGCTGCTCAGCTACCTCTGGCGCATCGAATACAACCGCAGGTTTACGCTCATTCAATATGAAACTCTGGTGCAAAAACTGGAACAACTTATGGTCCACGTTACCGAAGAGATCGAGCGGCTTCAGTAATGTTGCGCTGACGTTTCTGTACCCCCTTGCTGTATGACGACCTTTCCTGCCGACCGCACCGACGCCTCCATGACCATCACCCACGTGGAGATTTTCAAGCTGAACATTCCACTGAAAGAGCCCTTCGTGATTTCGTTGGGCATCATTCCGTCGGCGACCAATCTCTACATCCGGCTGCATACCGACCAGGGACTGACGGGCGTGGGCGAAGGCTGTCCGTACGTATACATCGTGGGCGAAACGCAGGAAACGCAGTTTGCTCTGGCGCAACAGGTCGCGCGCCTCTGGAAAGGGAAAAATCCGCTGGAACTGGAAAAGCGATTGCACGAACTAGACCGGGCGCTTTCGCACAACCCAACGCTCAAAAGCGCATTCGACATGGCGTTGCACGACCTGCTGGCCAAGTGGTGCGGCGTTCCCCTCTACCAACTGTGGGGCGGGGCGAACGACCGCGAAGTGCATACCGACATGACGGTGGGTATCGGCACGCCGGAGCGGATGGCCGAACAGGCCGCCCGTTTTCAGGCGGCAGGGTTTCCGGCGATTAAAATCAAGTTGGGCACCACCCCGGCCGAGGACGTGGCCCGCATCCGGGCCATTCGCGAGGCGGTGGGCGAGGCCCTTCCCCTTCGCATTGACGCCAACCAGGGCTGGAATGGCGTGACGGCCCTGACCACCTTGCGGGCGCTGGCACCGTTCGACGTAGAGCACTGCGAGGAACCGGTACCGCACTGGAACCTGCCCGATCTGGTGCGGGTGCGGCAGCAAAGCCCCATCGCCATCATGGCCGACGAATCGCTTTTCTCGCCGCACGACGCCTTCCGGCTGGCCCGTGCAGGTGCCTGCGACTATTTCAACGTGAAGCTTTCCAAATCGGGGGGACTGCGCCACGCCCTCCACATTTTTGCCATTGCCGAAGCCAGTGGCATTCTCTGCCAGGTCGGTTGCATGTCCGAAAGCCGCCTGGCCATCACCGCCCTGTTTCACCTCGTGCTGGCGCGCACCAACATTGTCCACTTCGACCTGGACTCACCGCTCATGCTGGCGGACGACCCGGTCATCGGGGGGATTACGTATGGTGCAGGAGGACAGGTACTCTTGCCGACCGGAAGCGGACCGGGCATCGGTGCCGACCTTGACCCGGATTACCTGAAAACCATGGAACGGGTCGAAATTTAATTAGGGCAGCACCACGTCAGACATGACGGCCAGCGGCTTGTCTGCCGGTTTGACTTCAAGCTCCCGCACAAACGACTGTTTCCTGGATTTCACCAGCAGCGTATACGTGCCCACCGGCATGCCCTGCAGGTCGAACGGCCGGTGGTAACTCACCGCTGAGGTGTTTTCCTCGTAGAGCGTCGCCCCTTCCGTATCCATCAGCCGAATCTTCATCCGTTCCTCTTTCGGGTTGTCGATCAGCACTTTCATCCGCAGGCTTTGCGGCATCATATACGCATTTAGCCGGATCTGGGCCCTTTGTAACGCCAGTTGCTTCTCTACCTTGGATTCGTCCCGCAACAGAACGTCGGGCATCTTCAGCAAAGCGCCGCGCGCTAACTTTTGCATTTCGGTTACACCCACCGTGGCGGCCACCAGCCGGTTGTGCAGCACCTGTTCGAGCATGCCGTCCAGCTTCCGGCGATTCCGGGCCGTGAGTCGTACGTACTTCCCCACCAATTCTTCCTGATAGACGACCTGCCGGTGTTCGTCATAAAACCGGATGGTCGTTGTGCGGTTGTCCGGATCGGTCAGCACTTGCCAGAAGCCGCTGTGGGCGCTAACGTGCTGTTTCTCGTAATACGAAACGTCCTGTGCGTAACCCGTGGACCCGAAACGTGCCCCAAGGGCGATCAAAATCAAAACGTAGAATACTTGCTTCAACATACACCTGAGATTAATGAATACGACCCGAAATGTGCAGGATGCCTGTTGTGGCGGGCGGAGCGCCTATGCGGTAAGACATAAGTCCTCCGGGACCTGTGTGGCCAGGCCAATGGGGTGTGCAGAATGTTTGAAGTGGGTGGGCGTTCGGCAGTGAAAAAATTCCTCTCGCGCGTTACCGAACGGGTGATACACAAATATAACGTCCGGGCACGGTTCTGTCCACCCCTCTGCACAAACATTTTCCCCCGAAAAAATGCAAAGGATTGTATGCAGATCGGCGCATTTGCGCGGGCAATGCCGACCCGCCAACCGCGGGGCGCTAGTATACTTCGACCTTTCGTGGTTCTTTAGTAGCGACATCTCTCTAGACCCCAAAACCACGATTTATGAAGTTAGAGCATTTTGCCCTGAACGTTCAACACCCCCAGCACATGGCGGACTGGTATGTGACCCACCTGGGCCTTACGATCGTCAAACAATCGCCCGAAGCGCCGTTTATGACGTTTCTGGCCGACGACAGCGGCCGCATCATGATCGAGATTTATACCAACCCGGCCGACGAAGTACCCGATTATGCCCACATGAACCCGCTGTTGGTGCACCTAGCCTTTGTCTCGGCCGATCCGGACGTGGATAAAAATCGACTTATCGAGGCGGGCGCGACCCTGGTCAGTGACCAGACGTACCCGGATGGCTCGCATCTGGTGATGCTGCGCGATCCCTGGGGCCTGGCCCTGCAACTCTGCAAACGCGGCACCCCGATGCTGACGGAGCGCGAACGCTCGTAACCTCCTGTACCAACGCCTCCCCCGTGATGTCGATGCGGCACGAGGGAGGCGTTGCGTTGTGTGTTACAAACACCCCGAATGCTAATCGCCTTGTTGCGACACGGCCTGGTCGTGCGCCGTCAGGTACTCGATCAGCACGTCCATGTTTCTCACGAACGCACCCGTCGAAATGCCTTCCTGCGCCTGATCGGTGTAGTAAGGCGAGGTATCGTACTGATCGCCGACAAACTGGGACCGAAAGTCGCCCTCGGCCACTTCTGTCGTACCGGGACCGATGTACGGATGCGTTGTGACCCGCAGAGGGGTAAGCCAGTAGCCGTCCGGTGTCAGGGTGCTGATCAGTTGTTGTACTTCTTCGGTCGAGGCTGCGCGGCGGGACAGCCCGCGGCTATTCAGGTCAGAGATTTTAGCCCCGCGTAGCGTAAAATAGCGCGGCAACTCTACCTTCACCCCGGATTTCAGCGGCGACTTGGCCGTGGCCTCCTCGGGCGAAAGCTGGCGAATGGCTTCAAATTGGGTGCGGAGGTCGGCCACATCCACAAAGCGCGTAGAGCGGTAATGGGCGATGGTGTGCGTCGGATCGTAATCGGCATAATAAGCACCGTTGACCACGTTGGAGCCGCGCCGGTGCAGGTACAGGGCCTTGTTGGTACCCAGCTCAATGAACATCGGGTGCGTTCGGTTGTCGACGATTGCGTCGTCGGGGAGCCGCAGGGCTTCCAGCCAGTCGAGCGCTTCCGGAATCCGCGCGAGGTACTTTCTGTCACCCATCAGGCGGTAGAAATTCATCAGTTGCCGCACATTGTTGACCGTCGTGGCGGTCGAAAGCGCCTTGGGTTCGTACGTCCGCGCACCGGCGGGTTGCAGATCCGTGGTGTACTGTAATGCCCAGCCCGGCTGTGGGGCGGGCAGTTGGGTGACCAGAAAAGAGTCCATTGCCCGACGGATGGGGTCCAGCAAACTAGTATCGCCCAGCGCCTGATAGCACAGCACCAGAAACTCGATATTTTCCTGCGCTACGTCGTCGTTGAAGGTGATGTAGGAAGAATAGTCGGCGTGGCCCTGTTTCGTAAACGCACCGGCCGGTGGGTAACGCTGCGGCCAGCCGCCCATGTCGTACTGGCTCTCCTTCACAAACGCAATGGCCTTGTCCAGGGCCTTTTTGATTGCCGGTTCGCGCTTCTCCAGATACATCCGCAACAGCAGCTTCGAGGCTTCGGCCGTTCCGGCGTCGTCGAACGTAGCGTTGCCGTAGTAGTGCTGGAACTCTTCCAGCCGCCAGCCGTTCGCCCCGATGGTACGGTACCACTCCTGCAGCGACGCCTCGCCCGCCAGATCGGCCATGTAATTCCACCCGCCGCTGGGATGCTGCGCCCGCATCAGCACTTCGGTGGCGCGTTTGGCCACGCGGTAGTAGTAGGAGTCGCCGGTCGCATGGTAGGCGTCCAGAAACAGGTGGCCCATGGTGGCCGTGCCCGGCGGTTGCACCCAGATCATCGTCTTTTTGGCCTCCATCTCGCCCCAGCGCCGCGACAGGTCGGGCAGGTAGGACCAGACATAGCCGCCTTGGTAACTGACTTTGTCGTCCATAAACTGCGTAGCGCGTTTCATCGTCGTCAGGATTTCCGCTTTGCTGACGGGGGCGTGCTCCGGCTCCGGGTCAGTTTGCCAGCCGCCCATCAGGGGCAGCAGCAGGGCCAGGAACACGGGGACAAGGTGTTTTCCGGAAGTTTGCATAAAAGTGGTGGTTTGAGGTGAAAAGGTGAGGTCGGTATCAGGCCCATTGGCGGGCCGTCACGTGGGGCACAACTGGACAGAAACGAAAAAGAGAGCGTTCATACGCAAGCAGGTGGCAGAGGTGCGGCCATCGGTGGCGATTCGCCTGAAAACGATGCCTGTGGCAGGTGCGGTGCGCCGCAGTTGCGTGACGGCAGAATCTACCATAGTAGAAACCTGAGCGCTTCATTTATACCCGCCCCACCGCAGGATTTCCGTCGGAGACCAAACGGACCCACGATTTTTCGCCTTCCGCCCGCTCGCCCGCTAACATTGCTCGGACTTCTGCGTTAATCATGGCAACTAACTGTTACCATTATGAGTGGAGAAACCATCGCGAAAGACTTCGCCGCGCAATATTACCTCGACTATTACGCCAACAACCTGGTCGTCGAAAACATGAAAGGCCAGACCCGGGTCTATTACTTCGACCGGGCCATGCGCCTGCTGGACCAGAACAGCATCTTTCAGCACCTGAACGTAAATACCCTGGACGACACCACGTGGCGACTCCTGGAAAACTACACGGACATCGAACAAATTGCCGGGCAGCCTGTTTTCGGAACCGGCCCCGACGGCATCGCCGCCCATGCGGCGCAGTATTGCCAGGAACGCGACCTGCCCCCGCGGGTAGGTACCTGGTTTGCCGATTTCGTCGAGCAGTGCTTCGTCGGGTTCGGGTTCAACCAATACCACGAAGAAGGCATTCTGTGCGACACCAGCGATTTTGGCTGGACGCCCGAAAACGTGAGGCTGTATATCGATCCGCTGACCCAGGCCAAAGCGCTGCGCCACTCGCAACGCGGCCCCAACCGCAACCTGCACACGGTGCAACTGAACGATGCAGCCCTGAATTACAACCGCGACCTGGCCCCGTTCTTCTTCCGGGCGCTCGTGTTTTAAGCAAGGAAACCGGCGCTCCGAAGACCGGAAGAAAATCTCTTAACGCAAACGAGGCGATGGACTTATAGCCCATCGCCTCGTTTCTATTTCAGCGTGCTCCTGCTCAGGGCGTTCCTTCGCGGCCCTGTTGAAACACGTCGGCCGGTGGCACCACGGTCACTTCATCGACGCGGAGCGGAAAAGCTTCGACGGTTTTGTCGAGTTCGAAAACGGATTCGGGCAGGCTTTCGCGGACCACGTTGGCGTAGCTCATAGGCGAAGGCGCCTGGGTTTCCAGCAGGGTTTTCAAAGGCGCAGCCTCGGCCTCGTCTGTAATCATCACCACATCCAGGTTTTCGGTTTGAAGGTAGCGGGCCGCGGCCGCGTTGACCTGCTCCAGCGTCAGGTTAGCCAGCGCTTCGTCCATCTCGGCGATGTAGTCCTGCAGGCCGTAGAACCGCGAATCGAGCAGAAAGCCCAGCCGTCGCTCGGGCGTCTGGATGTAGAGTTTCAGGTAGCTGCGTAGAAACTGCCGCGTCAGGTCGAACTCCTCCTGCGTCAGTCCTTCGTTTTTCACCCGGTCGATTTCGTACAGCGCCATCCGCAGCGCAAACGGCGCGTGCCCGACCTGAAGATCGCTCAGTTCGTCGTACTGCGACGTCAGGCTGTAGGCGGTCTGCACCGGCCGAATCCAGATGGCGAAGTAATTCGACGAACGCGGAAACCCGGTCAGTGGTAATTGGTGCTGCCCCCCGGCCTCGTACCACTCGATGTACGTATAATCGCCGTAATTCATGGAGCGCTTTTCGCGGATCAACTGGTAGAGCTTGGAGTACGATTTGCGGTGCTCGCCGAGGTACGAGTTAACCACCAGCATGGCGGGCCAGTCGTCCGAACTGCGGTCGATGTCAATCGGGTATCCCGCAAAAATGGCCGTTCCCAGGTTGTTCGGTTTGGGAATCAACTCCACGTGCAGGCCGTCGGGCATCTCGGGCCGGGGCACCACGACCGTCGCCGGGGCCACGTCCGAAAGCCGGTTGAGGTCGGCTTTCAGTTTCGTCAGGAAAGAGGCGGGATACTTGCCGGCAATGCCGATGGTCACGTTGTGGCGGGTGAACTGCGTACGAAAATGCTGCTTCACGTCCTCGAGCGTAATGGCGTCGAGGCCCTGCACAGTGCCGTACTTTGGGTGCTGGTAGGGCGTGCCTTCGTAAAGCTTTTCTTCCAGGGCCAGCTTGCTGAAATCCTCGTCCGACGAAGCTTTGATTACCTGTTCCACATAATTCTTCAGGTTACTCCGCACGCGGCTAAAGTCTTTTTCGTGGAAGGCGGGGCGGAGCAAAACACCCTGAAAAATGGCGTAAAACTGATCGAGATGATCTTCGTGCACTTCGAAGGTCAGGGTCGTCATCTCCTTGTCTGTAAAAGCACCGTACGACGCCGCCATCGGATACAACAACGCATCGATTTCGGGTTTGGTGTAGCGGTCGCTACCGGTGTTGGTCCAGACTTCCGCTGTCAGGTTCGTGAGGCCCTCTTTGCCCAGCGGATCGGTGACCGACCCGTTGCGGAAGGCCAGTTTCACCACTACTTTATTGGATTGCGCATTGGGCAGTTCGACCACCTCCTGCGCCCGGACGACCAGAGGAAGCGCCAGCAAGGCGACGCCCAGCAGGCCACGGTAGAGTATATTTTTCATGAATGCGTAGGTTGAAAGGTTAATTAGAAGACCCCTGGGGGGTGCCGGTAGCGTTGCGTTGGCTCGCAAACGGCGACTCCGCCGCGGGCGAAATGGTGCCCAGCGTCAGGTGTTCGTCCACCAGGTACTGGCGGGCGACGCGCTGGAGGTCTTCCGGCATTACGGCGTCGTACAGATCGAACAGGCGGTTGATGTCGGTCGGGTCGCCCGTCAGCCAGATGACTTGCGAAAGCGCTTCGGCAATTTGTGAAGGGCTGTCCAGGTCCATGGCGAAGCTGTACTTGAGTCGCGACTGCGCTTCGCCGAGGGCTTTGGCCTTGACGGGCACCTCCCGGTACCGTTGAATCACCGAATCGAGTTGCGCTTTGACATACGGCAGGTCGTCGGCCTTCACCAGCGAAGCCGAAATGGTAAACAGGCCGGGATCGCGCGTGTCCAACGCGTAGGCGCCCAGGTTCCGCGCTTTCTGTTCGTCGATCACCAGCTTGCGGTAGATGTCCGACTTCGGCGAGAACGCCAGCATGGCCAGCAGATCGAGGGCCGCTTTGTCTTTATTCTCCACGCTGAACGCCGGGCTCTTGTAGTTCAGGCTTAGCGTCGGCGGGTAACCGGCGGCCTGTTCGTGGGCGTAGCGGGTGGCCGTCTGTTCGGGTTCCGTCGGGATGGTGGGTTGGTAATTGCCCCGCTCCCAATCGCCGAAATACTGTTCGGCCAGGTGGTTGACCTGCTCTGGCGTCACGTCGCCCACCACCAGCAGCGTGGTGTATTCCGGTCGGTAAAACCGGTCGTAAAATTGCTTCGAGTAGGCGTACTGGTTGGGCATGTCCACCACATCCTCCCAAAACCCGATGGTCGTGTGCTGATAGGTATGCTGATCGAACGCCTGGTCGTAGGTTTTCACGTACAACTTGGACGAGGGGCTGGCGTAGCTCTTGGTGTATTCCCCTTTCACCGCCCCGGCCTCTACTTTAAAATCAGCCTCTGAGTAGTTAAGGTGCTGGAATCGGTCCGCCTCCAGCTCAAACATGGTTTCCAGCATGTCGGCATTGCCCGTCATGTGGTAGACCGTCCGGTCCCACCACGTGTTGGCGTTGGCGGCCGCACCGATCCCTTTCAGGACTTCTCCGTAGCGGTCTTTGGGGTATCGATCCGTCCCGCGGAACATCATGTGTTCGAAAAAGTGGGCGAAGCCCGACTTGCCGCTTTCGACTTCTTCGCGCGACCCGACCCGCACCACCAGGTAGAACGAAGCCAGCCCCGGACTGTCGTACGGTACGGTGACCACGTTCAGGCCGTTGGGCAGCGGTTTCTGGTGGATCGAATACGGAAAAACGCCGGAGGTTTCGGCCTGGGAGGGCGCTTCCTGCAGAGTGCTGCGCCGGCAGCCCGCAGCCAACAGGAGGGTGACGATGCCCAACAAGGGCCAATAAAAAAGCGCACGCATAGGTAGGTTGTTTGGTAAATCAATTGGACAAAGGTACGAGGCCGGTTGGTTTCTGTTGCTAAAGCTCGCCACCGGTTGGATCTATCTCACACAAGAGCATCGCCTGCACAGAAGTTCCCGGTCGTGGCCTGTATCACAGCAGGCGCGAACTACGTACAAGTGGCTAAAACAGAGAACCGTATGGGGGTTAAGAAAATCATCGACCGCGTCTCGACCGAAGTCGAAACGATTTTTGGGCACGCCCGCAAAGATAAATTATACGACAGCGAACGCACGTTTGCAACACCCGCCGAGGCTGAGGCCGCATTTGCCCGTGCCAAAGCGAAACTGCTCGACGTCAACCGCTGGTCCGACCTGTCGGGCTTGTCGGCCCGGTTCGAACTGCACGACCGCCACGGCCGCCCCACCCTGGAACCCGCCTCGGACGTGGGGCAGTTCATCCGCATTCTGTTGCCGGGACCGCTCCCCGAGAACTGGGTCGAAATTACCGACATTCAGGAAGAGCCGCACGCGCTTCAGTTTACCGTACACCCCTGCACCGATCCGCAGAGCAACGACGAACACGTAGAGCATTTCTTTGTGAAGGAGGCCAGCAGCACGTTCAGGGTCGAACAAAAAGGCACGACCCTCGCCGCGTACGAGATCGGCGAAAACGAGGGCATCAACAACAAGGGCAAAGAAGCGGGCGCGCGCAGTGCCCTCAATACGGTCATTTCCGAAGGGGCCTGGATGGCCTTTCAGGAAATCCAGTGGAATAAGCTGACCAATTACCTGGTCCACAACGATGAGTATGAGGGCCGGAATTAGTACTCTTGTAGGTGTTTAGTCACCTATCCCCCAACACCTATGTCTTTTACCCGTCACGAATTTTTGAAGCTTCTCGGCCTGGGAGCCGCCGGAGCCGCCTCGCTGTCCATTCCCCGCCTGTCGGCCCAGCCTACCGCGTCCGGCCGAGCCGCGTCCGGCCTTACCCTCGGTGTCGCTTCCTATACGTTCCGGGAGTTTAGCCTGGACGAAACCATCGAAATGACGAAGCGGCTGAACCTGAAAAACATCGCCCTCAAAAGCATGCACATGCCGCTGGACGCCTCTGCGGCCGATATCAAAGCGGCGGCAAAAAAGGTACGCGACGCTGGCCTGAGCCTCTACGGTGCCGGGGTGATTTACATGAAAACGGCAGACGAGGTGAAGCAAACGTTCGAATACGCCAAAGCCGCCGACCTGGAGATGATCATCGGCGTGCCCAACCACGAGCTGCTGGACCTGACCAACCAGATGGTGAAACAGTACAACATCAAAGTCGCCATCCACAACCACGGCCCCGGCGACAAGCTCTATTCCAGCGTGAACGACGTCTATGCCAAAATCAAGGACCTCGACAAGCGCATCGGCTTCTGCATCGATGTGGGGCACGTGCAGCGCATCGGCGAAGACCCCGCGAAAATGGTGGAGAAATATAAAGATCGTCTTTACGACATGCACATGAAGGACGTGAACCGCAACGACGGTGAGGGTACGCCGCTCGAAGTAGGCCGCGGCCTCATCGACATTCCGCGCTTGCTCAAGACGCTCGAAAAAATCAATTACCAGGGTACCGTCGCTTTTGAGTACGAAAAAGACGGAAAAGACCCCATCGTCGGCCTGGCCGAGTCGGTCGGCTACGTGCGGGGCATTTTACAAGTGGTATAGCGTTCGCTGCTGGGCCATAACGACAAAAAGCCGCATCTTTTACGCAAGGTGCGGCTTTTTGTGTATCATGCTTTTGTGATGCCACTCCCCGCCCCGCCTACCTTCTACCAACAGCAGATGGATCAGCTCCGGACTACGGTTTATCCGCCACCGGAACAGGTGGCCCGCGTCCGCAGGGCAAAGCAGTTCATGGAGCGCCAGTTTTCGGAAAGGATTCTGCTGGACGCGCTCTGCCGAGAGGCATTCCTATCCAAATTTCACTTCCTCCGGCTGTTCAAACGGCTCTACGGCCAAACGCCCTACCAGTACCTGACGTCGGTGCGGATTCAACAGGCGAAATTGCGGTTACGACAGGGACAACCGGCCCGTGCGGTCTGCTTTGCCGTCGGGTTCGACAGTGTGGGCTCGTTTACCACCCTCTTCCGGAAAATGACCGGCACCACGCCCGGCACTTTTCAGCGGCGACACGCGCAGAAAAGCAATTTTCAAGAACGATCTTAACCGAGTGATGGCGACTTTGCGGAGCACGTAACCCCTTGCCCCTTTATGAAAATCAACCTCACCAGTGTCCCCGTCGACGATCAGGAAAAAGCGCTCCGCTTCTATACCGACGTGTTGGGCTTCGTTAAAAAAACCGAGATTCCGATGGGCGAACACCGCTGGCTCACGGTTGTTTCCCCAGAAGAGCGCGACGGCACAGAACTCCTCCTGGAACCCATGGGTTTTGCACCGGCCCAGGTATACCAGCGCGCCTTATTCGAAGCGGGTATTCCCTACACGACATTCCAGGTCGACGACGTGCAACAGACGTACGAACGGCTGCAACAGCGGGGCGTCGTGTTCAGCGTGCCGCCCACCGAAATGGGCACGGCCAAACTGGCGGTTTTTGAGGATACGTGCGGCAACCACCTGCAAATTGCTCAGGTGATGTAATCAGGGCTTAGCCGCCTCCGGCATCCACCCTTCCAGAATCTTTTCGGGGGTGTAAGCGGCGGCGTCCGCTTTGGAAAGCTGATGCGACCAGGCAATGCGCTGCTTGGGTTGCGCACCGGGGCCTTGTGACGCATATTCCGCGTAGAACGTGGTTTGCTTGTCGTCTTTGTTGCTCCACGCCTTCCACCCTTCCGGGGCGATGGGGGCCTGCAAGTTGCATTCAAGAAAAACAGTGCGGGCAAACTGCCGCCAGGGCCGCCCCAGGTACACCTGTTTCACGTCAGGCGCAGCCGTAATGTCGCATTCGTGAAACACAAAACCATAGGGACGTCCTTCCACGGTGGAGGCGGCGGTGATGTACGAATCGCTCTTCGCCCGGATTTCACACGCTTCGAACCAGGCCGTCGCCTCCCCGAAAATAAAGTCGGTCGTGCCGTCGATATAACAGTTGCGGAAATAGTCGCGCGACCGCTCGCCCGCCAGGTAAACGGTATCCTGGTTGCCTTTGAACGCACAATTAACGAACACGCAGCGGTCACCTTCCACGTGCAACGCCACGGCTTGCCCCACCGGACCCGCCGTGTTTTCGACCGTGACGTTTTCCAGGCGAAAATCGTTGGCCTCCACCTGAAGCGTGTAGGTGTGAAATGTGCTGTTCCGCCCGAGGTTGATCTTGTCGAAATAGTCGTCGTAGGTGATGACCGTGTTTTCCCGATCTTCTCCGATCAGCGACAGTTTCGTATTCCAGGAATACACGCGCACCTTCTCTTTGTAGACCCCCTTTTTGAGCCGAATCGTGATGGGCTCATCGGGAAAAGCCTTGGTGGCATCGATGGCCTCCTGAATACGGGTAAAGTCACCGCTGCCGTCCTGCGCCACCGTAAATTCGGTTTGATAGCCGGGATTTTGGGCGGAAGCCGGAACAGTAAAACACGCGATCCAGAAGCTAATAGCGCAGACAAGGAAGAGACGGTTATATAGCATGATGAGGTAATTGGTGATATCCTTTTGTTGTGGTTAGTAGAGACTACGTGCGCTTTGTACCCTGATCAAATCCTGGTTCATCAATCACCTACTCCTTAAAGACCTTATCCAAAAAGCCGCGGACGTAGCCGACGGTCGGTTTGAACCAGGGATGCAACAGCCAGAACGGATGGGGCGTGTCGGGCAGGGTGTGGACTTCGTGGTACGTGCCGTACGCATCTAATTTTTGGAAGAAATCGTCGCGGCCCGCGTGGAACCGGGGAATCGAACTGTTCACGAACAGGATCGGCGGCGTTTGTGCGCTGACGTGCTCCAACGGAGAAGCGGCTGTCCAGAGCGTCGGATTTTCTTCGTAGCGCGCCCCCAGCCAGGTGCTGGCCGAATTGCCTTTTACCTCGGCTTCGGCTTCGGGATGGATGAACGACACCACACCATCGATGTTGACGATGGCCTGCACGTCGCTCGACTGGTCCGGGTACGCCCCTCCCTCAAATTGCGGATCGCTCGGGGTCGTGCCGATCAGCGTCACCACCTGCGCCCCCGACGAACAGCCCAGCACCGCGATTTTTTCCGGATCGACGTGGTACTCCCTGGCGTGGGCGCGGAGCCAGCGAATCGCCGCTTTGATGTCGACGAGGGAGGCGGGATACAGTGCTTCCAGCGCGAGACGGTACTCGACCGCCAGCGTGACGTACCCGGCCGCAGCCAGTTGCTGCGCCATCGGAATCAGGTTGAATTTACTACCCGACCGCCAGCCACCGCCGTGGATCAGCAGCACCGCCGGGTAGGGTCCGGCCGCCGTCTTTTTCGGATGAAAAATGTCGGCGTGCAGTTGCCGGTCGCCGTACGGTGTGTCTTTGATTTCCCGGTAGACGACGTCCTTTTCCCACGCCACGCCCCGGGGCAATTGCGGCGTCACCAGTTCGACGTTCGGAAAGTTTTTTCGCTCTTTCAGGTAGGTCGACTGCGGTGTAAAGGACGTATCGTAGGGGATCGGCGGCGACGACTGGGCGAGAACGGGAGCGCCGCTCAGGCACGCCAGCACCAGGCCACACAAGAGTTGATGCCAAAAAGAGTTGTTCATTCCGTAGTAGGGTCAGAATCGGGCAAAGGGTTACAGTACAGCATTTCGTGACAAGATTGTGCGTCAAGAGCCAGCGGGCGGATCGCCTAACTTCTACCTCCTCCCACGATCCGACCTCATCCACGAGGGTGGCGGGCTGCACTCGTAAAGAAGCGGTTTTGCAAAAAGTATACTGTTTTTTGTTTGCCGACAGATTTTAAAAACGTAGGCACGTCGTCAACTATTCCGGGCGGTTCGTGTTTCCTTTGAGGAAGGCTACCTGATTGACCCACGTATTTTGAAAGAAGACGATTTTAAACAGTTTATTGAGTTCGGGGCGCTGCTCGACAAAGGCACGCGCCGTTACCTCGTGCGCTACCTGCTGCATCGGTTCAACCACCCCGGCGGCGAACTGGAAGCGCTGGCGGCTCCGTCGGCAGAGTTCGATCTGTTGAAAGAAACCCTCGACCGGGTGTTTTCGCACGAGACGACGCTTCAGGTGTTAGGGCAGCACGACGCACTGGCGACGCAGGTGGTGCAGGACACGTTGCAGTGGATGCGGAAGACGCACCAGCGTGTCAAGACGGAGAATCCCTACCAGGAAGAGTTCCGGCGGCTAGGGTCGTGGCAGGAACGGCCGCTGCGCATTTTTGCCGAGACGTGGTATCACCTCACCCAGTTTCTGAAGGAAAACTATACGCGCGAAGAGCTGGACGTCCTTTTTTACCAGGAACGGTTCGACGATACGTTCCGCGACCGGAAAGCCTTTCTCCAACGGCTCGATGCGGCCTACCGGGAACACGGGATGGACTGGCAACACCCCATCGAACGGATCATTCAGGACCTGCTGACGCAGTGGGAAGCGCTGCTGATCGCCCGCAGCCTGCGCTACGAGATGGAACGCATGGAAGAGGAACGCGAAGAATTCAGCCAACTGCTGTACCAGAAGGTGGAAGAATTTCAGAAGCTGCTCGACCTCATCGCGCCGTTTACGCTCGACGTCGGTCGGTTTTGGGACCTCGACAAAGGCTTGTGGAAGAAGCACACGTTCAACGTGCTGGAACGCTACGCCGAAATTTTGCAGAATGAGCACGGCATCCGGCAACTGGCGCAACTGCTGGGCCGCTGGCGCGACGCCGAAACCGAACTCGACGAACAGCTCTACGCCCGCGCCATCTCGAAAAGCGAGTGGAAAACCGTGCCCGGCCTGCGCGGCGAAATCAGCGGCGTTCACGAAAGCGACGACCTGCCGAACGTCCTTCCCACCGAAGCGGCCTTGCTCGGCACGCCCGTCACCGAAACTCTTTTCTTCAAAAAATACCTCGAAAAGCGACTCCTCACGTTCCAGTACCAGGGCGAACAGGCTGTGAAGGGACGGGACATGCTCTACGAGCAACAAGCCCAGCAAAAAGCGCAGGAGCGCGGGCCGTTCATCATTTGCATCGACACCAGCGGCTCGATGGAAGGCACGCCCGAACACATTGCCAAGGTGCTTTGCTTTGCCGTACTCAAAATGGCCGCCCGCGAACGCCGCCACGCCTACCTGATCTCGTTTTCGGTAGGGCTGCACACGATCAACCTGATGGAACTGGAAACGTCGATGGACAAGATCGTCGACTTTCTGAACCGCCGCTTCGACGGAGGGACCGACATTTCGCCGGCGATGCACGAAGCGCTGCGGATGCTGGACGACAAAGACTACGAAGACGCCGATGTGCTGATGGTCTCCGATTTCGTGATGTACGACATTCGGGAAGACATCGTCCGGCAGATGCACAAAAAACAGAAGACCGGGACGCGTTTCCACAGCCTCACGCTGGCCGGCGCCAAGACCAACCCCGAAATTGTGGATTTGTTCGACAACTATTGGGTGTACGATCCCGACAACCGCGAAGTGGTCCGCCAGCTCGCGTCGGATCTGCGCAGCATTTCGCGGGTGAGTTGACTTCGCTAGTCACGCCTGAACGCCCTTCGACAACGCAGGCGGTGGTGCGAGAAAGCCTTTCCGGCCACAGGGGCGTCGACGTATGTCTCTTCGGGAAAGCACGATTTACACACGGATGAGTTGGGGGTGTACTTTCTGCCGCTCGACCAGATACGCTCCAAAATTGAACCACCGGTCGGCACGATCCAGAATCCAGCCGTCGGAAGTGATCACGATATCGTCGCTTTCGGCCAGCACCAGATCGGGGTTGTTGGCCAGTTCCAGTTCCCACGGATACCCATACGCCTGCCCGATGTCCCGCAAAAAGGACTTGAGCCGCCCGCTGTTGGAAATGGGCGCATCCAGCCACCACGCGACCTGCGCGACCCGTAGCTCCTGCAACGCCTCCCCGATGGTCCGGGCGGCATCTTCGGTTTTGACGACCCGTTTGTACGAACCGTGCACACTGGAAATGTCGCGGATGGTGCCGTCCCGGCAGCCGAAAACGTAGGCTCCCGACAGGATGCTTTCCAGCAGAATGAGCTGGTTGAATCCGTCAATGGCGACCGTGGCTCCGGCCAGTGCCGCCGGACTACAGGCCTTCAGTCGACGCAGCTCGGCTTCTTGGGCAGACGCGCTCATGCGCAACACGGCTTCCTGTTGCCGTTTGTTGAGCCGGTACCGATTGCCCACCAGTTGCAGAGCCGACGCACTGCCGTAGCCCCGCTCCAGCAGGAATTCCAGGTCGTCGACGGCTTCTTTCAGAGCGGGGTGCCACTTCGCGCTGAATAGTTTCTCGTCGCTCGGATGCTTTCCCCGGTTGCGTGTTTCTTCTGTACGTGCAGTCATTTCCTCAAGGCTTCGTTTGCGCAATAGCATACGAAAAAAGCGCGGGAGTGCCGCGCTTTTTTCGAGGGATACTATGTTGCTTGCTTTTACTTCACGACCGTGATCCGCTCGGTGGTTCGCAACCGGTCGCCTTCCATGCGAATCAGGTAAAGCCCGGCCGGCCAGGCCTGGATGTCGATCGTCCGCACCGACTGGCCCGTAGGGGCAGTCCAGGTAAAGGCGTCGACCCGTTGTCCGCTGGTGTTGAAGACTTCCACCGCCAATGGCGTGGCCATGCCCGGAGTTCCCTCGTCGGGCAACGTCACTTCCATGGTAAGGCTTTCGCGGGCCGGATTAGGATAGTAGCGCACAACCGGCTCGGCAGTAGCTTCGGCGGAACGCGTTCCACCGGTCCCGATCACCACGGTATAGTCCTCTACCTCTCCGTAGGCAAAGCTTTCGCAGGGCTGGGGCGTACCGTTGTATTTCATCGCGACACGCATCCGCGTCGAACCGGTTTTGGCACCGCTCGGCACCACAAACGACCCCGTAACCGAGGTAGCCGTCGTGCTGCTGCGGCTGTACACCCGCTCGCCGCTGTCGTCGAAGTCGCCATCCTGGTTGTAGTCGATCCAGGCCGCATAGCCCTCGCCATAGACCGTGCCCGACCAGGCCGGTGTCAGGGTCAGGCTGTAAGAATTTCCTTTGGTCAGGTTCGCTGAAGTTGTAGTAAAGTCCACATATCCGCCGTTGTCGCCGGACAGTTTGTTGATGCTGCCGACCTTCACCCGGTTGAGCCATTCGTCTGCGGTGCTGTTTCCCTGCGAGGCGCAATAAGTCGGGGTGTTGCTGCTGCCACCCCCGGCATTGCCGACCAGCGAACCACGTGCCCCTCCGGCGGCCAACACCGCCCGCATGCGGGTTTTCTGGCCGGTCGTGAACATGTACATGCAGGCGTCGTCGACGTAATCCATGTAGTTCATAAACATGGAGCGCACGCCGCACGAAGAAATGGGGTGCGAAGGACAGCCGTAGTTCGGCCCGTCGTCGTCGGGCGTATCCGAGACGTAATCGCTGGCACCGCATCCGCCATCACCCCAGATGTGGCGCAGGTTCAGGTAGTGGCCAACTTCGTGCGTAGCGGTCCGCCCTTTGTTGAAAGGAGCGGCGGCGGTGCCGTTGGTGCCAAACGCCGTGTAGTTGATGACCACCCCGTCGGTCGAGGCCGGACCGCCCGGAAACTGTGCATAGCCCAGCAGGCCGCCGCTGAGCTTACAGACCCAGATGTTCAGGTACTTGTCGGCAGGCCAGGCGTTGCGGCCGCCCTGCGCGGTCGACTTGACGCGGTCGTCCGAGCTGAAAGAAGTGCGGGTCGTTTTGGTGCGGGTGATGCCCGACGTGGGTTTTCCGCCGGGGCTGACCTTGGCCAGCGCAAATTCGATTTTGGCATCGGCGACCCGCCCCGCAAATTCTGAAGGAGTGTTCCCGTAGTCGGCGTTCAAGCGGCGAAAGTCTTTGTTCAGCACGTTGAGCTGCGACTGAATCTGACTGGTGGTGATGTTTTCCGCATCGGTACGATAGACGACATGCACCACGACCGGAATGGTGTAGACCTCGTCGGCAAGCGTTTGCAGGCCTTTCGGATTGCGCATTTGCTGCACGTACTGCTGCGTAAACTGCTCAATACGACGCATCTGCTCCGAGACCTCCGGGTTTTCCGCCTCAATACGATCCAGCGCTTCCATGGTGGCGCACACGCGCTGCGCCCAGGCAGGACCGGCCAGGAACAAAGCGGACAGCAGGATAAAGGACACTTTCTTCATAAGATGAAACTTTTAAGTAAAAAATAAGGGCTCAGTCTTGCAATTTGGGAGTTTGAATCGACAATACCATCAAAAAAGATCAATTATCTCTATTTTATTACCTATGAAATAAGGAAGATAAATTCCTTTCCCTTCTGGTCGGAGTGGGCTGCGTCGTAGGGGAACCGCCCGGCGGATCGCCTACGCACGTAGTTTGGGCACCGGGGCCAAGGCAAACTGGCTTCTGCATCACTACCTCACAGCAGCTTGTGCTCTGCGTTTCGCTTCTGTAAACTCGTGAAAATCAGCCTTGTCGTCACGGTCCCGAGAACGTACCCAAACGTATACTGATCCGGCACGAAAAAAGTTGTTGGCCTGGCGCCAATCCAGGCACGGCACTACAGCACAGGCATCCTTTTTTGACACTGCGGTAACAATGTCGCACGGACTTTTCGGTGAGGCAGGTATCACCTTTTCCCGCACGCTTGCTGTCCTTTTGGCTCGTTTTGCCTACCTTTCTTACCTCACCCTCTGCCCCATGCTGAAAACCGTCCTTACCTCGTTTGCCCTGGCGTTGCACAACATCCGCACGCATTTTTTACACACTATGCTGTCTGTGCTGGGCATCGTAATCGGCGTGGCGGCGCTGGTCGGCATCTTGTCGCTCATCGACGGAATGGAATCCTACGCCCACGAGCAGGTTTCCACCACATCGCTACGGCACATTATCGTGGGGAGTCAGACGACCAGGGAGGTCGATCACGTGCGCATTGCCAAGGACACGTATCCGTACCTCAACTACGAGCGCTTTCAGAAGCTGATGACGTCGCTGCCGCAGCCGATCCAGGGCAATCTGTACATCCGACAGCCGACGGAACTGCTGCTGCCCGATACCACCCGACGCCTGGGCCTGATCGCCATGGGGACCACCGCTCCTTTCCCGCCCCACGTCGAAGTGGAAGCCGGCGAACTCTTTACAGAAGCCGACGTGCGGGCGCACCGCCCGGTGGTGGTGGTGAACCGCGCCCTGGCGCGCCAACTGGTCGGCACGGCCGCCCCGGAAACCGTCGTAGGCCAAACGCTTTCCCTGCGCGGCGAGACCTTCCGGGTGGTGGGCCTGTTCGCCGGCGATGGCACCTTGGCACAAGCTTACTTGCCGATAACACTCTTTTCGGAAGACGAACTTCGCAAGAATCCGCCGCAGGTCTTTCTGGAAGCCCCCACGGTCGAGGACGTTCCGGTTTACCAAGCCGCGGCAGAAGCACACTTGCGCAGCCAGTTTCCGGACCAGGCAGACGATTTTTTTGTAAGCACAAACGAAGGGCGCGTCCAACAAGCCAACCGGGGCTTTCTCATCTTCCGGCTGGTCATGGGATTCATCACGGGCCTTTCGGTACTGGTGGGCGGCATCGGCGTGATGAACGTGATGTTGATTTCGGTCACGGAGCGTACGATGGAAATCGGCATTCGGAAGGCCACCGGCGCCAAGCGGCGCGACATTCTACTGCAATTCCTCTCCGAATCGGTTACCATTTCCGGCTTTGGCAGCCTACTCGGGCTGATTGTCGGCATGCTGGGGTCGCTGGTGCTGGTGGCCGTTCTCCGGCACATCACCGAAGCACCTTTTCAGGTCGCGTTTACGGCTTCCACCCTGGGGTTTATTGCCGGCCTGGCACTGCTGATCGGCGTGGTGTTCGGAACCTACCCGGCCCTGCGCGCCGCCCGCCTCGATCCGGTCGACGCCATCCGCCACGAATAAAAAATGAACCGGACGGCTGCCTTACGCATCCGCCCGGTTTCCGGCAACAGCAACTCTGCGTATAGGATCGGTTTATCGGTCGCGATACAGTAGAACTACTGCCGCACAAAAGGGTAGTGCCAATGCGTATCCGCCGCCTGAAGGCTGATCCGGTACAGCCCCGCGGGCCAGGCGGCGCAGGGAATGCGCAACACATGGGTGCCGGGCGGGCACGACACAGTGGCGTTTCGGTAGAGCTCCTGCCCCAGCGCATCGTACACCACCACTGTCCCACGCCAGGACCGATGCAGTGCGAGCCGGACCGTGACCTCCGCACGCGCCGGGTTGGGGTACGGACGACTCACTGCCATGCCGTCGGGTAGGGAGGCTACCGCCGTGACGCCACTGACCGACACCGACGTGCTGCTGTAATGACTCCACCCGCCGTCACGGGCTTGCAGCCGTACGTACAACCGGTGCCGCCCCTGCGCGACGGTATCGACCGGAATTTGTAAGGCGAGGTCAGGCGCATCGCCGGTAGGGATGTCCAGCGGAATACCCTGCCCGACGCCCGGGTCCCGATCCCAGAAATACTCTGCCGCCACCACCGGCCGGTCCGGTTGCCCCGTTACGAAGACCAACCGTCGCAGGTACGGACTCCAGGCTCCGTCAGCGCCGCGCAGACGGACGTGCAACCGGTGCAGTCCCGGCGTTAGTCCGTCCGTCGGCACTTGCAGGTCTGTCTCCACGCTGGCTCCTGCTTCCAACGCCAGCGGCGTGCCCTGCCCCACGCCGGGGTCTTCGTTCCAGAAGTATTCTGCCGCCACGATGTTGAACGTAGCCGTACGCGTAACCAGCACGAAACCACACCGGAACTGGCTCCAGACCTGACGACCTTCCCTGATCCGCACACACACCCGGTGCAATCCCGGCGGGAGGGTGCTGACGTTTGGCATCAGAGCAAGGTTCTCCCATTGCCCGGCCGGAGCCAGTTGCAGGGGTGTGGCCTGGCCGACACCCGGATCGGTATCGACAAAGTACTCGGCGTCGACCAGCCTTTGTGCCGCCATCGGACCGGACCAACACAGGAGCATCAGCAGGACGCTCCACTGGAGAAAATACACGCGCCCCCGTTTCATTGTCCGGCTCGGAAACCCGAGAGTTGCAGGTTGACAGTACCGCCCTGGGGCACCGACTGAAAGGCCGGCGTCAGGGAAGAAACACGCGGGACCGTGGGCGAAAAGCCCGCCATCCGGAAGGGGTAATTGCCGCCGTAGAGACCCAGGTCAGAAGCGTCGGTACCGCCGGCTTTGCCCGGTGACCCTTCCGCGAGGCGATAATCGTTGGTGTGAACAAACTGGGGTTGCTCCGCGGTGAGTTGCGTAAAAAGGGGCTCCTGATTCATCACGTTGTTGGTGCCCGGAATGGCGTCGAGGGTGGCCGTAGGGGAATAGAACAGGTTGTGCACGAAAGAACAATTTGTGCATTCCTCAGTAAAATCGGTTACATCAGTCAGCATCCAGAAGATGTTGTTCTGGAAATGCGCCCCGGCCACCTGCCTGAAAACCGGGAAGTTCGTCTGGCGTACCAGCACCACATTGTTCGAAAAAATGAACGTGGCGTTGGCCTTCAGCAACAGCATGCCGTTGAAGTTACTCCCCAGCTGGATAAAATTGTTGCGCACGATCCAGTCGTCGCTGCTCGTTTCCAGGTTCAGGAGGGCGCATCCGCCACAGTTTGTGGCCGTCATCACGTTGCCTTCCACCAGCCAGCGGTCGGCACTGGAACCATCGCCGAAACTACTTTTTACGGGCGCGCCCGATTCGAGGTAGCAGTTGCGGATCGTGATGTCGTCTGTCTGCTGGAACACATCGCCTTGCACAGCACTACAGAGCAGCGATTCGATGACGCTTCCACTGCTGTTGGTCTGCAGTTTTATGATCCCGAATCGGGCTTCCATCCCGTTCAGTTGCGTTGCATCATGTCCCGGTCCGATGAGTACCAGGCGCTTCGTGAGGTTGACGTCGCCGTAAGAATAGACGGAGGGGTGCACCAGGAGGGTATCGCCCGCGGAGGCAGCATTTTGGGCAGCCCCGAAGGAGGCGTACTGCGCCGCCGAGTTTTCTGAATTGTCGAGGGTGAGGATGGTCGCCGAGGCCGGGCACGTTAGCATCAGGGCACTCAGCAGAAGAATTACATTTTTCATGGCAATGGGAGTTTTGTGTAGGACAAATCACCCCCATTTCCGGTCCGGATGCATCAGGGTTTTCCCTGATTTTTACCCAATGTATCCTCGGAGAATGCCTTCCCGCACCAGCCCCGCCACGTTTTTGACGCCCAGTTTCTGGTAGAGGTGCGCCCGGTGGGTCTCTACCGTTTTCTCGGTGATGCACAGCCGTTCTCCGATCTCTCTGGTGGTAAATTCTTCGCCGATCAGCGTCAGAATGGCTTGCTCCCGCCGGGTCAGTCGCAGCGTGCGCGGCTCCCGTGCCAGGCGGCTCATGCGCTCGGCCAAGGTCGGGGCCAGGTACGCCTGCCCGGCACAGACGGTCTGCACGGCCGTTTCGATCTCGCCGAGGTCCGTGCTTTTCAGCAGGTAGCCTCCTGCCCCGGCGTCCATCATCTCTTGTACGATGATCAGCTGGTCGTAGGTCGACAGGCCGAGGATGTGCAGCGTCGGGTGGCGCTCCTTCAGCACGCGACACAGTTCCGGTCCCCGCCGATCGGGCAGGTGTACGTCCAGCAGCAGCACCTCAATGCGGGCCGCTTCGATGCCGGCCTGCGTGGCCACCGCCGAATCCCAGGTGGCGCACAGCCGCAGCCGTTCCGACGGGCGCAGCAGGTCGCGAAGGCCGCGTCGGACCAGTTCGTGATCGTCGGTGATGCCGAGGTTAACCATGTTGCAGCGCAGAAATCGGTACCTGAAGTGTTACCGTAGAGCCTTGCCCCGGTGTGGCTTCAATGTGCAGGGTAGCGCCCAGCGACGCGACCCGCTGCTCGATGTTGGACCAACCGATGCCCCGCCCCTTCGCTTTTGCCTGCGGCAGTTGCCCGTTGCCGTCGTCCTCCACGGTCAGGTCCAGCGCCTCGTCGCCGATGTTCAGTTGCACCAGGAGTTGCCGGGCTCCGGCGTGTTTTCGGGCATTGTACACCAGTTCCTGGACGATCCGGTAGAGCGGCAACGCCACGTGCGGGGGCATGCGTGCTTCCGGCCCAAAGCATTGCCAGACGACCTGCGGCGTTACGAGGGCGGCGTTCATCTCTTCTACAAACGTTTCGACCGCCTTGCAGAAGCCATGCCGCTGCAAAATACCGGGTGTCAGGTTGTGGGCAATGCGTCGGATTTCCTGGTTCGCGTCCCGAATTTCGTCGGCCAGTTGCGCCACGTCTTGCTTCCCGCGTGCTTTGGCCTGCAAGAGGGCCATCTGCCCTCCAATGCCGTCGTGCAGTTCGCGGGCCAGCCGCTGCCGCTCCTTTTCTTCCCCTTCCAGCAACGCCCGCAGCCGCTCCACCTCTTGTTGTTTTTCCAGGGCCGCGATGGTCTGGTCTTTCAGCGCCGCCCGTTGCCGGAACGTGCGGTAGAGCAACGCGCCTACGCTGAGCAGAAACAGCAGCCCGCCGACCAGCCATCCGTTCAGCGCCCGCTGACGGGCCACCCGGCTTTGCGCCTGCGCCACCGCCAGTTGCTGCTCGGCCAGGCGACGATCTTTCTGTTCGGACTGGTAGCGGGCTTCCAGTTCGGTCACCAGCCGTTGGGTTCGGGCGTTTTCGAGCGAGTCGTGCAGGTGACGGTACGCATGCAGGTGTTGCAGGGCGGTCGCGTAATCATGGCGGCGGGCCGTCACGTCGCTGAGCAGCAGGTGCGTCTCGGCCAGTTTGTCCCACGCATGGATCTGCGCGGCCAGCCGGGCTGCTTGTTGCAGGTAGACCCGGGCGCTGTCCGTCCGCTGGTTCTCAAACAGGCTGGCGCCCAGGTTCTTCAGGGCCGTAACCCGATGAAACGGATCGCCGAAAGCGTCCGCGTACTGCCGGGCCTGCCGGGCGTGTTGCAACGCCTGCATCGGCTGGTGACGCGCCTGCGCCAAATCTGCCAGGATGTTGTGGGCCAGGTACTGCACAAAAGGATCGTGGAGGGCTTCGCCGATCCGCAGGGCCTGGTGGCCGTTCTGAGCAGCTTGCTCCGACTGGCCCACCTGGGGCTGGACCGTAGCGAGGTTGATGAGCGCGTCGGCCAGCCGCAGCGAATCGCCGAAGGCCTGGGCCAGTTGCAGGCCCGTTTCGGCGTAGCGGAGGGCTTTCGGGTAACGGCCGAGTTCCTTAAACACGGCGCTGGTGTTGCCGTAAAGAATGACCAGTGCGTTGGTATCCGCCAGCGCTTCGTAGCGTTCGATGGCACGCACGTAGTGCACGGCCGCGCTATCCCACCGGCCCTGGAGCGTAAACTGCACACCCATGTTGTTCTGCGTGCTGGCCAAGCCTGTCGGGAAGTGGGCGGCTTCGAAGTGGGGAATGGCCTGCCGGTAATGGTGCAGCGCCTGGTCGTACTTCCCCCGGTCGCTCTCGACAATGCCGGCGTATTGCGCAGCCCGCCCTGCCCCTACCCAGTAAGCCTTCGCCACGCAGGCCGCCTGCAAACTATCGTAAAGCGCCACGGCCCTGTCGGGATCGGCCGCCTCCAGCGGGTATACGGCCTCGATAGCCGCCTGCAGGGCCAGGCTGTCGTCCGGCGTACTCGACTGCCCGGAAGCAGGTAAGGCTGACCAGAGCCCGGCCCAGAAAAGAATCAGTAGATACCGCATGATAAGCGTGACGTTGGAGAAGCACGTCCATGGCCGAAAGAGAACCCAGCGCCGGAGCGCCCCGGCATCGCGGAGGATACCCCCAAGTACCGGAAAAATTACTAAAATCGCAAAAGAAGATCCTATCCGATCCGCCCTTGACACGGCATGGCCCCACAGGGCGGATGCGGTGCTTCGAGGGAACGCCCGCCATTCTGTACCTTCACGTCTCCAACCTTGTGTAATGAGTCATGGCCATTCAAGTCATTGCGTTCGACGCGGACGACACGCTCTGGGTCAACGAGCCCTATTTTCAGGAAGCCGAAACGAAGTTTTGCCAACTGCTGGAAGATTACCTGCCGCACCACACCGTCGGGCAGGAACTGTTCAAAACCGAGATGCAGAACCTGGCGTTATACGGCTACGGTGTGAAGGGCTTCATGCTGAGCATGATCGAAACGGCGCTGCGCGTTACGGACCGGACCGTCAGCCTGGAGGTGATCGAAAAGGCGCTGGCATACGGCAAAGCGCTGCTGGCGCGGCCCATTGAACTGCTCGAGGGCGTGGAAGAGGTGTTGCAGGCATTGCAGGACCGGTACCGGCTCGTGGTGGCCACCAAGGGCGATCTGCTGGACCAAGAACGGAAACTCAAAAACTCGGGCATCGAGCATTATTTCCACCACGTCGAGATCATGTCCGACAAAAAAGAGGCGGATTTTCAGAAACTGATTCGCCACCTCGACATCCGCCCCGACGAATTTCTAATGCTGGGCAACTCGCTGAAGTCCGACGTGCTGCCGGTGCTGGCGCTGGGCGGGCACGGCATTCACATTCCTTACCACACCACCTGGGCGCACGAGCACATCGAGCACCACGTCGATCATCCCCACTTTCGGCAGGTCGACACCATCGCCGACATCCTTCCCTTCCTGCTGCCATGAAACACCGACTCGCGCTGGATCGCTGGTCGCGCAAAGACCACTTTCACTTCTTCCGCAAATTCGAAGAGCCGTTTCACGGCGTTTGTGTGGAGATCGACTGCACCGGTGCGTACCGCACGGCCAAGCAGCGGGGGCATTCGTTTTTCCTTGCCTACCTGCACCATGCGCTGACGGCGGCCAACCAAACGGAACCGTTTCGCTACCGGATTCTGGACGAGGAGGTGTACGTCTACGACCGTGTTCACGCCTCGCCGACCATCGACCGGCCGGACGGCACATTCGGGTTCTCGTACCTGGATTACCACGAAGAGTTTGCGACGTTCGTACGGGAGGCCGAAGGCCCGATTGCGCAGGTACGTGCCTCGACCACGCTGTTTCCCGACCATACAAACCACGAGGTGGCGGTGATGCACCTTTCTGCCCTGCCGTGGCTGCGGTTTACGTCCCTGTCGCACGCCCGCAGTTTCTCTTACCCGGACAGCAGCCCGAAAGTCTCGTTCGGCAAGATGGTGGAGGCGCACGGAAAGCGCACCATGCCCGTTTCCATCCACGTCCACCACGCGCTGGTCGATGGCCGCGACGTAGGGCTGTTTGTCGAGCGCTTTCAGGAACTGATGAATCCGGCGTGATCGCTGCGTCCGGCTACTCCTTTACCACAAGCGGGCTACCTCCGGAGAGATAGCCCGCTGCCTTTGCCGCTCTGCGGTGCTGTTACTTGACAATCACTTTGGCCGACGAACGGCCCTTGGTGGTTTCGACCTGCAGGAAGTAGACCCCACTCCGCAAACCGGCCGTAGTGACCTGATACGCGCGGGTGCCCGTTTCCGGCTGTGCCTCGGCTACGGTCTGTCCCAGAGCGTTTACGAGCCGGAGGTGGGTCAGAAAAGCGCCCTCGGTTGCACCCACACTGACCTGCAGGCGATCGGCCGCCGGGTTGGGGTAGACGTGCAACGGCACGCGCGATTGCGTCCGCAGCGAAGTGACCGGATCGTCGTTGGGGTTAGGATTATCCAGCACGTAGTTGTAGATGTTTTTCGCGATCACCCGTTCGAACAAAATCCGGTGGGCCATGTCGTTCAGGTGAATCCCGTCGCCGCTGTCGTAGGCATCCAGCAACGTCCCGTCCTCTTCCGCAAAGCCACTCCAGAAATCAATCGCCAGCGAATCGAACCGGGCGAGGGTAGAATCGCGCATGTCCAGTTGAATCTGAATCTGCCCGGCGTCGGTCAGGTCACGCGGTTGCGTGGTGGTGACCCAGAGCGAAGCACCCGCCGAGTCGGCCGTTTGAGCGATCAGGTCGTAATTCGCCAGTTGATCGGCGACCGAATAGCTGTTGACCGCGTCGTTGGAAGGCAAGTTGACGATGATGGCATCGGGCACAAAGCTCACGGCCTTGGTGATGTTGCGGGCCGTGTCGATGCTCTGGCTCACGCCCGAAATGGCGGTCCCGGTAGGCAAAACGTTGTAGGTTGTGAACCCACCCTGCGCCAGGTTGATTACCTGAAAACGGGTGTCCATCTGCGTGAGGTAGTTGCGATAGCGCCACACCCAGGCGCTGTCCAGCGACGAAGGTCCCGTACCGGCCGCCGTTGACGAACCGATGACCACGATGGTGTACTGCGCCGGGTCGTCGCCCACGATGCTGAACACCGCGTCGCTGGTATCGCCCACGGTCGGCTCGCTGCTGTCCACCACGCGCACCAGGCTTTCGGCAGAAAGGAAACCGGGCACCGTCCAGGTGTACGACTGGTTAAAGCCCGGAATGTCGGAAGCCACTTCGTTCCAGGTAAGGCCATTGTCGGTCGAATACGAAATGTCGACCGTAGCCACGTTTGTGCTCCGCCACTGGATTTGGGGTTGTGCCCCCTCCTCCCACCACTCGCCGCCGTTGGGCGAAAGCAGCGTCAGCATTTTTTCGCCGGGCCCTGCCGTATTCACATACGCGACTTCGATCACCCCGAGGTAGTAATAACCACTCGGATTGTTGTTGTTGACCCCGGTGGTGGCCGTCACCACGATGGTGCCTTCGGCCGAGGGATAGAGGTTGTGGACGCGCGCCATGCTGTCGACGTTGCTCGCGGCGTTCAGGCTCACGGTTTCGGATGTTGCACCTTCGACCGTGTAGGTCGTTTCGCGGTTGTCGGTCGCTTCGCGCGAGGCAAACAACCCGAAGCTGTAAGCGGTGTTCGGGTCGAGTCCCGAGAAGGTGACGCCCCCGGTGATTTCGTTGCCCCCCACGGCCGGCACTTTGCTGCCGAAGAAGCTGTCGCGCGACGCCTCCCCGACGATGGAGAGCGAATCGTTGGCGGGCAGTCCGTTGGTGTTGTTGCCGTTGAAAGCGTCGGTCACTGCCACAGAAATGCCGGTGTTGAGTCCGGCCTGGTTCAACAGGTCTTCGATGGCTCCGGCTTTTTCGTCGGTCAGGTTGTTCCAGGGGGCTGCGCTCGGAAAGGCACTGGCGCCCAGATCGATGCGGATGGTGTCCAGTTGAGCAAACGCCGGAAAGGCGGTGGACACCAGCAGCAAGAAGGCAAGGAGATACTTGTGTAGCATGTAGGTTGTGGATTAGGTAAAAAAAATTAGCACTGGTAAACGCCTCATCAGCACGCAGGTACTGCGTACTGCAGGGCAGGCTCGCCCGAGGTCTGCGAAACTGAAGCGCACCTTATTTTCTGCCTACGCGTCGGGCGTTCGCAGGTTACCAACGGCGGCAGGCCCCCGTGTCCACGGCGCGGCGAAACCTCATATCGAACCCCCGCTTCGGGGGAGGTGGCACCGGTCTTTTTTTTGAGATTGCTATTTTTCTACGTACACTTAAGCCTTCTTTTTCGTGAGGCATGCCAAATCACCCACCATCCACCTCCGATGCACAGCTCTGGGATCGCTTCCGTGCCGGCGACGAAGCCGCCTACGTGGCGATCTACCAGCGTTATGTCCGGGTTCTGTACAACTACGGCTTGCGGGTGATGCCTCAGCAATCGGAGCGAGTGCTGGACGCCATCCAGGACTTGTTCGTCTACCTCTGGCAACGGCGGGCGCATCTGGGCCCCACGGCTTCCATTCGCAATTATTTGTTCAAAGCCCTGCGCCGGAAATTGCGGCGGCAGTTTCGCCAACCGTTTTCGTTTGCGTTTTACGAAGCCCTGACCCAGGCGCACGACCGGGTGCTGTCGCTGGCCGACGACTTTGACCGCGCCGCCGATCAGCTGGAAGAAGAACACCTCCACCAGCTGACTACCGCGCTGGAGCACCTGCCCGACTCCCAGAAAGAGATCATCTACCTGCGGTTTTACAACCAGATGTCGGCCGCCGAAATCGCCGACATTCTTGCGGTCAGTACCCGCACGGTCTACCGCCTGCTGGACCGCGCCCTGGAAGAACTGCAGAACAACATTGTGCTGGAGCTGCTGGTGTTGCTCACCGTTCTCCAGGCCTGACCCATGCCGCCCGCGGGGTGCACCTCCCCCGTGTTCCTACCCTTTTTCGATTTTTTTAAAATTTTTTCCGCGTTTGCTGTCACAAACGGGAGGCAGGTGGCTAACTATCTGTAGAGCCGCCGATTCTGCCATGGATTACCAGCATTACAACTTCAAAGATTTCGTACAGGACGAGTCCTTTCAACAGTGGGTGTACCATCCCGATGCACAGTCGAATGCATTTTGGGAGAGCTGGCTGGCGCGCAACCCGGAGAAACGCCCGGTAGTCGACATGGCCCGTCAGTTTCTGTTGCTGTTGCAGCGCAACGAAACGCCCCTGTCGGATCAGCAAGTCGCCGCCACCTTGCAAAACATCCATCGCCGCCGTCAGGAAACCCCTGTGGTGCACATGGCTCCGCGCACGCGCCGCCCGCTGTTGCAATGGGCCGCGGCAGTGCTGTTGCTAGTGGCTACCGGGGTGGTTGCTTACCTGTACTTCGCGCCGCGCGACCATTTCTACGCCACCGGCAACGGCGAACAGGAAGTCATCATGCTACCCGACGGCTCTGAGGTGGTGCTGAACGCCAACTCTACGCTCCGGTATCCGGCTCATTGGCATGGTCAGCGTGACGTGTATCTGGAAGGTGAGGCGTTTTTCAGCGTCCGGAAGCTGCAGCACGATACCGGCGCGGTCAAGCTAATCGTCCACACGCCCGAACTGGCCGTCGAAGTGCTGGGCACGCGGTTCAACGTTCGCTCCCGCGACCAGCGGACGCGCGTGGTGCTGGAAGAGGGCAAAGTACGCCTGGCCGCCGACGGCGAAGCCATGCTGATGAAGCCCGGCGAACTGGTCGAATATGCCGCACAAGAACGCTTTGTAAAACATACCGCCGAGCCCCGCCAGTACACCGCGTGGGTAGAGCGCGAACTGATTTTGGAAAACCGCACCCTCGGAGAAGTGTCGACCATCCTGGAAGACATCTACGGCCTCCGCATTTCGATTCCCGATACTGCCGTCGCCAACATGCCGCTCTACGGGAGCGTGTACCTGGGCGAAGCCGATGCCATCCTGGAGATCCTCTCGCTATCCTACCAGCTGAAGATCGACCGCCAGGAGGAGCACGTGACCATCCGTAAGAAAGACCAATAATCGGTCCTCCCGCACACGCACTTAATCATTCGTCAACCTATAACACCAATATCCTATGCGCAAACATTTCTACTGCTGGCTGAACGCCGGAGCCCTTTTTGCGCTGCTCTACGCGAGTAGCGACGGGGCATCGGCTCAGCAACTCGTCTCTTTGCAACGCTACGCCTCCGTTCAGGAGCCCACGCGCGAAGAGCAGGTCAAATGGCGCGCGCTACCGGAAGTACTGAACGAGCTAAAGGCCGAATACGGCGTTTATTTCGTGATTGGCAGTGACTTCTCGACCAAGCGCGTTACCCTCCGGAAGCCGTATCAAGGCGGACTGGAGGCACAGATTGATAAAATCAATCAGCAGACGGGCATCCGCATCCGGCAGCTCGACCAGCACAATTATTTGGTCTACAGCCCGCCGAGCACGCTGACCAACACCATGCTCCCTACAAAGACCGCTGAGGTGCCGATGATGTCGTCTAACGAAATCGTCTCGCTTCAGCACCACCGTCTCCACGCCCTGGACAAGCAGATTTCCGGTCGTATTATCGACACGGCCGGCGAAGGCATCCCCGGGGTGAACATCCTGGAAAAAGGCACGTCGAACGGAACCATTACCGACGTAGAAGGACGCTACACGCTGACCGTGGGCGACAATGCTACGCTGATCATCAGCGCCGTGGGGTATCTGGCGCAGGAGGTAGCGGTAGGCAACCAGACATCGATTGACCTGACGCTGGAAGAAGACGTAAAAGCGTTGGAAGAAGTCGTGGTGGTCGGCTACGGCACGCAAGAAAAACGGGACCTGACCAGCGCTGTCGTGACGGTCACGAGCAAAAACTTCGTGCCCGGTGCGGTCAACAGCCCGCTACAGTTCCTCGACGGAAAGGTGGCCGGGGTTACGATCTCGAACCCGGCGGCGGGCGACCCGAACCGCGGTACAGACATTCAGGTGCGGGGTGCGGCGTCGATCGAAGGGGGTACCGGTCCGCTCATCATCATCGACGGACTGCCCGGCGGTAGCCTGAGCAACGTGGCTCAGCAAGACATCGAGTCCATCTCGGTACTGAAAGACGGTTCGGCGGCGGCCATCTATGGTTCGCGGGCGGCCAACGGCGTGGTGATCGTCACGACCAAAAAAGGCGCCTCCGGGCGGGTCAACGTAGGCTACAACAGCTACATCGAACACGATGGCGTGGCGAGACGACCCGACGTTCTTTCGCCGGAAGAGTTTCTGGCACGCGGCCGTGACGTAGACCAGGGGTACCGCACCGACTGGTACGACGCGCTGCTCAACAAAAACAACTTCGGACAGAACCACAACCTGTCGATTTCAGGTGGCAACGACAAAACCCTGCTCCGCCTGTCGGGCACTTACCGCACCAAAAGCGGCATTGACCTGATCAGCGACCGGGAAGAGTACAACGTCCGCCTGAACTTTAACCAGAAGGCCTTCGACGACGTGGTTGAGTTCTACGGAAACCTGGCCAACACGCAAGTCCAGCAGACGTACATCAGCGGTGGCGATCACCGTGACTACGGGGCGTTCCAGCAGGCGCTCAAGCTGAACCCCACGCTGCCCATTATGGACCCGAACAACCCGACGCGCTACGCTTTCTTCCAGGGATACGATACCTACAACCCGGTGCATCGGCTGATGGGCGAAGAGAAAAGCGGCGAGAACAAGTACCTGATCGCCGACTTCAACGTGCGGGTGAACCTCCTGAAGAACCTGAACACCGAAGTGAAGATTGCCCAGCAGAACCGGAACGAGTACAACCGGGAGTTCTACCCCAGCACGGCACAGGAATCGATTCAGAGCAACCGCCGGGGCCGTGCCCGCCTGCAAAACGAAGAGTGGATCGACCGCACGTTCCAGTGGGTCGGCAATTACATGCTGATCAAAGGCGCTCACGACCTCAAACTGCTGGGAGGTTACCTGTACCAGGACTTCGTGAACCGGGGCTTCTACGCGGAAAACATGGATTTCGCCTCCGATGCCTTCACGTACAACAACCTGGACGCGGGCCTCTTCCTGCGCGAAGGGCAAGCCAACATGGATTCGTGGAAAGAAAAAGAGAAGCTGATCGGCTTTTTTGGACGTGTCAATTATGATTTTAACGACACCTATCTGCTGACCGCGTCGCTGCGCCGCGAAGGCTCTACCAAGTTCGGTGACAACAACAAATGGGGCTGGTTCCCAGCCATTTCGGCCGGCTGGCGCATTGCCAAGTACCTGCCCGAATCGCCCGCCATCAACGACCTGAAACTGCGGGCCGGCTACGGCGTAACGGGGCGGCAGGGATTCCCTCGCTACCGTTCGCAGGCAACTTATACTAACTTTGGTGCTTACCTGAACGAAAGCGGCAGCTGGATTCGCGTGTACGGACCGAACGAAAACCCCAACCCCAACCTGCGCTGGGAGAAAGCGATCAACTATAACGTAGGGGTGGACTTCACGTTGTTCAACAGCCGCGTATCCGGTAGCCTCGACGTCTTCATCCGTGATTCCAAAGACATGATCAGCAACTACGACGCGCCCAAGCCGCCGATGGTGAACGATCAGATTTACGTCAACGTAGGGAAAATGCGCAACCAGGGTCTGGAAGGCAACATTACCTGGAACGTCATCCAGGGAAGTCGCTTCAACTACACCACGACGGGCGTAGTCTCTTACGTAAAAAGCAAAGTGGTGAGCTTCTCGAACGAAGACTTCGGTCGCGGTTACATCGACCGCTACAGCCTGCCTTCGCCGGGGAACCCGGGACCGGCCCAACGGCTGGAAGAGGGTGTTGAGATCGGTAGCTTCTACGGACTGCGCTACGCCGGAGTCGACGACCAGGGCCGCATCCTGATTTACGGAGCCGACGGCGAGAAGAAGCTCTCGACCCTGAAAACCGAAGAAGATCGGGCGTACATCGGGAACGGCAACCCCAAGTGGGACATCAGCTGGAACAACCGCTTCAGCTACGGCGCCTTCGATCTGTCGTTGTATTTCCGCAGCCGCCTCAACTACGACATCCTGAACCTCTACCAGATGTACTACGGTCTGCAGTCGCAACCGGGCGTCAACCTGCTGCGCGATGCCTACGACCGCAACGGACACATCCTGGCCGAAAAAGAGATGATGGATTACTTCCTGGAGCCGGGTGGGTACCTGCGCCTCGACAACGCCTCGCTGGGCTGGACGCCGACCATCAAGAGCAAATACGTGTCCTCGCTGCGGGTGTATGGCACAGTGCGCAACGTTTTCACCATCACGAAGTTTACCGGGCTGGACCCCACCACGATCAACGCACAGGGCCTGGAGCCGGGCATCGCCGACCTGAATGTTTACCCTGTCGTACGGAATTTCTCACTGGGCGTACAGGCTAACTTCTAACACCAATTGACTATCCACCCATGAAAAATATCAAACTCACTCAGTACGCGTCGCTTCTCCTGTTTCTGTTCGGAACCTTTTCCTGCACGAACCTGGACGAAGAGATGTTCGACCGCATTGGTGCCGGTAACTATTATCAAAGCAAAGACGCCATCATCGCTTCGCTGTTGCGTCCCTACGAGCACGCCCACTGGGCCGGTTGGGACGGCGACCGCTGGATTGCTCAGGAGCTGACCGCCGACCATTTTGTCTGGACCCAGAAGGGCAAGCACGGCTACGACGGCGGGCAGTGGATTCGCCTCCACCAGCACACCTGGACGCCCGAAGAGGGCGTTGTGTTCGGGGTCTGGTCGGGTCTGTTCGGGGGCGTTTCGCTCTGCAATAACACGATGCAGGACATCGAAGCCCTGGACTACAGCCAGTTTAACATGACAGAGGCTGAAAAACAGGCGCACCTTGCCGAAATGCGCGTGTTGCGGGCGTGGTTCTACGTGCAACTGCTCGATGCGTTCCGGAACGTGCCGATCTCAACCAATACGACCGACGTGGTTCCCCAATCGAACGCGCAGGAGGTCTTCAACTTCATCGAAACCGAACTGAAAGAAGCGGCTCCTGCCCTGCCAACGAATACCGACGTCGCCAACATCACCTATACGGGGCGCTTTACGCAAGCGGCGGCCATGACGGTGCTCGTGCGGCTGTACCTCAACGCTGAGGTGTACGTTGGGCAGTCCAAGTATGCAGAATGCGCGGCCATTTGCCAGGACATCCTGGACGGCAAGTACGGTCCTTATTCGCTGGACCCGGCCTGGAACGGGCCGTTCACCTACACGAACGATGCCTCGTCTGAGATGATCTTCGCCTTCCCGCAGGCCATGAACCAGTGGGAAATGAGCTGGATGTACAACACGGCCATGCACTACAACGCCTACCAGATTCTGGGCACGCCTAACAAATTCGGTGGAGGCTGGAACGGCATTCACCTGACGCCCTCCTACGACCTGGAAGGCAATCTGTACTCGGAGTCTGAAGGGTACGAGCAAGGCATGCCGTACGAGAAATTCTACGAGGATGATCTGCGGAAGCAACCTTTTAAATACACCGGAGACGGTACTTACGAGGGCATGTTCCTGATCGGGCCGCAGTACAAACTCGGCACAACCGATCCGGTGCTGGGCACGGAAGAATACAACGGGAAACAACTGGTCTTTGTCGATCAGGTCGGGCGTTTCTCTGAAGGCGACGCCGGCCTGCAAAAAGGCTCGGCCGTTAACCTGGGCGAAGAAAACTCGGGTGCCCGTCTGCTGAAGTTCCCCTGGTTCCCCGACGATACGCCCTACGCCCTCGATCCCGACGCGCCCGAAATTCGCCTGTCCGAGATCTATTACTCGCTGGCTGAGTGCAAGTACCGCGCCGGCGACGTAAACGGGGCAGCGGCTCTGCTGGACGCCGTACGCGAGCGTGCCTTCCCGGCCGACAAATGGGCGTCGTACAGTTATTCGCAGGGGGCCATTACCCTCAACGACGCCGAGTTTGTTGACGAATGGGGCCGCGAATTCCTGGGCGAGCGCCGTCGCCGGACGGACCTGATCCGCTGGAACCGTTTCACCAACAACGCCTGGTGGGACAAAGAACCTTCGGCCGAGCATCGAAAGTACTTCCCGATTCCGTTCCGGGCGCTCAACGCCAACCCGCTCTATAAACAGAACGACGGATATTGATCCCTTTTGGTGGTAGAAAAGTTCAGGCAGGCGCTCAGGTAGGGGCGCCTGTCTGTTTTTTAGGGGTATGGAACTACCCACAGAAGCGCGTCTTACTAATGCACCCAACCCGCGATTCCCCAAGGGCAACGTGGACCCATCAAAAGAACCTCTGAATAAGGAGAAGCTTCTTCCGCACGTTCATTCCAACGCAGGGTCCGCGCAGCGTGTGCCGGTTACTCTGCTGCCGCAGGCACCTTCCCCGGCGCACGACTTCCGACACCGCTCTCCCGGCCCGTCAGGTTATCCCCCAGCTCCGTGCGCATTTGCTCTCCCAGGGCCGTCAGTTGCGTCACCACGTCGGGATGCGCGGCCGCCACGTTATGGCGTTCACCGACGTCTTCTTTCAGGTTGTACAACTCCGGCTCGGTCAGGGTAACGTACGTATAATCGGCAGGCAGCCCTCCTTGGCCGCCTTCCCGCCCGCCCAGGGTGCGATACGTATGCGGAAAATAAAGTTTCCAGTCGCCCTGGCGAACCGCTTCCAGTTCGTTGACGTGGTAATAGAAATAGTAAGCTTCGTGTGGACTCTCAGTCGACTGCCCCGTCAGGATGTGCCAAACATCCTTCCCATCGATTTTCTTGTCGGGCAAGGTGCTGTGGGTGAGGGCCGCAATGGTCGGCAGCAGGTCGATCGCCATGACCGGCACATCGACCGTTAGGTTGGCCGGTACCACGCCGGGATAGCGCAGGATAAACGGCTCGCGGTGCCCTCCCTCAAAGCTCGTTCCCTTGCCCTCGCGTAACGGATCGGCATGCCCACTGTGTTCTCCATACGACAGCCACGGCCCGTTGTCCGACGTAAAAATCACCATCGTCTGCTCGTCGATGCCTGCCTGTTCCACCGCCTCCAGAATCTGCCCGACCGACCAATCCAGTTCCATGATCACATCGCCGTACAGGCCCAATTCCGATTTCCCCTTGAACTTGTCCGATACAAACAGCGGTACGTGCGGCTGCGGATGCGCGACGTACAAGAAGAAAGGCTGATCTCTATTCCGCTCGATGAAGGCGACGGCGTGTTCTGTGAGTTGCGTGGTCAGCATCGACTGATCATCCAGCGTATCGATGATCTGCTCGTTCTCATAAAGCGGCAGCGGCCCGAAATGAAACACCGATCCCTGCTGTGGATGATGCGGCCACATGTCGTTCGAATAAGGAATCCCGAAGTACTCGTCGAACCCTTGCTGGTTGGGCATAAACGCAGCATAGTCGCCCAAATGCCACTTGCCGAACATCGCCGTACGGTACCCCTCCTGCTTCAGCATTTCGGCCAGGGTTGTCTCCGACGGGTTCAGCCCAACCGGCGCATGGGGTATAAACGCATTGTTGATCCCAATCCGGTTCGGATAACAGCCCGTCAACAGCCCGGCCCGCGAAGCAGAACAGACCGGTTGCGCCGCGTGAAAATCCGTCAACCGCACTCCTTCGCGCGCCATCTGGTCCAGGTGAGGTGTCTGAAAACCCGTTGCCCCAAAACACCCAACGTCGGCGTACCCTTGGTCGTCCGTAAAGATGATGATGACGTTGGGCGGACGATCCCCTTCCTGTGGAGCCTGCTCCTCACTCACCTTTGTGGCACAGGCAGCCAGCCCGCCGATCAAGGCTAGCCCAAAAATTATCCGGATGAACATATATGCAGTTGGTTTGCCACAGCAACTTAGGCAACACTCACGAAAGATGGATCACCCCGATGCCTGCTCCTCCCCACCTATCCGATTTGAGTTCATCACGACCCAGCTCAAAACACGCCTCAAATCAGGCAATAAAAAACGCCCTTCCAGGTGACTGGAAGGGCGTTTTAGTAGTCCGTACGGGAATCGAACCCGTGTTTCATCCGTGAAAGGGATGCGTCCTAACCCCTAGACGAACGGACCATATTGTCTGCAAAACCAGGGGCTTTCGTTTTGCGAGGCACAAAAGTATGAGGCTACAGCAGAAAAACAAAGCTTGTGTACTTTTTTTTCTGCTCTTTCTTTAACCTTTTTACAAGATGTTGATAACCAGAAGATTAGCCCCACATTGGTAGTGTCGAGGCGCCCCTTCCTTCAGGGAAACTTCTGACTTTGAGCCAACAGACCTTAAGTTACGTTAGCGGAGTTCTGTGTTCTGATTGCTTTCCCCACCACTCGGAGCGGGAGAGGAGGTGTAAAGCAAAGTACTGATTCTCTGAAGCGTTTCCCTAAGCAGTCGCTGTATTTGCAAAGCAGCGGTCCAGAATAGCGGTGTATTGACGTCCATATCGCTGCTGGCACCAGTCCAGTAATTTGCTGACGTCTTCTTCCGGAAGGTAGGCCATCGCTTTGCGGAGTTCCTTTTCAAAAAGTCGTGGATCGAAACTTACTTTTTCGAGCACAGTTTTGCTGTAGGTCAGCATTGTGGTTTGCATGGGCATAGTAGCTTTAAGGTTCAAAATCAAAAGTGTCTTCCGCCGTAGGAGGCTGATGGTAGACCGATGCGTGAGAGAACGATCGGTAAGCAAGTGTGGATGACTTGCCAAAACGCGCAGGTGTGAAGCGTAATCGCGTTAATATAAAATTTTTGACCGAATAATAAAATTTATCTTCTTTTTCTGTACTTCATGGACGCAGGCACTTCTCCTTTCTTTGGTAATTTCGTTTCGCTTCGCTGGCTCTCTCTTGCGTTGATATGGGTAGTTGGAGCCTGTTTTCTGGCCGGAAAGGCCCATGCTGCGCCTCTTTCTGCATCCGACAGCCTTGTTTCGCAGGTCGCTATTGACAGCACCCCCTCTGTGGATGCTCCTGACGTAGCAGCGTGGCAAGCGGCGTGGGAGAACTACCAGTTGGACTTTTCCCATTCAAATCTGGATTCATTGTTCCGTATTGGCGAGCGACTGCGGCGCGCGCGGTTACGCCAGATGCTACCGGAATTTGAAGTGTTACCAGACTCGTTGCAACGGGCAGAACAGCGGTGGTGGCAAAGCACTACTAGGGCCGAAGCTGCATCCGACGACCCATTCCTGACGGCGCTCCGCCGACGCTATCCACGCTACTACGACCTGAAGTACCGCCCGGAAGTCAGCGGCCTTTCCGACGTTCAGCAACGGATTCCGTTTGGCGCCACGGCGCTTTCTTACCTGTTTATAGAGGGAAACGGTTACCTCGTGCGGATCGATAAGACGTCAGCTCAGGCGTATGCTTTGGCCGATGCTACTGCAGTGGCCCGCCTGGTTGCCGCATTTCAGCGGGCGTTACAGACTGACGATGTCACTGCGTACGTCGCTGCTGCCGCTCAACTTTACCAGACCCTGATCGGGCAGTTCGACATTACGCTTCACGAGCACCTCCTGGTGTTTCCGGATGGTCCCCTGCAAACTTTACCTTTCGAAGCGCTTTTGCCTTCGTCCCCCGCCACTGCGCCTGGGTTTGCATCCCTACCCTATCTGGTCCGTAACCAAGCTGTAAGCTACCACTGGAGCGGTACGTCCTACATTGAAACCCTCCGCAATGCACCGTTGGAGGGTGGGGTACCACTGCTCAGCTTTGCACCGCCAACCGCACAACCCGGCGCTACGGACCGTGTACAGATGGCGCAACAGGCACTGGAAGGGCAGATCCTGACAGGCCATGACGCTACGGAATCGGCTTTTTGGCGCGAGGCCGATAGCGCACAAGTCATTTACTACGCACCGTTGATAGATACTACGACGCTGGCACAGTGGTTTGTACATCCGTTGCAGCCTCGTCTGCTCGTGCTGGAACAGGCGGTAGCGTCCGTCTGGCCGCAACTCACGCAGGCGTTGCTCTACCACGGCGGGAAAAACCTGCTGGTCTACCGGGGGCCGGCTGCGCCAGCGGCCGACGGCGCCTTCCTGCGTATCTTTCTGGCAGGTCTGCAAGAAGACAGACCCATGCTCGAAGCGTTGCATCAGGCCCAGCTCGCCGCCTTGGCCGACCCCACGCTGGCGTCACCACGCCAGTGGAGCGGCTGGATGCTAGTAGGCGACCCGCGCCTTGCCTTGCATTCGGGTCTACAACCACGTCAGTGGATTGCCTGGGGACTCGGGATTCTCCTGGGCACCGGCTTTCTGATCGGCATACGGCGCTACTGGGTACGTCAGTTCAAACGACGTTACGGTACGGACTAAGAAGTCCTCTCCCACTTTCAGTGTATCGTATGCCTGCTTATTATGTAGTATATGTACCCTATTTTCTGAACCGTTTATGCAGCTCTCTCCACCCACATCCGACGAGTACGCGCCGTTTTATGCCACGTATGTCAGCCAAGTGTCGCCTGACGGACTGACCTCTACGCTACCGCAGCAACACACTGTGCTTCAATACCTGAAGCATTTATCAGACGATCAAGCGCAATTTCGGTACGCGCCCGGTAAGTGGAGTGTCAAGGAGGTGATCGGGCACATGGCCGATACTGAGCGTATTTTTGCGTACCGTCTCCTGCGCATCGGGCGGGGCGATCAGACGCCGCTGCCGGGTTTTGATCAAAATCCGTATGTAGAAGCGGCGCAGTTCGACCGGCGCTCCATCGCTGATTTGGTCGAGGAATTTATGGAAGTACGCACGGCCACGTTGCGTCTGTTTCACACCCTGCAGCCAGCCGACTGGGAACGCCGGGGCACCGCCAGTCAGGCGCCCGTGAGTGCACGGGCGTTGGCGTATATCATCGCCGGACACGCACAGCACCACCTGGGCATTTTACGGGAACGCTACGCACTCACGTGGTGAAGCCCCGCCGCGACTGCCGCCAACGGAGCACTTGTTCCAACCAGCCGGGCAACCGACTGAAGCGCACTTCGGCAAACGGTTGGCGCACAGCCCCAAAACTGCGGTAAAAGGCGGCAATGCCCGGCACATCGCTCCCCTCGAAATCCAGTCGGTACGCCTCTCCTCCTGCGCGACGACCTGCGTACGTTCGAATGACATGGTCGAGCAAAAGCGACATGCTGTGCTCGGCGCGTCCCCGCTCCGAGGAAGCTCCCCAGAAGTAGATAAGCTGATGCTGGTACCGAAAAAACAGCGCGCCGGCAGTGGTTTCCTCTCCTTGTAGCGCGTACCAGAGCTCGGTCAGCCCCCGCTCCGACAACGCCCGGTACAATCCCCATAAGAGGTCGTATTGATACGATGCAAGGCCCGCAATTTTGGGTGCGGTAAACTGTTTAAACAACCGGAGCAACGGCTCCAGGTCAGACGAAGCCGTGAGTACCTGTCCACTCGCCTGCGCCTTCCGTACGCAAGGTTTCCGCTTGGAAGAATAGCCCTGCCAGAGGGTTTCGTACGAAGGCGCCAGACTCAGATGGTGGGTAGCGCACATCGTCGTGCGCAAGTCGGGCAACACCGCCGTGTTGTGCGTGTTGAAAGCGTAGCGCACTCCGTAGCGGAACGGCCGAAAAGCGCAGGCAATGATTTGCTGCACATACGCTGGCGCGAGCGAAGCCAGGGTCGAAAAAATCCCCAGTTCTTTGGCAAACGGATCTTGATAGAGATACGGCAGGCCCCACTTACGTCGGAACTGCACGGGCATCACCGTGACGTATTCGCCGCCCTGTTCATCCACCACTCCCGCCCACGCGCGCTCGCATTGGTCCAGGTACCAACTGTGGGCGTACACGATGCGTTGCGGCGACTGTTGCACACACCGATCCCACGCCGCGCGATCGATTTCCCGGTTTTTCAGATAGCGAATGGCCACGGAGCCAAGTTACTGCTTCTCGGCGCATCGTGACGGGGCAAAAAAGAAAGCGCAGATCTTGAGGTCTGCGCTTTCACCACCTTACACTATAAACAAACTATTACAAACGACTAAAATCTCAAGGTATCGGGTAAGTATTTCGCAGCCAGGTCTTCATAATACGGCCGCAATTTTGCCACATCGGGCGGGGTAGCTGCTTTCGAGTACAAATCGTACGGGTTGAAGGCCCTCACCCATTTGAAGTAGGCATGGTCGTGCTCGTCCATCAGGTGCGTGTAGGCTTCCTCGCGGTGTTGCGCGTAGAACGAGTGATACCGAAGCATGTAAAGGCCTTCTTCCGGCAAATAATCCTTCATCACATGGTAGAGGTACTCGTCGTGGCCCCACGACATGTACACATTACGCAACCCACAATTGGGCTCGTAGATGCCATATTTTGTGTTGTAGCGCTCGTCGTGATGATCCGGATTCTGCTCGAAAAACTCGGGATAGACCACTTTGTCGGAAAACCGGCAACCCACCGGAAAGGTATCGCCAACCACAGCCCACTGTTCTTCGCCAAACAGGCAAAGCACCTTGCCCAGATCGTGTAAAAAACCCGTCAGCACGAACCAGTCGGGATGCCCGTCGGCACGGATCGCCTCCGAAGTCTGCAACAAATGCTGTGTTTGATCCAGGTCCGTATCCGGGTCCGAATCGTCCACCAGGGTATTCAGAAACTCCACCGCTTCCCACAAGGTCATTTTCCGGCGATTCAACCCCAGAAACTCCGTGCGCTTCTTTTGTACGAAATCGTGCGTCTGGTACCTGTGGTTAATGCGGTAGAACTCGCGCACCGTGTCGCGACCCGGACTGTCATAATTCCGAAACTCTTCTTTGGCTTTTTGATCCGGTTCAGGATAACGGGTCAGCAGATCCTCTTCCCAGAGGTCTTCAATGTCCAGGGGCTTGGGTTTTTCAATCATACACGTGGTGGTTAAGCGGTGTTGTTAAAAAAACCGGAAGCGAAAAAAATGTACTCGAGCTCCCGATTATTTCACCTCTAAAGCAAAAATACGCAAGCCGTTCGGCCGCCCGACACCTCATTGTGTGATTTTTACGCAAAGCTTTGCGTGTAGCGGCGGGTCGGTCGGCCGGTTTTCAGGCAAAAAACTTGGTGCTGGACCGCCGCGACGAGTCGCGGATGATCACTTCCGGCTGCAGCAACTTCACCTCGAACCGCTCGGGGTCGTACTCGTGGATTTGCTCCAGACACAGCTTTGCGGCCAGTTCGCCCATGTCGGCCATCGGGTTCTTAACGGTCGAAAGGGCCGGATAGAAATAGGAAGCGTACATTTCGTCGTCGAAGCCTACCACTGCCAAGTCCTGCGGAATGCGCAGGCCGCGCTTGCGGGCCGCCGAAATACACCCGACCGCCATTTCGTCGTTGATCGCGAAAATGCCATCCGGCAGCACCTTGCGCTTAAAAAGCTGATGTACCGTTTCCATGCTGTGGCTCATGCGGTAATCGGTATAGACCACGAGCGCATCGTCGTAAGGCAGGCCATTCGCCTCCAGCGCGCGCTGGTAGCCCTTGAATCGATTGCGGGCGTTGAAGGTATTCTGCGGTCCGGCTACGTGCGCAATGCGCCGGCAACCGCTCTGAATCAGGTGTTGCACCGCCTGAAACGCGCCCAGCTCGTCGTTGACTAAAACCTGATAGCAATGCACGCCGGGCAGGCCACGATCCAGGTTCACGAAAGGGATCTGGTTTTTCATCACGACCTCCAGGTGTTCGTACGATTTTGTTTCGATGGATGGGGAGTAGATCAGCCCATCGACGCGCAGGGAGGTCAGAAACCGCACTGCCCGGACTTCGTTGTCGAGCTGTTCGCCCGTCTGCATGATGAGCATGTCGTAGCCGGCTGGCTCCAGCACTTGCTTCAGGCCCTGCACCACCGTCGAAAAGAAGTAACTGGAAATTTCGGGCATCACAATCCCGATGGTAAACGTCTGCTCGCGCAACAGTCGCGACGCATTCAGGTTTTTCTGGAAGCCGACTTCACGGGCGTACTCCAGTACTCGTTTTTTGGTTTTCTCGCTGATCGAATAATGATCGTTCAGGGCACGCGAAACGGTAGAAGGGGAAAGATTGAGGGCTTTGGCCAGGTCGACGGTACTCAGAAACTTACTCATGGGAATTGCGAGAGGTGGTGCATCAGAGAGCACAGCGCACTCCCTCCACAGGTCTTATACCTGCGGCCACACCCGAGGGGTTACGCTGCCCACAGGAAAATAACAAAAAACCGGAACAGAACACACGGTTGGGATTTCGCGCAGTAACGGCGTTGACTCATTGGCTGGTCGCCCATCTACCCGGTTTCTGCCTTCATATTCATGGCAACCGGACTACTTCAACGGCAGAAAAGGAGCATTTTCCGGCCGAGTTTCCGTCAGCGTCGCTCCGGCTCCTTCAGGTTTATTAGCTTTGCCATGTGGCTGACCGGCGGGCCCCTCTCCCCCGCGTTTTGTTTCAGCCGCTGCGTTTATGGCTAGCACGCTTCTATGACACAAGACGAACTCCAACAACGCCTGCAGGGCTTTTCGCGCGTCAAATATGCCGTGGCCGACATCGACGGCGTGTTGCGCGGCAAGTACATCCACCGCGACAAATTTCTCAACGGGCTGGCGCATGGACTGGGGTTCTGCGACGTTATTTTCGGGTGGGACGTACAGGACGAAGTGTACGACCACGTGGACCTGACCGGCTGGCATACGGGTTATCCCGACCGGTTTGCGCGGATCGACCTGTCGACGTTCCGGCAGATTCCGTGGGAAGACGACCTGCCCTTTTTTCTGGCCGATTTCGACGGACAGGATACGCCGGCCTGCCCCCGGTCGCTGCTGAAGCGGATGGTGCACAAGGCGGAGTCGATGGGCTACCAGCCTCAGTTCGCGCAGGAATTCGAGTGGTTTAATTTCCGGGAGACGTCGCAGTCGCTCGAAGCGCGCGGCTACCATGCACCACAACCCGCCACCACGGGCATGTTCGGCTATTCGGTGTTGCGCCTCTCGCAAAACAGCGCCTTCTTCAAAAACCTGTTCGAACTGCTCGATCGGTTCGGCGTGCCGCTGGAAGGGCTGCACTGCGAAACGGGGCCGGGCGTGGTGGAAGCCGCCATCCGACACACCGAAGCACTGGAAGCGGCCGACCGTGCGGTTTTGCTGAAGAACAGCGTCAAGGAAATTGCGTTTCGCCACGGGCTGCTGGCCAGCTTCATGGCCAAGTGGAACAAAGACCTGCCCGGCTGCAGCGGCCACATCCACCAGAGCTTGTGGCACAACGACGAAAACCTGTTTTACGCAGCGGAACAACCCCACAAGCTGAGCAAACTGGCGGCGCACTACCTAGCCGGGCAGTTGCACTGCCTGCCCGACCTGCTTCCGCTGTTTGCGCCCACCATCAACAGTTTCAAGCGGCTGGTCGAAGGCGCCTGGGCGCCTACCACCGTTACCTGGGGCGTCGAAAACCGCACCAACGCACTGCGCGTCATCAACGACACGCCGCAGCACATGCGCATCGAGCACCGCGTGTCCGGCTCGGATACCAACGCCTACCTGGCCATGGCGGCCTGCCTGGCCTCGGGTCTGTACGGGATCGAACAGGAACTGCCGCTCACCGTGCCGCCGACGCAGGGCAACGGCTACCAGAACAAGGCGCACGGCACGCTGGCGCCTAACCTGTGGGAAGCCACCCAACGTATGAAACAGTCGGAGTTGGCGCGGACGCTCCTGGGCGACGCTTTTGTCGATCACTACGCCACCACCCGCGCGTGGGAATGGCAGCAGTTTCAGCGCGAGGTTACCGACTGGGAACTGAAACGATACTTCGAACTTATCTGACGTTATGCGGATCATCAATTACGACCCCATCATCCGACGGGCCTGGCGCGAGTACGACTCTTCCCGGCGGGTGCTCTCCATCACCGACATCAGCGCCAAAGTTTCCACCAACCACGTGTTCCGCGTCAAACTGGAAAACGACGACATGGTCATCGCCAAACTCTCGTACTTCGGGCGGTTTGAGCATTTTTTGGAAGACCATTCGCTGATCAACGCCCTGTCTACCAACCTGCCCGAACCTTACAGCAACTTTCTGGCGCGGTCGCTCACCAAACACAACCAGCTGTACACCTACCGCCACAAAGACCAGTTTATCGACGCGTGGGTGGTGTTTTACAACCCCATCAGCGTCAAGGAGCGCCTGCCCCGCATCCAGCCCGAAGAAAACATCCGGGCCATGGGGCGCGAGCTGGCCAAGTTCCACAAAGCCTGCTTCAAGATCCGCAACGTGCTGCCCGGCTGGTCTAAAACCATCAAGTACGACATCTACCACCTGATGGAAATCATCAAGACCGACCTGGGCCGTTTTGAGTACCGTCTCCACCTCGACGACATCAAGCACCAGTGCGTGCTGCTGCTGGAAAACATGGACCGCCTCAAGGCCGATTCGTTTCCGGCCATTCCAGTGTTTGTGGACTGGAACATCGGCAACTTTTCGGTCGACGAAAACCTGCATTTTTATTCGCGCTGGGACTACGACTGGTTCCGGATGAGTTCGCGCATCCTGGATTTTTACTTCTTCAGCCGCGTGTGTTCCACCATCGGCGACCGGACGGTGTTCAGCTACCTGATCGACCCGCTGATGGAAGACCGGTTCATGTGGTTTCTGGAAGAATACCACCAGATTTATCCGCTGACGCGCCCCGAAGTGCTGTTTATGAAGGAGGCCTACCGATTCTTCATCCTCAACTACGTCATCAAAGACGGGCGCTATTTCTTCCACGAAATCTACGCCTCCAAGCTGCAGCTCGAGGCGTTCAACACCTACTTCCCGCTGATCGACCTACGGTTCAACCCCGATAAAATTCTTTCGACCCTTCAACTTTAGTGCTCTGTAACAGGAGTTTGTGTAAGCGTAGTAACCCTTTTTATGAAAATCCGAAATTTCAAATCGATTGTCTCGAAGTATAAAGTAGTTTTTTTCGATGCCTTCGGCGTGCTCAAAAACGCACACGGACGCATCGACGGTGTGGACCGTACCATCGACTACCTCAACGCGCAGGGGATCGGCTATTATGTATTGACCAACGATGCCTCGCGCAGTCCGGAGCTGCTCGCCGACTCGTACCACCGCGTGGGGCTGCACGACATCACCCCCGACAAAATCATCTCGTCGGGCATGCTGGCCAGCGAGTACCTGCGCTACAAAGTCAAAAAGGGGAAGGTGGCGTATTTGGGCACGCCCAATTCGGCCCACTACATCGAAACCCTTTCGCTGACGGCCATTCCGATAGGCGAACTGGACCCTGCAACTGCAGAGGACGTGGAAGTGGTGGTGTTTCTGGACGACGAAGGGTTCGACTGGAACCGCGACATCAACAAAGTGATCAACCTGTTGCGCCACCGGAACATTCCGGCCATCGTAGCCAACTCCGACAAAGCGTATCCGGTTTCGAAAAATGAAGTGGCGGCCGCCATCGGGGCCATTGCCAACATGGTGGAGGACGTGACCGGCAAACGCATCATTCGCTTCGGGAAGCCCGACGCACAAATGTTCATCTACGCCTACGAGCACGTGCAGCCGATGCACCCGGTCGACAAGAACGACATTCTGATGGTCGGCGATACGCTGGGCACCGACATTCTGGGGGGCAACAAGTTTGGGCTGGATACGGTCATGGTCCTGTCGGGCAACACGCCCGCTCATCTGGCCAAGCAGTACATTCAGGCGACGGGAATTACCCCTACGTATATCTGCGAGTCAGCCGCCATCACGGAGTAACCGGGCGTGTAGCATCCTGACAGACAGAACGATAGAGTCGAATTGCTACCGGATTTTTCTGCAAAGAGCCTCAAAAACCTTACATAAGGTTTTTGCAGAGATTCTACTTTTTTAGAGAACAAGCGGCGTCGGCTTAGCCCAGCGTGCGGACCATCTGTAACAAGCGGATGTACCCAACGATGATCAGGCCGATGCCGCTCATGCGCATGACACCCGAGGTGACGACCGCCAGCGTAGAAACCGTATCGGACGGAAAAGGGAAAACCAGCGTCAGCAGAGCACCCAACAGATACGCCACACAACCCAGGTGGCCAATCCACATAAGTTTCAATTTCTGCCCCCGGGCCTGATGGGCAGCCCACCAGTTGATCATTTCGTAAGCCAGGGCGATGGCGCTTACATAAAGAGAAGAAACGACGGTGTCGTCGGCGATTTCTATGTAGTTACTCATAGGCACTAAATTGCTCAGGATTAGGCTCCTCTGCTTTTCTATAACTGTACAAAACTTACGGATATTGTCTTTGCAGAAAGCCGCTACCTTAACAATTCATAGTCATTCAATAGGTTGAGAACAGATACGCCCATAAGCCGTTTCCGCTTCGCAAGAGTTCCCCCACGTCTACCAATAATACAATCTCGGTGCAGATCCATTCTTAAATGAAACTTCACCCTCGTATTTTACAACCGCACCTTTCGCACACTCCACGGCCTGTATACCAATCGCCCACTTTTGCATAATTTGGCTTCTCTAATCCCATTCCTATACCCTGACTACACGCTATGAAGACAAAAATTACCCTCGCGCTGGTTGCCGTTTTCTTGCTCGGCCTGAGCTTCACCGCCGGCTTTTCGTATGCCCGCCGTCTGGCCAAACCAAATCCTTCGGCCGTGATTTCGCAGCAAAAAGCATCGAGAGAAGATTTTGAGTGGGGATCGCTCTACACCTACTACACCGACGAGACCTACGGCACGAAAGACCTACTGGCGGCCGTGGCGGTGATCAAACCCGGTATGGAAATTCACCCGCCCCACCTGCACGCCGAGGAAGAGTTTCTGATGGTGACCGAAGGGGAAGGCACCTGGTCGATGAACGGCAAAACGTTTCCGGCCCAAGCGGGCGATATGCAGTACGCCGCGCCCTGGGACGAGCACGGCATCACCAACACCGGCACCACGCCGCTGACGTTCGTCGTGTGGAAATGGAACAACAAAGGCGTCAAAGTACCCAAACAGCCCAGCCACTAGGCTCCGGCGCATTACGGCAACGGGCGGACCATCACACTGCGGAAGTACACCTTACTTTCGGGATCGTGCCCCTGTAACGCAAAGGTGCCTTGGGCCAACCCCCGGCCGGTCGTGGTATCGACGCTGTCGGGTTGGGTATAATCCACCATCGGTTTGCCGTCGACCTCGGTGACGATATGCGTTCCGTCGACTTTGATGTAAAGTGTAAACCATTGGTTATCAGGAGAGGCAGGCTCGGCCACATCGTCGATTGCGTAGAGGCTGGCCGTGCGCCGCGGATCGGGATGTGAGTTGTTGACCTGCACTTCATAGCCATTCGAAGGCCAGCCTTCGTCCTGGTATTGGGTGTGGAAATACACCCCCGAATTAGAACCCGGCGTTGTCATCACCTCGGCCTTCAACTCAAAATTTTTGAACGTGTGGTCCATGACCGGACCGTCATAGAACAGATGCGCCCGCTCGCCATGCGCAACGATGCTGCCGTCTTCGACCGTGAAGGTGGCGGGGTGTTCGTTGACTTTCCAGCCCGCCAGCGACGTACCGTCGAACAACGGAATCCACTCGGCTTCGGCTGTCGCGGTGGTGCTGGTACGAGCCGTAGAATCCTCGGCCGTAGCCGAAGTGGAGGAAGAAGAATCGTTGCAACCGGTGAGGAGCAATACGCTGGTGCTCAAGACGAAAGCAGATTTCAGGAAGTAGGCCATCGAAGTTGGGGAAAAGGGTTAGGAAGAGGTTGCCCGTAAGATACACGCTTTTCGTCCAGTTGCGTACCGGGCCGCCGCGACAAATTGCCCTCCTCCGACATACGTCAGTCCCTGATACTCAACCCTGTCCACCCCTGCTGCACGGTAGACAAGTGTCTGCATAAAAAAAACCGGTTCGTTCCCAAGGGTCCGAACCGGCAGATGGAATGTTACTGATGTAACGTCGTTAGTAGGCGTGCGCTGTTGCGGGTTTGCTCAACACGTAAAACGCGTGAATGACGCCGGGAATAATCCCGATGATGGTCAACAGCACATTCAACCAAAACTTACCGCCCAAGCCAAAACGCAGGGCAACGGCCACGGGGGGCAAAAATATAGCTAAGATTACCTCTATGATACTCATGATCGTTCAATTCTATGTTTACAATCTACATCTTTATACGGCAGCATTGCATTTTGGTTAGCCCTCCACGCAAAGAAGTAACATAGAACCACGACAGAAGTCGTTCAGGCAAGGCGGAAAATAAACGAAGAGGCGGTCCTGTACTTCCCGCCCTGGGCGGCCGTAAACAGGTAGGCCGGCTTGCCGTTGCGGAACAAGAGCTGGGGCCGCTCGACACGCCCGTAACGGTGCAGATGCGGCGGCGCGGGCGGCTCCTGCACGTAGGTCGACAGCGGGCGAAACGCCACCACCGGGGCGGACCAGTGCAGGCCGTCGGCGGATTCCATCAGGATGCCGACTTCGTGGTTGAAGTACCCCATGTCGCGGGCCAGCATGTACCACGTTTTCCCCTGCCGCCACACAAAGGCATCTTCCAGTTGCGTGTTGTTGCCGCGTCCCGAAAAGTCGACTACCGGATTGCCCTCGTATCGAGTGTAGGGTCCTTCGAGGCGATCGGCTACGGCCACGCCATACTTCCGGTTGCCCCGGATGCGCCCTTGTTCATTTTCGTAGTCGGCCGTGTTCCACGATTTGTAGTAGAGCCAGTACTGCCCATTCGGATGTTGAATCAGCGACGGGTTGGTGGTGCAGTGGTCGTCCCACGCACCGGTCGGCCCCGCGTCCAGCAGCGGTTGGTCCGGCCGCCGCCACGGTCCTTCGAGCGAGGAGGCCAGCGCCATGCCGACCCGCTTGGTGTTCGTTTTGCCGTTCGCATTGCCCATGTAGAGTAGACAATACTGGTCACCGATCTGGCGGATGTGCGGATTGTGGCAGGTCGTCGCGTCCCACGCCCCCGGTCGCGGCGACAGCACCGTCTCGACGTAGGTAAAAGGCCCTTCGGGCGAGTCAGCGACGGCGCGGGCAATTTCGCAGCCGTTGAGCCAGCCACCCATGCCTTTCTCTTCGCGCCAGCGCGAGAAAAAGACATGGGTTTTGCCGTCGGGCCCTTCGATGGGGCTGTTGCACCAGACGTACCAGCCTTCCAGCTCCAGGGCCCGCCCGACGGGGCGCAGCCGATCTACGAACCCGTGAAGGAAATCGGCAGAGGGTTGCGCACGCACGCCCTGCGGCCAGCCCACGAGACTCGCGCCGGTCAGCACGCTGAGGGAAGCCAGAAAGTCACGACGGGACGTCATATAGTAGCATTTGAACTCCATAATTTTTTGTCATCTCGAACGAATCGGTCCCGCAACGGCGGACCGTGCCGATGCGGTGAGAGATCTTCTCAGTTCTGGAAAAAGATCTTTCACATGATCCTGCCGCAACCACAAGCCTACGCGGCGCGGCTGAAAGCTTACGGGAGAGCTAGAAACCAACACGTTGGAGATCTCTCCTAACCTCGAGATGACAAGGATGCGGCATTCCGCTGGGCGGCATTCGGCATCCGTTCAAGATGACAAATAATGGCTTATTTCTTGGCGAGGACACCTCGCTCCAACTTCAGGATTTCCACCCCGGCATCAAGCAACGGGCCGAGGCCGTGCTTTTCGTTCATCGAGGTAGGACGGTTGTAGTAGAACGGCATGTCGTCGCGAATGCCGGTTCCCACACAAATAGCCTTCATTTGGCCGTCGTCCGTGATCATCAGTTTTTCCAGTCCCTTCCATCCTTCCACGGCAATGGTGGCATAGGACGGATGAATCCACCCCCGGTTGACGGCCGCCGCCACCCCGTAGACGAACATGGCCGTGGCCGACGATTCTTCGTACGAGTCGGGGCGGTCCAGCACCTGATGCCAGACGCCGTTGCCATTCTGGTAGCGCGCCACGCCCACAATCTGCCGTTCCAGGTTGTCGATGATTGCCTGCCGCTGCGGATGGTCGGGCGGAAGGTTGTCGAGCAGATGAACCTGCGCCAGCATGATCCAGCCGTTGCAGCGCCCCCAGTGCGCCACGCCGTTTCGTTCCAGGTCGGTGTAGTAGCAGTGCCAGTTCAGTTCGTGTTCTTCGTCCCAGAGGTACTTGCTGAAGTTCAGGACCTGCTTCACCGCATCGTCGAAGTACTTGGTATCGCCCGTTTCCTTGCCCATCCGCACCAGAAATGGCACGCTCATGTACAAGTCGTCGGCCCACAGCGTGTTTTCGTGCGGAAACGCGCGCACCAGCGTTCCGTCCTGCATCCGCAAGCGCTCGTTCAGAATGTGATTGCCTGCCTTCTCGACGTAGGCTTTGTATTCCGGCTTTTTTACCGTCTGGTAGACTTCCAACACACTCGCACCCATCGCTCCGAAATCGTCCAGTTCGTCCATCGTCCAGAGCTGTCCGAATGGATAGCGGTGGTGGGGCCGGTCGTGCTTAAAACGTTTCTGGAAAAACGCGTAGTTCTCGAATCCGAAGGCGACGTGTTTGGCCGCGTAGTCAAGGTATTTCTGCTCGTGGAGGTAGCGCCCCAGGTTGACCATCGCCAGGTTCAGCACACCGTTGGAGTAGTGCCACTCCTGCAACGGCGAGGCGAATTTGACCTCCACATTCTTGGGAATGTCTTTGGTCGAGGCGTAGACTTTACCATCCGTTTCTGAAACGAACGTATACTGTGCGTTGCTGACGATCCGGTCCGCGATTTTCCGGACCACGGCTTCGGTGTGGCTGGCGTTCTGCGCACGTATGTGTCCTGCCACGCACAGCAGCAGGCAGACAACAATGGATTTTCTCATGGAGGAGTAGACGATCATGATAGAAGTAGCGGCTTAAGAATCAGGGATGGTTCGGCGTGTGCCGGAGGGGTTGCAACGTTACCGGCCCCAGCAACCCCGACGGCTGCGGCGCCCAGTCGGAGGCGTCGAACGATTTGTAGTTGATGTTGACGAAGTTGATTTCGTGGTATTTCTTCCACTCGACACCCCGCCGGTCCATGTCGCGGATGCGGTTGGCCATCAGGTTGCACACCTCGATTTTCAACGTATTGGTGCCCTTTTTTAGGAACGGCCCGACACGTGCCTGAAACGGAAGGCTCCACAACACGCCGACCTCTTCGCCGTTGAGCCATACCCGGGCGCTTTCCCGCACGTTTCCCAACTGCAAGCGGTAGTCGTCGACCCCTTCTTCGGGCGACCACTCGAACGTGGTGCTGTATTCTGCACATCCCGAAAACCGTCCGGCGTCGGGATCGTTAAGTTCCGTCCAGGACATAAGCGAACTCAGGCTCTGGTCCTTGGGTTGTTCGGGGCCGCCCTCGGTAAAGCGCAATGTCCATGGTCCATTCAAAGGTTGGGCGGTTCCCGTCTCGGTGACGTAAGCCCAGACGGGTGCATCTCCCCGGGGCTGATCGGCAGTCCGGAGAATCATCGCCTCGCCGGGCGCGAGTTGCAACCTTACTTGCGTGCCCTGCCCACCGGTTTGCACCGGCACCGTGCCGTAAGCACCCGACTGGGGGTCCAGCATCGTCACTGCCTGCGCGGCCGTAGTGAGCGTGACCACTTGATTGACCGCGTCGGGGGTATGGTTCACCACGTAGTAGTAAGTGCCGCCGTCGATTTTCCGACGAATGAATTTCAACCCCAAATCAGTCAGGGTTTCTCGGTTTAGTCCCAAGGTCGGCAGGGTGGATTCTACTTGCGCGGTCAGCACCACGCGCCCTTCGCCCACCTGCGCCTCCTGCACGCCGTTGGTACCGGCGGTAAACGACAGCTCCCGTACACGTTGTTGCAATTGCTGGCGCCGTTCGTCAAGCTGGTGCAGTCCCGGCACTTCCTGCGGCAAAGCCTGTAACACCACGGTCGCCCCTTCGCGGGCCAGTCGCATCGCTTGTTCGAACGTTTCGACCGGCAGGTGTTCGCTTTTCGGCAGCACCAGCACCGCGTAGTCGCCCCCCCCATCGGCCACGCGCACGTTGCCGTTCACCACTCGGGCCTGTTCCAGTTGAAGATCCGACGCAAAGTCGAGGCTATAGCCCCGGTCGGTCAGCTGCCTGGCGAGTTGGTAGAAGGGCGTTGGGTGCAGCCACTCGTCCACGTCGTGCACGCCGATCTGGTACTCCATGCCGTGCGCATCGTGCCACACGTCATAAATAGGCCAGTAGACCAGCAGTTCGTTGTCGGGCCGACCCGCCTGTAACACAGACTGGCACCGCGCGATGTACTGGTTCAGGCCCTGCACCTGCGGCCACCAACTGTTCGACGGGGCAAAGTTGGTCGAGGCATAAAAGAGCCAGCCGGGCCACGGGGCGGCTTGGTCGCCGACCAGCGGCGAGTAGGTGGTGCCATGGTAAAAGACGTGGTTGACGCCCGCCAGAAAGGTCTGTTCCACCTCGGGTTTGCACTGCGAAGGCGCGACCTTGAAGTGCTCGGCCAGCCAGGTGAAGGCCTCGCACGAGACGAGCGGCTTGCCCAGCACGTGCGCCGGCGACGAGGCGAATTTCAGAAAAATGGGATCGGGATCGACGTTGCGCACGTCGGCCGAATCGCGGCGCAGGCCGGGAATGGGAAAGTAGCTGGACCCGAACGTTTCACACTCGGGAATGTCGACCGCACCGTAGAGGTCGAGCAGGTTGCCGGGCGAGCCGTGCGCCTGGTTTTTCGAAAGGCCCCCTTTGCCGTGAATCCACCCGGTCCAGGGGCGGGTAAAGTTTTCGAGCAGAAGTTCACTGAGGGTCTCGCGGTAGTCGCTTTTGAGGCGGGCAAGCGTCTCCGTGCTGTCGTCGCTCACCAGTTCGCGCAGGTGCAGCGCCAGGTCGTAGCCCCGCCGCTGCCGGAACGCGTCCAGCAGATTCGGCGACCAGTCGGCGTTGTACACTTCGTAGCTGTCGTTGAAGTAGGCCCGCACGTTCGGAGGCTGCGCACCGAACGCCGTATCGAAACGGTGGAGGTAGGTCTGTAGCGCCTCTTCCGAAAAATGGTTCATCGTGTAGCCTTCGCCCCCCGGCGCGGCCCGTTTCACCTGTTGCCGCGTGTGTCCGGCAAACGCAGCGTAGACCTTCCACTGGCCCCGTTTTGGTTTCCAGGTCAGTTGGCCGGCGTCACTCACCTGATCGGTCAGGTCCACCACTTCGCCTCCGTCGCCGTAGGCCACGACCGCTTGCAACGTAGCCCCCAACTCACGCTGCTTCGGGTCATCGACCTGCAAACTGTGTGTCCATTTCTTGCCGCCCCGCACGTCGTAGGTCTGCATCACCAGTTGCGACGCGGCGTGTTCGGGTTGGATCTGCGGGCCGCCAAACGGCCAGCCCGTTCCCAGGTTCATGTCCAGGCGCATCCCTACTGCCTCGGCCTTTTGCGCCGAAAAGCGGAGGGCGTCCATCCACGTGGGCGACAGGTACGGCAGGTAGCGGTCTTCGTAGCCCATGGCGCCGTAAATCGGGGTTACTTCCACGCCCCCGAAACCCGCCGCAGCGTAGCGCGTCAGCAGTGTATCGAGGTTCGCCGGGTCGACGGCGTTGCCCATCCACCACCAGCGGGTCCACGGCCGGTGGGTAGCGGTGCGTTCCGGCCATCCGTCGGAGGTTGACTGTGCCCAGCCCGATGGACTCCCCCCGAGGAGACACAGGAAGCCTGCCAGTCGTATAAAGTTGCGCATGCGTAATTCTTGAAAGGAAGCGTTGCAGTAAGAGACAAGAGCCACGCCCGTTTTCCCTATACTCACCCGGCCGTGGTGGCACTTGGCAAGCCGATCGCAGAGAAGCGCTGTTTTTTCTTGGCGCAACCCCTCGAAAAATATACCTTCACGACCAAAGGATTTTTTCGTTTTATTATCCACCTACTCCCCATGTCCGAGACACATTCCTCCAACCGTCGTCACTTTCTGCGCAACGCTACTTTGGGCGGCGCGCTTGCCCTGAGTCTTCCCGAAATTGTTACCGCTGCCATGGCCCCGACCGCTACGCAAAAAGTGTCGCTTCAGAAAGGCGATGTCATTCTGTTTCAGGGCGATTCCATCACGGACGCCGGGCGCGACAAGGAAAAAATGGACGCCAACAACGACGTGGCCCTCGGGCGCGGCTACGCTTTTATGGCCGGTTCGCAGTTGCTGTACCAGGCACCGGAGCTGACCCTGACTATCTACAACAAAGGCATCAGCGGCAACAAGGTGTACCAGCTGGCCGACCGCTGGGATACCGACGCACTGAACCTGAAGCCGACCGTGCTGAGCATCCTGATCGGGGTGAACGATTTCTGGCACATGATCAACGGCAATTACGACGGCGATCTGGACAAATACCGGAACGATTACATCGCGCTGCTGGAACGTACCAAAAAGGCCCTGCCCAACGTGCGGCTGATCATCGGCGAACCGTTTGCGGTACCGAACGTCAAGGCCGTTACCGACCAGTGGTACCCCGAGTTTCCGAAATACCAGGAGGCAGCCCGCGACATCGCGAAGCAATTCAACGCCACCCTGATTCCGTACCAGGACGTGTTCGATCAGGCCCAGAAACAAGCGCCAGCCTCTTACTGGACGCCCGACGGCGTGCATCCGTCCGTGGCCGGGGCGCAACTGATGGCCCACGCCTGGCTCAAAGCCGTGAAGGCGTAAGCTAGCCTAGTTACCGGTCTAGCATTTTGTAAGCGCCCGGTAGACGAAGCACTCGGTGCTGCCTAGCGTAAGCGGGAGAAACACCAGCAGGAAGAACGTGCCGAGGCCCTCACGGTTGCCCAGGGTGGCGTACGTGAGGTAGGCAAAGCTACCGACGATCACGCACTTCAGCACCCGAACCCGGCGAATGGCCAGGCGGTACGGGCGAGGTGCATGTTCGGCCGTAATTTTTACCGGATAATGAAAGATGTGGGGATAGTGGTTCAAAAAAACTAGGTCGAGGTACAGCAGGCTTCCAATCGCAGGCAAGGTTCCGATCAGTTCCTTTGCACCGTACGCATCCGGCTGCCCCGCAGGCCCGAAGTGGCGCGGAATCGTGTCCGGGAGCTGCGCGTAGTACAACAGAGGCAGCCCTGCTCAGTACGCCCAGTGCCTCCAGGTATCACCCCAGGGGCAGGCGTGGACGCTGCGCAGGGTTGTGCTCGTTTTACTCCTTCACGCCGTACGTCTGCTGAGCCAGGCCGTTGATCCAGTCGGCGATGGTTTCTAACGCAACCGGTGCAAAGGTTTCTTCCAGCTGCCCGTACTCGGCCGGGAGACCGGTTTGGGCGGTCTGGAACAGGTGATTCAGTCCCGGCAGCTCCCGGGTGGTGACGCGCGTATTGCCGCTACTTTTCAGGGCATCGGCCAGAGCTTTCAGGTTCGGACCCGCAGGCACCTGGAGGTCTTTTTCGCCGTTGAGCGCCAGTACCGGACACGTGACCTGCATCAGCGTGGGACGGGGGTTGAGGTTGATGAAGTAACGGAACCAGGGCGACATCGTCGGCGCGAGGGCCCGGGTCATCTGCTGCTTCAGAGCCGCCTCGGTGGCTTCGTCGCCTCCGGCACGCCGCTTGGCCTCGGCATCGACCAGTTCGGTCATCTGTTCCAGCAGCGCTTCGGGCTCGTCGTTCGATTTCAGGATGTTGAAGAGTTGCCGGTTCAGTTGCACCTGCTGCTCGATCTCCTGCGGGGCGGCACCACTGGCTTCGCTGATCAGAATGGACTGCTGCAACATCAGGTCGTCGGTCGCCACGCCGGGCGCGGCCAGCAACACCAGAAACGCCACCGTCGTATCCTGCGCCGCTAACATCGGCGCAATGAGGCCGCCTTCGCTGTGCCCGACGATGCCGACGCGCGTGGGATCGATCTTCGCCTGTTGCTTCAGAAACGCAAACGCCGCTGCCGCATCGGTCGCGAAGTCTTCTGTGGTGGCGGTCGCAAAATCGCCCTGCGACTGGCCCTGCCCGCGGTCGTCGTAGCGCAACACCGCGATGTTATGCCGGGTCAGGTAATCGGCCAGTACGGCGAAGGGCTTGTGTCCGAAAATCTCCTCGTCGCGGTTCTGCGGTCCGGAGCCACTCACCAGCACCACCGCCGGAAAAGGCCCCGCCCCTTTCGGCAGGGTCAGCGTGCCCGCCAGTTGCAGGTGGGCAACGGCATTCTGAAAACTCACGTCTTTGCTTTCGTACAGAAACGGTGGCTTCGGCTCCTGCGGCTTCCGACTTTCCCCCACCTCCGTATCGGTACGCTTCAGGTTCAGCGGAAAGGAAGCGCCGCCCTGTTTCCACGTGCCTGCCAGCGAATCGGCCGTGACCAGCGTGCCCTCGTAGCTCGCACCCAGGGCGGTCAGGCCCAGCGTGAGTCGCTTTTGGTTCAACTCCACAGAAGAGATCGCCAGGCCGAAGGCATTCTGTTTCGGGCTGTCGAGCGTCCCGGTGTAGCCTCCGTCGACCGGTTTGAGGTGCACCACCAACGGCAGCGACTGGCCCTGCACGCTCAATGCCCCCTGCCAGGTGCCGGTCAGGTCTTGAGCCCAGGTGGTCTCCACCAGGACTCCCACGAGCAGTAGGTACAAAAAGAAGGTTTTCATAAAGAAGAAAGGTAAGGTTGCACCCAGTGACCAATCAGCCACTTGGAAAGGAGCTCGGCGAGCACTAACCCGACGATGAAACTGATAATGCCTTTCGCACCGCGCACGTTGCACGACACCGCATAGGCGCGGTACAGCCACAGCACCATCCACACCAGCAGCCCCAGCGAAAGTACCGAGATAAGCAGCAGAAGCGTCAGGTCCAGGTTATCGATTTCTGCCACGGTACCCTGTTGGACATGCGTCAGGATTTCGGAAGAGGTACGCTGCAAAAAATCGTGACTGTTCAAAAACGGCAGCAGTACAAACGGAGCCCGCGCCAGGGCCATGGTGCCCACCACGTCGAGCAGACGCACGCGCCCCCGGTTCAGCAGCAGCCCCAGCGGGTAGAAGACAATTGTCAGCACCAGCACGTTGACTACGCCGTCGAGGAAAGGCCCCACCCACGGTCCGCCTTCCACGAGGTGCATGTCGAGCACGCCATCGAACCGCGCCTGATGCCACCAGGCCGTCAGCCCACCCAACACCACCACGCCACTCCCCCACGCCAGCGCCTGCTCACCTGCCACTTTCTGAAAAGGATTAAGAAGCCAGGCGGTTACGTTCATTCGTTCGAAGGATTGGTTTCAGATTCCAGCGTGTGGATGCGGGCAATGAGGTCGTCCAGCATGTTGCGCACGGTCGGGTAACTGTAGCCCAGCTGCTTGGCCATCTCTTTCAAACTGCCGCTTGCCTTCAGGAACAGCACCACAAAACGCTGATCGTCGGGACTGAGCCGCGTCAACAGGGGCAAATCGAACAAACCCACCACCCGCGTAGCGCACTGCGTACACTGCAGACTTTCCACCTTCAACGTAGTTTCACAACTCGGACATTTCAGCGGAAGTTTTTTGGGCATATCGCGCAACAAGAATGCATAAAATTAACCACTATTTCAATAAAACTAAACGAAAGATTAATTTTATTGATATACGTTCATAACGTAGCTCAACTACTCGTAACGTCTCCAACCTCCAATTAATGGCTTTGTGATTGTGATTCTGTGAAATCCGAAACCCCTGAGACACGTTTCTTGAGCAGCATCAAGTCTAAGACAGTACCCTCCCGCATTCCGCAAAAATCCTCCAAACTCTACATAGCAGTAACCTCGTTCGTAGAAACAGGGACTCCATCGTGCATAGTTGGTGGCGAGAATATTTTTTTCCTCATCAGAAATCATAAAATCAGGTTCTTCCAGAATCCATGCTCCGTTTACCCGATCACCGACAGGAATCTGCTCCTGATATTTTGTGAAAATGCTAATTGTACGGTGATGAACGACTGACAAAGTAAAGACAGCACACCAATCACCTATGAAAAGAAATACAGAGGAAATACATGCTATATGTACCACCGATCGCACGAGATTCTTTTGCGTCCGGTAACGCTTCAGGCACAACCTCGCTAAAATCACCAGTAGCATGATGACCTCAACTGTGATAACGAGAGGCATCAGCATAATTAAATTCAGAACTAAGCACCGCAGCACATAAAAAAGCAGCAGAATGCTACTGTTTGCAACGATACCGCCATTAGTTGTCATCTCCTACGCCAGTTCTTCCTGCGGTGGCTTCTTGCCGAACTGGTACCAGTCAATGCGGCGGGTGAGCCACATCAGGACGGCCAGCAACACGAACAGCGCGATGCTGCCGAGCAACAGGGCGTAGTCTTCCAGCTGCAGCACGACGAAGATGAAGCCGTACAACACCGTCAGGATACCGGCCATGAGCGCGGTGAGGCGCCCATTTTTGAAGATGCTGCTGACGTAGGCGGTGATCAGCCCAATGGTTGCCAGCGCCGCTACGGCATAGGCCGCGTTGAAACCGATTTGTTCGGAAAGCGACAGCAGCAGCGTGTAGAACACACACAGCGCCAGCCCGACAAGGATGTACTGGATGGGGTGGATGTTGCGGCGGGTGAGGATTTCGATGAAAAAGAAAACGACAAACGTGAGGGCGATCAACATGATGGCGTACTTGGCCGTCCGCATCGACTTCTGGTACTGATCGACCGGCACCAGCAGGTGTACCCCGAAGGCGGCCTGATCCGATTGCTGCAACGCAGGTTCTATACCATAGCGAGGAGAAGCTTCTGTGGCGAGGTGATAGGCACTCCCCTTCCACTGTTGCGGATACTGCCGATTGAGGTGCAGCACGTGCCACTTCGCCTGAAAGCCGGTCTCCGTCACGTCCCGTTCGGCAGGCAAAAAGGCGCCGTCGAAGCTGGGCGTCGGCCAGTCGGATTGCAGCGTCACGTTCGTTTCCCGCCCGACAGGGACGAAGAAAACGGACTGGCTGCCCTTCAGTTCCAGGTCGAACCGGTACTCGTAACGTCCCGCACCCTCGGCGACCCGCACTTTTACGCTGGCTCCCCCCGGTAGCACGTCGCGCGTTTCTATACCGGAATTCAGCGCGTAGGTTTGACCGGCCCACTGCAGCTGAATCTCCTTTTCAATGCCTCGCATGTCGCTGATGCCTACCGCCACCAGAGCGTCGTTCCAATGCACTTGGTCGGGCGCGATGCCCAGTTCGCTGAAATCGGGGGATGGGAAACGGCCGGCAAACTGGAGCTGCGCGTTGTACACCACCGCTTCGTAGAGGCCCCGGCGGCGGGTTTGGGGGGCTAACTGGCCCGTCACCGCCTGGCTTTCCGGCAGAAAGTGCGCCCATTGCGTCACCTTCACCATTTTACCGTCGTTGGCACGCTCGTAGGCGTCGTAGGGAATGGAAAGAATCGGTCCGGTGAGGGTCTGGGGCCCGCTCCACTTGCTGCTGATTTCCCGAATCACGTCCTGTTGCCGCATCTCCCGTTCGCGGATCAGGGATTCGATCATGCTCGCCGGAATCAGGAGCAGCAGAATCAGAAAGGCCACCGACAACATGCGGATAGTGACGGAAGTGCGCACCCACTCGTTGAGGCGCTCGAAGAAGTTATTCATGGCAGGTTAAGGTTACAAGGTTGAAAGGTTACAGGTTCGGGGTCGCAGGAGGCAAGTCTCAGGTTCAAGTGCGCAGGCTTGCCGGTTGTCAGGTCGCACGTTCTTCTTTTGCCGTGTCATTTCAAACAACGCGGTCCGCCGCGGCGGCGGCATTCGAGATGGCAATTATGTAAGTTCAATTGGAAATCCGGTCCCCCGTCTCCGGTTTTCCGGCTTCCTACGCAAATACGTCCACCACATACGGTCCCAGCACCAGGACGCCTACCACCACGGCAAAGAGGGCGGTCAGCAGCACCGCACCGGCAGCGAGGTCTTTGGCCTGCCCGGCCAGCGGATGGTACTCGGGCGAGACGAGGTCGACTACTTTTTCGAGGGCGGTGTTGAACATCTCGGCCGTCCAGACCAGCGCAATGGCCAGCAGCAGCCAGAGCCAGTCGGTGCGCGAAATGCGCAGCCAAAAGCCGACCCCGATCACCACCAGCGCGGCCAGCAAGTGGACGCGGGCGTTGTTTTCGTAGCGAAAGAGCCAGTGGATGCCGCCGGCAGCGAAACGGAAACTGCGGAGCGTTTTAGCGAATTGAATCATGGTTGTTCAGGTCTGATGCCCAACCTAATCAATTGGTGGAAGAAGAGGTACCCGATGAAGAAAATCAGCGCCATCAATACGGTCAGCACCCAGGTGGTCAGGTCGTCGAGGCTGCCGCCCGCCCGCCAGACCAGCGAGAGGGGCCGCGTTACGATGTCCCAACTGTTCCAGCGCTGTACGCGCCCCAGGTAGACTCCAAAGCCCGTCAGCACCGAAACGCCCGCGACAAACGCCCAGCTCCACGGTTCGCCCCACGAACGGATGGCTAGTTCGTGCATCAGGAACATGGACAGCCACCCCACCAGCAGCCCTGTCAAGGCAAAGGCAAAGACCATCAGTTCGTCGACAATGGAAAAGACGGCGGGCCAGTGGCGCAGGTGCAACAGGTCTGTGATCAGGTACGGCGCATTGGGCAGAAACAGCAGCCAGGCCCCCATCAGGGCGGCAACTTTCCAACGGGCCAGCCCTTCCCGGAAGCGCAGCAGGTAGACGCACCCCAGCGGCACCCACGCCAGCAACAGGTTCCAGGAGAAGAAGGCAAAGTCGTCGTTCCAGGTCCACAGCACGCGCAGGGCCAGTTGGCCGACACAGAGGAACGACATCAGCGCCAGCAGGCGGATCAGCGGACGGTAGGCGGCGTTGGCCGTGAGACCGGTCGCCCAGGCGACCGGCTGTACAAAATAGCGCTTTTCAGGCAATTGAGGTAAACCAAACATAGCGATTGAGTTGATGCGTGAATGAAAGAGAAAGTTGGTAGCCGGTCGATACCGGACGAGTGAAAATGCCCGTCAGCGGTACCAGAATTGGCTCGAACGAGAAATGTGGAATCAGGTGCATCGTCACGTGAAGTTGTGTCATCCGACTTATGCCTATTCCAGGCGGCCCAGTTGACGGTAAGCCTGCGCATCGGCCCGGTTCCATTCCCACCACCGGCGCGTTTCGTACTCATTCAAAAAGTCCTGCACGCGCATCTGCAACCGTTGAGGCTCGTTCAGTGCTACGCCTTCATGGTATTCGTAGCGATCGGTTTGCAGTAGGTCGGCATGATCGGCCAGGATGGGAAGCGTCTTGTCCGAGAAGGTGAACAGGTATTCCATATCGAGTTCATTTGGCTTAGAATGGGTCATATTATAGCGGACAATGATCCCATCCCAGTTCAGGAGACTGATGGTAACCAACAAGCCTAGTGAGGCCCAGCCGTTGACGCGCCAGAGGTAGGCAGAAGAACGAGCCTCGTTAATTTTCATCCATATGGTATAGAGGCCGAACAGCACCAGCACCAGGAAAGCAATTACACCCAGGCGTTTGTAGGCCAGCGCATGCTCGTGGATGTAATGGTAGTTGCGTACCCCGACCGACAATGCGAGAATTGCATTCTGGACGATCCAGACGGCCGCAGCAGCTTTGAGCATGCGATTGTGCCTGAAGAAATTCAGGTTGCCGCGGAAGAACCAGAGCACCACGCCCATCGCCAGCAGGATGCTGACAATCAACAGATACGTGCCTTCATGGACAAATTGCGAGAGGTTCCGCACGTCGTGGTAGTCGAACGTGAACCAGACCCAGTACACGTCGATGGTGTTCACGGCCAGCAGCAGAGTGTTGAGCAGAATCAGCACGCCGAGCGCCATGCGGTACTCTTCGCGCAGGCCCGTCATCCCGGTCGAAAACAGACGCTTTTTGCGCCGACGCATCAGGTAATCGGACGCCGCGTCCCGCTTCAGCCAGTGATGGAGCTGGCGGTTAAACAGGGCGCCCGTGGTGAGCAGCAGCCCCGTCAGGAAGAACAAGAGGCGGCCCCACGAAATCGTGGCGAACCAGGTGCCGATTTCGCCCCAGACCGAAGCCGAGACGTAGGCGAACTTTGGATTGGCCTGTGTGTAAATCAGGTAGAAGGTCACCAGCAGCAGCACCGGGATAAGGGCCAACCGCACACCGTAGCCCAGGCGACCAGGGCGAGGCACCCACCGCCCCCCGGTCTGTTGCCAGGCCTCCAGGTAGTTGACCACGCTCAGCAAGGCGCTTTCGAGGGCGGCCCCGAAGGCGCCGTAGACGGCCCGTAGCCGGGGCTGATGCACCATGCCGACGAACCCGATCAGGGAAATTAGGTGCATCCACTTGCTGAACAGAGACGCATGCCAGACCACCGCACCGCCCGTCAGCAGCACCGCCCCCGCCAGCCAGCGCACGGCCGACGCCTTAAAGCTGGCGCGGTAACACGCGTAAAGTGCGGCCAGCAACAGCATGGAAAAGACTAGTACGTTGACGCCCCTCCGGCTTTCCCAGAAAAAGACGGTGTAGAAGGTGGCAAGGCCCAGGGACAGAAGAAACTTGATTTCGTTCGTTTTCATATAAAGTACTTTGTATTTCAAAGTTAGTATCCAAAAAAATTAGCTCGTTAAGCCGTTGTTTTTCAGCAGACTTTCCAGCGCGTTCAGGTGTTGTTGAAACGCCGCCTTTCCTTTGTCCGTCGCGGCGTAGGATGTGTTAGGCTTGCGTCCGATGAAAGCCTTCCGTACCTGTACGTAGCCCGCTTTTTCGAGTCCGCCCAGGTGGCTTGCCAGGTTTCCGTCGGTCACTTCCAGCGTCTCTTTCAACGCCGTAAACTCCACCCAGTCGTTCACCATCAGCACCGACATGGCGCCCAACCGCACCCGGTTTTCGAATGCTTTGTCTAAATCCGACAGGATGTTTTTCATGCTCGCTCGTACTTATGGTACATCAGCGCGCCGTACACAATGTGCAACACGCCGAACCCCAGAGACCAGAAAAGTAGTCCCCATCCTGCAAAGATACCAGCCAGCAGCCCTAATAGCACCTCGCTGATGCCCAAATATCGAATTTCGTCGAGGGTGAACTTGCTGGCGTTCAGAAGCGACAGTCCGTAAAAGATGAGCATGGTCGGCGCTACCAAAATGGCCGCCCCGTAATGCAACAGCAGAAAACAGAAGGCACCGCCGGTGGCCAGCGGAATGGCCAGGTTGATCAGAAAGCGTCGACTGGTTGCATTCCAGACCCGCTGCCCGCTGCGCAACGCCCGCCGGTTGGTGAAGTAGATGCCCGAGCCGAGCGCCAGCACCAGCACCACGGCGGCGTCCAGCATCAGCCACGGCACCGCCTCCGACCACGTCATGCCTTCCGCCCCCACGCCTCTCCGCAGGTCTTTCGTCAGCCCATAGGCCACGGCTGCGCCCATCAGCGCGAAGATGCCGGCAAAGATGCCCGATAAACCACTGAGTGAAAGAAACCGCGACGAACGTTCCATCATGGAACGGATTTCGGCTAACGACTGAACCGGATCATTCATAAGTTATAAAGAACTTTGAGATACAAAGTAATATCACAGCCTCTGGAATTCCTAATCTCCCCGCGAGATTTTCCCGGTGGGGTACAACAAGTGACTGAACCAGAGGAAAGAGATTTTTTAATTATTCCCGTCAAACGGCTTGGAACCGTTTATTCGGGTCGCCGCAACGGAAGCCAGATCTGGAAACTGGTGCCTTTGCCGACTTCGCTCTGCACTTCGATGTGCCCTTCCATGGCTTCGGCCTGGACCCGCGCCAGGTAAAGCCCCAGGCCACGGCCCTCGCGCCGGACACTAAACCGGTGGTACATTTTGAACAATTGCCGCCCGTGGCGTTCCAGGTCGATCCCAATTCCGTTGTCGGCGACTTCCAGCAGCAACTCCTGCCCTTCCTGACGGGCATGAACCGCAACTTTGCTCGGCCGGAGGGGATCGCAGTACTTGAGGGCATTGCTGATCAGGTTGTACAGAATGCTGTGCAGGTACGACTTGATGCAATAGACCGACGTCACGTTCAGATCGAGGTCGATGGTGGCGTCCTGGTCTTCGCCGGCGTCTTGCAGGGCCAGCAGCACATGGTTGACCAGCTGCGGCAGGTCTACTTCCTCAAACGGCTTGTTGCCTTCCCGCATCTGCAACACCTTGGCCAAGTCCTGAATCACGTCGTCGAGCCGTTGGGCGGTAGTTTTGATGTGTTGCACCAATTCCGGATTCACGGGTTCCCCCTGCTGTACGTCGAACAGCGCCGTAAGGCCCAACAGGCTGGCAACCGGCCCCCGCAGGTTGTGCGAAAGCGTGTAACTGAACTGCTCCAACTCGTCCAGCCGCTTGTGCAGCTCGGCGTTGCTGGACTCCAAAATGGTGTTCTGCTCGCGCAAGTGCTGGTACAGCAGCGTATTTTCGTTGGTCAGGGCGGTGTTGTGCTGCGAGATCTGCTGGTAAGCCTCCTGAAGCTTGTTCTGGCTCTGGGCCAGGTCCTCGGCCTGCGCCTGAATTTCTTCGTTCTGGCTCTGAATTTCCTTATACAAATCGGCCAGCTCCAGGTTGTTCTGGTGCAGTACGCCTTCGGCCTTTTCCAGCTGCCGCTTGTAATACAAAAAACTGCCTGTCAGGAGCAGGTAGGTGATGGGAAACAGAGCACGCGCAAACGCGTAGTTCGAGGCCGTATGCCCCGTTTGGTAATAGCCCACCCCGAACCAGTCGTGCACCACATCGTATCCCAGCAAAATCGCAAAACTGATGGCCAGACCGGCGGCCCACATGCGCCATTCCTGGTAGCGGAACAACAGCACCGGCAGTAAGGAAGCCGAGAGGATAATCAGGCGCGTATCAAAGTATTCGGGCTCTTCGACGTAGGCTTCCCCCTGTTTCACCAGGATGGAGACCAGCAAGGCATACAACGGCACAAACAGCGAAATGCCAATGCGACCCAGGCGGTGCTGACCGAACCGATTCATGGCCACCATGCCCAGAAAAAAGAGCCCGCTGCCCAGCGCCAGCGGCACCGACAGTACCCACCCGAAAATCAGGTAGAGCGCCACCGTGACCATAAAGCTGAGCAGCGCCAGCAACAGCGCCAGGGCATTGGCAATTTGTACGTAACGAAAGTCGTCAGAACGTACGTCCTGTTCCCGCTCGCCGTAGGTCAACCATGAAAATAATGTTTTCAACACGCAGGAAGTCGTAACTGGAAAAGCAGCAACTGCTTTTTATCTAAGTAAGAAAGGCCTTGCTGACACGCCCGGCTGCTCGGACGGTTGCATGCACCCCACCGTAGTCTCGGGCAAAATATCAAAAAAAAAGAAGAGCGCATCATCGGATTAAGTTCGACCATTGCTGGACTATTGCCCACCAAGCTTAAATAATGATCTGGTATTGCAGCACGACCGCCCCCCGCCGCTGCTTCACGGTTCGTTCCTCCAACCGGAAAACGGGGCGGTTCTGGTAATTGAGGGTGATGCGCGCCTCAAACCCGCGGATCAGCCAGTTTACACCCACGTTGTAGCTGAGCATCGGGTCGCGGAGGGCGTCGTAGCGCGCCCGGATCAGATCGGCATAAGGCTGGAGCGTCCCTAACGTCGAAAAGAGCTTGGGCCGCAGCAGATAAGCCGCCTGCAGGTAAACGCTACTCCCCGTCCCGATCAGCGGAAAGGCATTGCCCGCGCCGTTCAGGCTCTGCTGTGCGGGATTTACGCCGTTGGCAGGATTCATAATGCCCAGGCTGCGCAGGTAATAATTCCCCAGGTCGTAGTGGTAATAGCCCGCGTAGGCCGTAAGCGCCTCGCCCCGGTGCGTGGGCAGATCCAGGTACGCATCGGCCGCCCAGAGCCACATGGCCGTGCGCAGGGTATCGCGGCCGTTGTCGGCCAGTTGCCACATGGCGTCGTGCTGCCATTGCGTGCCGAGTCCGAGGTTAAACACCCGTTTTGCCCCCAGGTAACTGCCTCGGAAATAGGGCGTCTGGTTGCTTTCTTCGTCCAGAAACTGGTAGCTCCAATAAGTGGAATACTGCTTGTGGGGCGGTTGGGGCGCAAAATGCGCCGCCGGGCTGATGACCGGATCGTACTGCCCGTTGGCGGTCTGGATCGGAAAAGGATCGCTGATGGCCAGCCGGTAGTCCAGCTTTTTCAACTTTCCTTTGGCGTAGAGGCTGTACTTGCGCATCGACTGATCGAGGGCGTTGATCGTCGGTTGGCAGAACACGGGCGTGTCGAGCGTAGTGAAGGTGGATATCGAAGCACTCGTCAGGCGGGCAAAACCTCCCCACGAGGTCAGGCCACCGCCCAGCGTCAGCCAGCGGTGCAACACGGTAAACTCGGTCACAACGTCCTGAAAGAACGGGCTTACCTGCCGAGGCGAGACGCGGTTCAGGCTGGCCTGTCCCAGTTGGGCGTAGATGAACACCCGCTCGGTCAACTGGGACATGATGCGGATGCGCACCCGGCGGATGCCGATGTCGAAGGTGCTGTTGCGGGGCTGGCCAAACACGAGCGTGCCGGGGTTGCTCTGGTTGAACCGGGCCCAGACCTGAGCACTCAGGCTGGCTTTGATGTAGCGCGTACCGCTGGCGTTGAGCGGAAACGACAGCTCGCGCGGGACGTCATCTTCCGCCGAAAGCGAATCGAGCACTTGCGCACGGAGCGGCACAGAGGCCTCTGATACCAATAGAAAGCAGAAAAGGCAGCGTAGATACAGGCGCATGAAAAACCGAAAACGACGACAAGATACGGGGCGGGCACGTAAGATCCACACGGCCACCTTCGCGAATTTCACAAATCATTCTTCCGCAATTCAGCAAAACCTCAGAATAAAGTTCCGATCAACAAATTTCGGTCGATACATCGCGCGGGCTGTCGTAATTTCCGCCGCAAATGCTTTTTCACTTTTCTTCCATGAAACGATTTTACGCGCTTTTGTTCGGATTGCTTTTGTTCCAGTCCGGCTATGCACAGCAGTCTCCTCAGGAATTTCTGGGTTACCCGCTAGGTTCTCACTTCACGCCGCATCACCGCGTGGTGGCGTACGTGCAGCACGTCGCCGCGCAGTCGCCGTACGTACAGGTGCAACAATTCGGCGAAACCTACGAAGGGCGCCCTTTGCTGGCGCTGACGGTTACTTCGCCAGCCAACCAACAGCGTCTGGAAGCCCTCCGTACGGCCCATTTGCAACGCGCCGGCCTGCTGGAAGGCACGCCGGGCCTGGCCGATAACGTGGCCATCGTCTGGCTCAGCTACGGCGTGCACGGCAACGAATCGGTGTCGACCGAAGCATCGATGCTCACCCTCTACGAACTGATCAGCAACCCCGAAAAACGCCAGTGGTTGGACAACACGGTCGTGATCATGGACCCCTGCCTGAACCCCGACGGGCGCGAGCGGTACGTCCACTGGTACCAGCAGACGGTTGGCTACCCGAACAACCCGCATCCCGATGCTTGGGAGCACCAGGAACCCTGGCCGCGCGGACGCACGAATCACTACTACTTTGACCTGAACCGCGACTGGGCGTGGCAGATCCAGCAAGAAAGCCAGGCCCGCCACAAACTCTATCAGCAGTGGTTGCCCCACGTTCACGCCGATTTCCACGAAATGGGCCCTTCGGCTTCGTATTTCTTTGCACCGTCGGCCGAACCGTTCCACAAGGACGTGACACCCTGGCAACGCGAATTTCAACAGACCATCGGCCGCAACCACGCGAAATATTTCGACCAAGCCGGTTGGCTCTACTTTACCCGCGAGGTATACGATCTGTTTTACCCCAGCTACGGCGACACCTGGCCCACGCTGAACGGGGCCATCGGCATGACTTACGAACAGGGCGGCTCGGGGCGCGCCGGACTCGCGCTGATCGTGGCCGACGGCGACACGCTGACGCTCGACGAGCGGCTGGCGCATCACTACACCACGGGGCTTTCGACGGTGGAAATTGCGTCGCAGCACGCCGACCGCCTCACGTCGGAGTTCGACCGCTTTTTCAGCGAGAGCACCCGCAACCCGCGGGGCACGTTCCGCACCTACGCGATCAGCGCCGGTCAACATCCCGACGCCGTGAAACACCTGACGACCTACCTGGATCAACTGGGCATTCAGTACGGATACGCCGGGCGGGCGGCTTCGTCGCGACGCGGCTACAACTACATGACTGGCCAGACCGGTGCCGTGCAGGTGCAGCCGGGCGACGTGCTGGTGTCGGCCTATCAGCCCCGTTCTACCATGGTGAAGACCTTATTTGAGCCGACCACGGTTCTGTCCGATTCACTTACCTATGACATCACGGCCTGGGCTCTGCCGTATTCGTTCGGGGTGCAGGCGTATGCACTGCCCGAGCGCCTCACGCCGCAAGCCGCCCAACCCACTCCGACGACTTCGCCTGCCGCCCCCTCGGTAGAAGGTACGCCGTACGCCTACCTGATTCCCTGGACCGGCCTCAACGACGCGCGTCTTCTGGCTCACCTGCTCAACCAGGGGGTCCGCTTCCGCTACGCTTCCGAGCCGTTTGCCCTGGGCGGAACCACGTACGGGGCGGGCACGCTGATCGCTTTGCGGGACGACAACGGTGCCGTACGTGCGCAGTTCGACACCCTCGTACCAAATGCCGGCACGCGCCTGGACGTTGCGGTGGTGCCCATTACCACGGGGTGGGTAGACCAGGGCCGTGACCTGGGTTCCAGTTTTGTGCAGCGGCTGGAAGCGCCCCGCGTGGGGGTGTTGGCCGGACCGGAAGTCAGCTCACTCAACTTTGGGGAAACATGGCACTTTTTCGAGCGGCAGCTCGGCTACCCGGTCACCGTCTTGCCGACCGAGTCGTTCGGCCGTGTGGATCTGGCCGACTACGACGTGCTGATTCTGCCCGAAGGCGACTACGGCGACCTGCTGAGCGAAGCGCGCCGAACCGAACTTACCGACTGGCTCCGTGCCGGGGGTCGACTCATCGCTACCGGGCGGGCTACCCAGGCGTTTGTCGGGCAAAAAGGCTACGGCCTGGCGTGGCAGCCCTCCGACAGCGCCACCCGGTCGGAAGCCAAACAACTCAACTCCCGGCTGAAAACCTACGGGCAACGCGACCGCAAAGAAGCCAGTGCGGCCATTCCGGGCGCGATTTTCAAGACCTCGCTCGACACGACCCACCCGCTGGCATTCGGGTATGCACCCGAGTACTACACCCTGAAGCAGGATACACTTGCTTACACCTACCTCACGAAAGGCTGGAACGTGGGGGTGATTAAGTCCGAAGCACTGGTGAGCGGTTTTGTAGGTCGAAAAGCCCAGCCCAAAACGTCTCAGGCGCTGGTTTTCGGCGTGCAGCCGATGGGCCGTGGCAGCGTTGTGTACCTGGTCGACAACCCTCTGTTCCGCGGATTCTGGCACAGCGGCAAGCTGCTGTATTGCAATGCCGTCTTTCTACGCGAATAGCCGACGGAACGCCTGTAAGGTTTGGCGTAGAGTTTGTGAGCAGGCACTTTAAACAAATCCTTAAACCAATCACCTTATGGGCTTTACCTCTCCTTCCGTTCGCGCTATCGTGACCAGTACGCTGGCGCTCACCCTCCTGCTGAGCAGTTGCAGCAGTGCGACCCTGATTCAATCGTCTCCCAGTGGGGCGCACGTGTACCTGAACGATCAGTACGTCGGCACCACGCCCTACCAGCACGAAGACACCAAAGTATCGGGGACCCGCACCCCGCTGCGTCTTGAGTTAGAGGGGTACGAACCGCTGCAAACCTGGTTGGTCCGCAACGAAGAAGCCGACGCCGGGGCCATCATCGGTGGGATTTTCTTTATGTTTCCTTTTATCTGGACGCTGGGGTATCTGCCGGAGCATACGTACGAATTACAACCGCTGCTGCAGGAACCGCTGCCCCAGGAGCCGATGCCGGCCGTAGGCAACGACGCGTCGCAAACGATGGAAGAAAAATTGCGCGCGCTGAAAAAACTCCGCGAAGAAGACCTGATTACGGAAGAAGAATACGAAGCGGCACGCAAAAAAGCGCTGGGCATCGAAGAATAATCTGCGCTTCGGATCAACGCAAAAGCCGCCGGTAACCTGAGTGTTGCCGGCGGCTTTTGCGTGTGCGGGAAAGCTGCTTACTGCTTTACGTACAGCAGCCGGGCCGGAATTTCCTGTTTCGGAAAATTAGGTCCTTCCATCATAACTTGTAAATCTCCGCCCCAGGCCGCATCGAAGTACTCGACCCGAATGGGATAGTCGCCCTCCGCGAGCGTAATTTGTCCTTCTTTGGTCTGTTTGGGATGCAGGCCGTCGTTGTCGACGATCAATTGATCGTTGAGAAAAAGCCGGCTGCCGTGCTGCGACGTCAGGTAAAACGTGTAGAGCCCTTCGGTTGTAATCTTCAGGTTTCCTTCGAACGAGATCGCGTAGCGCGAGCCTCGGGTCTTGGCTTCCGAGAGGCGAAACTCCATGGTCTCACCCATGCGTTTTACCTGCGTGAAACTGGGCACCGCCGTCAGGCTGTCTTCCTCCACGTACCGGTAACGCAGGCCATACGTAGTGCCGATGGGCAGCTCGTCGTCGAGGAGCGCCTGCGTAATGGTCGTGACGCTGCTGCGGCCATCGGGCAGAAACGTCTTCGCCCGGATGGTGGTGCTTTTGCGCACCGAAATGGGCCGTTCGTAGCGTTTGGCGTTGGGCGTCGGCACCGAGCCGTCGGTGGTGTAGCGCACCTCGCCAAAGCCCAACGTGTTTTCCAGCCGGATGGAATCGCCCTGGCTCACGTGTTGGTAGCGCTTGGTCACGACCGGCTCGGGCACGCGGAAGTTCAGCCCTTGTGCATAGTAGCGACGGTACAGTTGCGGCATCCGGCTCTTGAAGCTTTCCCAGCCGCGGCCCTCTTTCGGCGACCAGACCACCTCGGCCAGCGCGGCCATGCGGGGAAGCACCATGTATTCCAGATGCTCGGGCGTGGAGATGTATTCGGTCCAGACGTTGGCCTGTGCGCCCAGAATGTACTTCGCTTCTTCGGCCGTCAGCTCCTTGGGCAGCGGCTCGTAGTTATAGACATTTTCCAGCGGCAGGTAGCCGCCAATGCCCAGCGGCTCTTCCGGCGAACGCGATTGCAGGTAATCGAAATAGACGTAGGTCGTGGGCGTCATGATCACGTCGTGGTGCTGCCGGGCCGCTTCGATGCCACCGGCTTCTCCCCGCCACGACATCACCGTGGCATCGGGCGAAAGGCCACCTTCCAGAATCTCGTCCCAGCCGATCAGCTTCCGGCCTTTGGCATTAAGAAACTTCTCGATGCGTTCGATGAAGTAAGTCTGCAGTTCGTGCTCGTCTTTCAGGCCCTCGCGGCGAATCACCTCCTGCGCCAGCTTGCTCTCTTCCCAGCGGGCTTTGGGCGCTTCGTCGCCACCGATGTGGATGTATTCGCTCGGAAACAGGTCCATCACTTCCAGCAGCACTTTTTCCAGAAACGTAAACGTCTGTTCGCTGGGGCAGTAGATGTCCTCAAACACCCCCCAGGTTGTGGCCGCTTCGAACGGGCCGTCGGTGCAGCCCAACTCCGGATAAGCCGACAACGCCGCCAGCGAGTGGCCGGGCATTTCGATTTCGGGAATGATGGTGATGAACCGGTCCTGGGCATATTTGACTACCTCGCGCACTTCGTCCTGGGTATAGAAGCCGCCGTAGCGCTTGCCGTCGTACTGGTTGTTGGGGCCTTTGCGGCCAATCACGGTTTCTTTCCGGTACGCCCCCACCTGCGTCAGGCGAGGGTACTGTTTGATTTCGATGCGCCAGCCCTGGTCTTCGGTCAGGTGCCAGTGAAACCGGTTGAACTTGTGCATCGCCAGCAGGTCGATGTAGTTTTTGATCTCTTCGACCGAGAACAGATGACGCCCCACGTCAAGGTGCATGCCCCGGTAGCCAAAGCGCGGCTCGTCCTGAATCTGCACTGCCGGGAGGGTCCAGGTTTGCGGTTCGGCCTCGCCGGGCAGCGACAGGGGCAGCAATTGCAGAAGCGTCTGCACGCCGTAAAAGGTGCCCTTCGGGTCGTTGGCCAGCAAAGACACACGTTTGCTATCCACTGTTAATGCGTACGCCTCGGCATTCGACGAGGCAATGTCTCCCAGCTCCAGCACAATGCCTTCTTCAGCCGCCGCCGGACCCGCCGAAATGGCGGCCGTCCCGATGGTGAGGCCGGTCCGCGCGCTGAGCTGTTCGGCCAGGTACCGTGCGGTGCGCACCATGTCGGCATTTTCGGCCGGATAGAGCACGCGCGTGCGGTCGTTCAGGGCAAACTGCCCCGTCTGGGTCGTCAGTTGCACGGGTTGCGGAACGATGCCGATACGTGGTTTGGCCTGCGCCTTGTTGGTCTGCGCCTCCTCGGTCGGGGCGGTCGAGGGCGAACAGGCCGCAAAGAATAATCCCAAACTCAGGATCAGGGGAGTAGTATACTTCATGTTTCGTCAGAATGGAGGAGGAAAAGTAATAAGAATTGGGAAGCACACAGAAGTTAACAAAGGTTTTTTGCGGAAATCCTCCCCTGCCCCCAGCCTCCCTGTAACTTGCTGCGCGTCTGTCATGTTCTGTTATGGCCCTACGGTTCCGCCTCTTGCCTTTGCTGTTTGCGCTGCTGGGTTGCAGCGCCTCGCCTGACCGACCGGCCACTGCGCCCGCCCCCGACGGCGAGGCCCTGGCGCAGCAGTATTGCGTTAGCTGTCATCAGTATCCTGCGCCTGCGCTGCTCGACCGGTCGACGTGGGAAACCTACGTGCTGCCGCGGATGGGCTACCTGATGGGGCGCTACCCGAGCGACAGCGTACGGCAACAGTTACTAGAGAAAGGAGCCGGTGGTGCGCGGGTGATGCAGCGCAACGTGTTTCCGGTGCGGCCCTGGCTCGACGACGCCACGTGGCAGAAGATCGTGGACTACTACCGGACCGAAGCGCCCGACACGCTGCCCCGCCCGGCCGACACGCCGATCACCCCGGGGCTACCCGGCTTTACGGTCAAAACCCCGCCCTACCAACTTTCGCCGCCCAGCACAACGCTGGTTCGGTTTCGGGAGGGACAGGGACTTTTTGTGGCCGATGCCCATACCCAACGCCTCTACCAGTTCGACGCGCAGTTGCGCCTCCAGCAAGCCGCCAACGTCGGCGAAGCGGCCGTGGCCCTCGAAGAAACGGACGATCAGTTGCGCCTGACCGTAATGGGTTCGTTTTCGCCCACCGATGCGCCCTCGGGGCAGGTGCTGGCACTGCCGACCCAACCCGGGCTGCGGCCGGGCGTTGTGCTGGGCAACCTGCAACGGCCCGTCCATACGGCCTACGCCGACCTGAATGGCGACGGACGTGAAGACCTGGTGACCTGCGAATTTGCCAAATGGACCGGCGGCCTCTCGTGGTGGGAACTGACGACAGAGGGGCGTTACCGCCGCCATGCGCTGCGCGAAAAGCCCGGCGCTACGCAGGTTTACGTTCATGACCTGAACGGTGATGCACGCCCGGACCTGATCGCGCTGTTCGGGCAGGGCGACGAAGGCATTTTTCTCTATTACAATGAAGGCGAAGGTTCGTTTCGGGAAGAGCGGGCGCTGGCGTTTCCGCCGAGCTGGGGCTCCAGTGCGCTCACGCTGGTCGACTGGAACGACGACGGCGCGGTTGACCTGCTGTATACCAACGGCGACAACGCCGATTACCCTCCGCTGTTGAAACCCTACCACGGCATTCGCCTCTACCTGAACGACGGACAGCAGCATTTTACGGAACAATTCTTCTATCCGATGCACGGTGCCTACCGGGCCGTTGCGGCCGACTTCGATCAGGACGGCGACCGCGACCTGGCCGCCATCGCGTTTTTTCCCGATTTCGCCCATCGCCCCGAAGCCGCCTTTCAGTATCTGGAAAATCGGGGAGACGACCACTTTACCGCCTACACGTTTCCGCAGGTGACCGACGGACGCTGGCTGGTGCTGGAAGTGGGCGACCTGGAAGGCGACGGCGACCTGGATCTGGCGTTGGGATCGCTGGCGTTCGAGGTAATTCCCCCAGGCGACTGGGTCGCGCGCTGGACCGCCCGGGGACTTCCGTTCGTGGTGCTGGAAAATACGTTGCACTAAAAAAAATAAAAAGCCGAACTACCCTCGGGCAGTTCGGCTGGTCCACTTTAAACCTATGGGATAAAACGTTCGTGGAATACGTATGCGCTACCTATTCTCTATCCGAAGATAGGCGCTCCAAACAGGGGGCGGGTACGATCCCACGTTTTTTTTGCATGGCCGGTGGTCTTCTGACGGTCCATACGCGTACGTATACTAAACAGCCTGTGGTACGCCAAAGGCAACACCCCCGATCAATCCATATACGATGTTACTCCCGCTTCGGATTTTTTCAGGCAAAATTTTACCAGATCGCGTACTCTTTTCTTTTCAGGTTTTCCCCTTTGATGCGCCAGAATTAGCCCGTTCCGGCAGCGATTGTTTGCATTCCCCCCAAAAAATCAGAATTTAGCCTTTCGCTATGGCGCACTCTCCTGCCGGTTCTCGTGAGCAAGAAATCATTGGGCTTTTACAAGCCGATGACAAAAGGGCCATGCGTCTGCTCTACGACCACTACGCACCCACCCTGTACGGCATCGTGTTGCGCATCGTCCAGTCGGAAGAACTGGCGCAGGATGTTTTGCAAGAGAGTTTTATCAAGGTATGGCGCAACCGGCATCGCTACGATGCCACCAAAGGGCGTCTGTTCACCTGGTTGTTGAACATTTGCCGCAATCAGGCCATCGACACCGTGCGCTCGGCACGCCATATCCAGTCCCAAAAAATCCAGCCGATCGATTTCTCAGTATATAACCTGGAATCGTTAAGCAACCGACCCGCACCCGAGCATATCGGCGTGCAGCAGATGGTCGAGACGCTGGACCCAAAATACCGACAGGTAATCGACCTGATTTACTTTCAGGGATATACTCATACAGAAGTAGAAGAAGCGCTGCAAATTCCGTTGGGAACGGTGAAGTCGCGCGTGAAGATTGCCCTACGCGAGCTTCGAAAATTCTTCCGGGATCATCCCAGCCTGCTTTGGTGGTTATTTCTGATGTGCATTAGCTGAACGAATCGACAGTGGAGCAACTAGACGAGATAAAGAATTCGGGCCTCCTGGAGGAATATGTGCTGGGTACTGCTACGCCAGAAGAACAGGCGCGTGTGCAGGCGTTGATGGAGCGCTACCCGGAGATTCGCGAAGAAGTAGAAGCGCTGGCGCAGGCCCTGGAACAGTACGGCCAGTTGCACGCCGTGACGCCACCCGCCCCGCTGCGCGCCCGTATTCTGGACGCCATCGATCAGCTGGACACACCCGCTTCTGCGGCCGCTCCCGCCCCGGTGCTGACGGCCAGCCGACCCGCTCGGGGGCTGTACTGGGCCTTGGGAGCCGCGGCCAGCGTAGCGCTGATCGCCACGGTTACGAGCGTTGTGTTCTACCAACAGAAAGAAGCCGCCGAATCGGAATTGCTGGCTTTGCAGACCCAGATCGAAGCGGCCCAGCAGGAAAACAGCCGCTTGATTGCCTTCACCGACCAGCTCCGCCAGCAGAACGACGTGCTACGCGACACCAACACCACCGCAGTCCCGATGACGGGGCTGCCCCTCGCGCCGGAAGCGCTGGCGGTGGTCTATGTCAACGGAAAGGATCAGCAAGCCTACCTCAACGTCCTGAACCTGCCCGAACCGCCAGCCGGCTCGCAGTACCAACTCTGGGGCATTGTCGACGGTACGCCCGTCAGCATGGGCGTCTTCGACGTGGCGACACCCGAAGGACTTCTGCAAAAAGTGCCGTTTGTGGGCTTAGCGCAGGCCTACGCCGTTACGCTGGAAAAAGCGGGCGGCAGCCCCACCCCTACACTGGAGCAGATGTACGTGATGGGACAGGTGGGCTAAGCGAAAAAACACACGTGATTTTTGGCAATCAAGCGCTAATCGCCGCGAACATACAATCAGCAGCGATTAGCGTTATACGTTTAGCTTACCTTAAGCTTCGCTGGATCAGTTCTTTTAATAGGTCGGACACGGAATGCCGGCTCCGTGCTGGAAGAGGCTTCCCCGCCGCTCGTTAGGCCGCGGGAAAGTATAGGTCACCGAAATTTCGTGCGCCCCGCCGGTCGTGAAGCCCAGCGTCGAGATCGTGACGTCGTAGCTGTAGCCGATCGAAAGTCCCTGCGTATTGAGGCCCAGCAGAAGAATCAGCGCCTCGTTGTTCTGCAATCCCTGTTCGTATTGCTTGATGGGCAGCCCCCGGTACCAGCCCCCGATCACGAACGGCTCGTAGGTCAGGTACATGCCCAGGTTCAGCTGGTCGAATTTTCCCTGCGCCATGTAGAGCAGAGCTGGCGAAAAGCTCACCTCCCGGAACGACTGACCGCGCTGCAATCCGCGTTTGGTCTGCGGGTCGAGCGCAAATTTGTAGCCCGTGATGAACGTGTACCGAATCGGCAACTGGCTCGCCGCCTCGCGGTCGCCCAGAAACGACTGGTTCGGGCGGTTCAGGTGGTGTCCCGACAGACCCATGTAAAACTGCGGCGTAAACAATACCGCCCCGGTCGAAATATCGCCGTAGCTGCGTCGGTTCGCGCTCAATACTTCGCCGGTCGGCACCCGCCGAAAGCCCCGGTTGTCGAATTGGTCGCCGAACGTCAGCCCGAAATAGTCGACCCCACGGTTAACATACGCCGCCTGCAGTCCCATCCGCAGCCGCAACGTACGCGTCATGTCCACCTGGTAGGCATACTGCCCGGCAATCTCGGTCGATTGCAGGTTCGCAAATCCCTGAATGTCGTGCGTGGCGATGAGGCCAACGCCACTCTGGGCATTGGGAAAGTAATAGTCGGCCGCAGCCGAGAAGGTCGTGTAGTTGGCTTCCAGGGTAGGCCACTGGTTCCGGTAAATGGCCGACAGCCGCCCCACCTGCGCACTTCCGGCAAAGGCCGGATTCATGTACATCGGGATGGCATAAAACTGGGAATACTGCGGATCTTGCGCCCGCACCAGAAACGTGAGAAAAAACGCGAAAAAAAGTAGAAATAGTCGGGTCATAGGGCTGCGCATATCGTCCTTACAACGTTATGGTAAAAGCGTTCGGTATATCGGCGTGCTATCTTTTCGTTTGTAGAGAATATACCGGTTCTCTAACTTACAACGTTCTTTACGGGAAATCCCTTTTTACACGTTTTTTATTCCTGAACGACAGGAAAGGTACAGCGGAGAAATGTCGGCAGCAACACCGGATTTTCCCCGTTTTTAAGTTAAAGCTGGCGATTGCGTGATTGAATTACTACAAGTTTCCGATTTCTACCTGCGCCGGACCTGGCGGTGGTATGCCCTGAGCGCCCTCCTGGCCACGATGTGTTTCGGTCTCTGGCAGGGGCATCCTTCGCAAGATCCCGAACGTCGCTACGCTACCGCAGGCTTTCTGACTTCACGACCTGCCCCCCAACTGGCACCTACAAAGCTGGACAGCCCCGAAGTGGACCTTGGCCCTAACGACACTGTCATCTGCGAAAATCAAGTGTTGGAATTGGACGGCACGCCTACCAACCTTGGTGAGATTACGTTTCAGCCAGCTTACCTTTGGAACACAGGGGATACCACGCCCACCATCAGCGTCGATACGTCTGAGGTGCGCTTTTATGGATGCTTCTCGGTAAAAGTGTACGATCCGGCAAACCCCGCTGACAGCAGCAGAATCGGTGGAGACCGCATTTTCGTAAGCGTATGCGGTGACAACCGGAAAGAAGCCGCCAAGTGGTATTTTGGTGGCAAAGCCGGGATTGATTTTTCGGGTGGAGGCGAGCCGGTCGCGTTGACGGATGGAGAGATGACCAATCCGGAAGGAGTAGCCGTGATTAGCAACCACGTGGGCCGCTTCTTGTTTTATACCGACGGGCGCACGGTCTATACCCGCACAAACGAGGTGATGGAGAATGGCACCGACCTGAATGCCGACGAAACCGCTTCGCAGGCCACCATTGTGGTTCCCCAACCCGCCGACTGCAAAAGTTGCCCCGAGCGCTACTACATTTTCTCGCTGGATTCCGCGCAGGGAGAGAGAAAAGTTTATTACTCCGTCGTAGACATGGGGCAGGGTGACGATGCGTTACCTACCCCGGATAACCCTGCTGATTCCTTGCCGTTGGGATCGGTGGTAGAAAAAAACACGCTACTGTTCAGTGGAGAAGTAACGGAACGAATTGCCGCCGTCGAAAATCCGCAGGATACGACTTACTGGATTGTTTTGCACGAGTATGGCAGCGATAATTTTCTGGTGTATCATCTCACCGAAACAGGCTTAAGCGGCCCGGAGACTATCGCCATGGGTTCTGTGCACGACGACCCGGTCAAGGCGCAAGGCTACATGAAAGTATCGCCGGATGGTGCGCGGCTGGCCGTGGCCTACACCGATTCGACGGGCACGACCGACTCGACCTATGGCTTTACGGGCGTGGAACTGTTTGGCTTCGACAATTCGTCAGGAGCCGTAGAGACGGACAGCATCCTGCGCATCAACACCCGACAGAAATACCCGCGTGCTGCCTACGGGGTGGAATTTGCCAACAACGGAAATTTCCTCTTTTTGTCGGTCCGAGGTCCCGACTCTTCGTTCGTTTACCGCTACACGATCAACCGTTTTGACTCGTTGGAAGTAGCCATGTCCGAACAATTAATTTTCTCTTCAGGAGCAAACCACCAGCTCGGTGCCCTGCAAATCGGGCCGGACAGCCGCATTTACGTCGCGGTGAACGACACCGTGGCGCTGGACCGCATTCCCGATCCGCTGGGCCCCATCGACGGAGAATATTACAAGGTGGGGGATTTTGATCTGGCCGGACAAACCAGTTACCTCGGCCTGCCCAACTTCGTCAATACCTTTGTCAATCCGCCCTCCGGGCCGGGCATCAGCTACGTAGGGACGTGTACCGGCGAGCCTATCCAGTTCTCGACGGGGGCCATTTGCGACCCGCGCGTCGATACCATCACGTGGACTTTCCCACAAGGGACCAGCGTGCAGGGAGCGGAGACACAATCGGCGTCGGTCGTCTGGACGTCTCCAGGCATCTATACGGTCCAGCTTCGCCTCCGAAATGGCTGTGAGGATACCCTCCTCACCCAGCGGGTTCAGATCTTCGAACAACCCAATACCCCTACCATCAACGTCAACGCCGTTCCGTGTGACCCCATTGTAGAACTTACCACCCCCGCCAATGTGCCGGGGACGCAGTATGTATGGGGAGCCAACAACGCCGCCATTGCTTCCGGGCGCACACTGACCATCGACCGCAGCCTCTTAAGCAGTCCCACCGAATTTGTGATGCAGGTTTCTACCGGCAACGGCAGTTGCATGGAGATTTCCAATCCTGTCAGGCTAGAGCCCTTCCAACCGGTCGACATCAGTCTCAACGATACAGCCGTTTGTGCCGGGAAACCTTTTACGCTGGACGCCGGGGCAGGCTTTGCGTCGTACCGATGGGAGCGCAATGGCGTGAACCTCAACAACAACATGCAGGTTATTACCGAAACGCTCAATGCCAACGCAACTTATAAAGTCACCGTTACCAACAGTGAAGGCTGTGAAGGCTCCACGTCGCTGACCGTCACCACACAAGCCAGTCCTGTAATCAATTCGATCTCGGTGGGGGCCTCCGTAGGTTGTCCTGGCACTACTCCGGCAACGGGGTCTATTTCGCTGAATGTTACGGGTGCCAGTGGGTTTTCGTGGACAGGTCCTGGCTCATTTGCCTCGAATGAGAAAGACATTGCAGGCTTGCAAGCCGGAGAGTACAGAGTGCAAATCTTAAGCGCTGCCGGTTGTGTTATTGACTCTACGATCGAAGTCCGACAAATTGAGCAAGCTCCTCGTTATCAGGCTAATGCGCCGGTAACCGCTTCGTGTGCTACAGGCACCGGACGGCTCACACTGACACCTGTGGCGGGACCGGGGAACTCAACCGCAGTGCAGTTTGACTGGCTCAACACCGAAAGCGGAGTGACCACCCCAACGACCGAGGCGCACCTGGATGGAGTACCGGGCACATACACCGTTACGCTGACCGACTTGAACGGCTGCACGCAAACCATCAGCGGGCTGGTTATCCGGCCGGCCCCTCAGCCGGTGGCTCGCCTGACGTTCGAAGAAACCTCGTGCCAGGAAGGCATTTTAAGAGCGGGCAACACCGGGATTGCCAATCCTACGTACCAGTGGCGCTTGGACAATACTGTACTGTCCGGTGCAACCGGCGCTACACTGACGGTCAACAAAGCGGGAAATTACACCCTTACGGTCCGTAATCCTGACGACAACAGTTGCGTGGACGACACGACCGTGACGGTTACGTTCGAGCAACTGAATGTAGAGGTAGAGGCCAGCACAACGCAGGCCTGTGCGGGAGACGAGATCGAACTTACGCTCCGCATCAACGGCGTTCCCATCACGACACCGACTACGGCCGCCGGTTACAGCTACGCCTGGCGACGGGTGGGGAACAATCAGGTGGTGGGACGCAACTTCAGTTTCACGGCGCTGGAAAGCGGGCGTTATGAAGTCACGGTGACGCGCGACGGTGGCGGTTGCCAGACCCAGGCCCAGGGGCCGCCCCTCACGTTCCAGCCCATTCCTAGTGCAGATCTGGGCGACGAGCGTATCTACGTGTGTCAGGGCAGTTCCGTCACGCTGCGAGCGCCCAGTAACCCGCAAGGCACTTCGTACAACTGGACCCTGAGTACCAACCCAAACCAATCGCTCGGCAACGGCCCGACGCTCGAAGTAAACCAGACCCGGACGTTGCAGACGTACCAACTGACGGTAACGTCGGTCAACGGCTGTTCGAACACCGGACTGGTCGACGTAGAAGTGTTGCCGCAACCCACCGTTTCGCTGAACGTGGGCAGCACGGTTTCGCCTTGCGCCAACGACCTGACTACCTTGGTGGCCACGGTCGGCAACGTACCGAACCCGACGATCACCTGGTTCCGCAACAACCAGCGCCTCAACGGCGTGAACGGACTCCGCTATACTCCGACGCAAAGCGGACGCTATCGGGTAGAAGTCGAACAGAACGCGTGCGTGGCATCGGCCGAGACGCAGGTCACCATTTTACCGGTGCCGCAGCCGCGCCCGGTGCCGCTGGCCGACTCGTCGATCTGCGTTCCCGACGGAGAAACCATTACGCTCGATGCCGGCCCGGGGGATTTTACCTACCGCTGGACGCCGACCAACCAGACCACCCGCGCCATTGAAGTAGGACAGGATGGCGTCTATACGGTAGAAATCACCAATACGGCCGGTTGCACAGAGACCGTGCAATACAACGTGGTAGACCTGTGTAATCCGCGTGTGTTTGTGCCCGATGCGTTTACGCCCAACAACGACGGCACCAACGATGCACTAGCTCTGTTCGGGGCATACGTCGTCGAATTCGAGATGCGCGTTTACAACCGATGGGGCGAGGTGGTGTTTGTGGCCCGTTCACTGGAAGACACCTGGGACGGCACGTACCGCGGGCAGCCCGCCCCGGCCGGTACGTACGCCTGGACGCTCACCTATCGGGCGGAATACTACCCCAACCGACGCGATTACAACCAGAACGGCACGATCTTACTGATTCGCTGACGCGCCCCGCCACACCATTTTATAATGCTGGATGCCCGCTTCTTCAAAGAGCGGGCCTTCTTTTTCGAACCCGGCACGGGCATAAAGCGGCATGGCCGACAACTGCGCGTGCAGGTAAATCATTTTATGGGCACTCTCGGCGGCAGCGGCAACGTCTTTCAGTACCGTATCGACCAAGGCTTTGCCGACGCCCCGCCCCCGGCATGCTTTCTCGACCGCGAACCGCTCCAGTTTGATGCCTTTGTCGGTATAACGCCAGCGAGCTGTGCCGCAGGGCTGCGCATCCGCAAACGCCAGAAAATGCCGGGATACGGTTTCGTATTCGTCGTACTCTTCTTCTTCGGCCACCTGCTGCTCTTCTACAAACACACGGTGGCGAATCTGCATGGCCTTTTCCAGGTCGGCCGGGTCGGTAATATGTCTGACTTCGATCATGGGGTAAACGCGTAAAAGTCCCCGCCTGCGGGGTCCGGAACGTAAACGCAATGGCGCGTTACCACAAAGGTAAGTTCAGAAAAGACAATGCGACCCCGCCTTACAGGTTGGTCACCGTAAATTCTACACGGCGATTCAGGCGACGGGTGGTTTCTTCTTCGTTATCGGCGATGGGCTGGGTTCCTCCGTAGGCCTTCAGGGTGATACGTTTGGCTTTGATGCCCCGGTCGGTCAGGTACTTTTTCACTTCCGTGACCCGATCTTCCGAAAGTTTCATGTTGGCGTTGAAGCTTCCCCGGTTGTCGGTGTGCCCTTCCAGCTGAATTTCGAGCGTAGGATTTTCTTCCAGCAGACGCACCAGGCGTTCCAGCGTAGGTTTGGACGAATCGCGAATAAACGATTTACTCCGCTCAAACTGAATGTTTTTCAGCCGGATGGTCTGGCCTTTTTCCAGAGGAAACAGAAAAATGTCCTGCTCCATTTCGCGGTACTCCTGGATGCTGACCAGCGAAAAATCTTCATCTACGCCCACATAGCCCGGCGCTTCTGCCACGTAACTGTACTCCACCCCCAAGGGCAACACGACTTTGAAGCTGCCGTCTTCCGGATAGGTACGAGCGTTTGCGGCTTCTTTGCCGCCTTCCAGCGTCGAAAACTGAATGGTGGCGGCCAGAGGCTGGCGGGTGACGGCATCGTACACGTGTCCGTTCAGCAACACCACCGGCTCCGGCTTCATGGCGTTGGGCAGGGCGATTTTAAAAATATCGCGCGAGTTGCCAATGGCCTCCTGATCGGAAACCAGGTAAGCAAAATCGCCCGCCGCCGAGATGGTGTAGTAGCCGTCCCAATCGGGTGTATTGATCTGATTCCCCATGTTTTCCGGAGTGCTCCAGCGCTGCCACGATTCGTCGAGGCGCTTGCTGAAGTAGATGTCGCTGCCGCCAAAGCCACTGTAGCCCTCCGAAGCGAAGTAAAGCGTGCGCCCGTCGGCCGCCAGAAACGGCGCAAAATCGGCCCGAGGGGTATTGATCTGTGGTCCCAGGTTCTGGGGCTTGCTCCATTTGTTTTTGCCTTCCCGGAAGCTGATGTAAATGTCCTGATCGCCGTAGCCCTCCTGCCGGTCGACCGCCATCAGAATGGCGTTTCCGTCATTGGTCAGGTAGTAATTCACGTAGTCGCTGCGGTTTTCGTACTGATCGATTTCCTGCGGAATCGGGGCCGACCAGCCGCCCTTCTGGCGTTGCGACAGCGATACCCCCGGGCTGACGGACCCGTCGGGATTGTAGCGGTTCAGCAACAGGAGCGTGTTGCCGTCGGGCGATACCGAAGCAACGCCGTTGGGCATCGCGTTGTTCAGTGGGCTGCCCATGTTGATGGCCTCTCCCCACGACCCGTCCCCCTGCCGTCGGCTCGCCCAGATGTCCTGCGCGTCGCGCTTGCCGCCGTCGTTTTGCGGATGATTCTGCCGCGCAAAGTACAGCATGGACCCGTCGGGCGAAATCACCGGGTTGATCTCCGTAAACTTGGAATTCACGGTTTCGCCCAGGTTTTCTTTTTTAGACACGAAGCTCACTGCCGGGGCTTCCGTTTTGGTTTCAGAATAGGTCGAATAACTCGACAGCGTATACGGTTCGTCCGAATTCAGGATGCCGATGGCGTCGATTTGCGTCCAGCCGTGATGCGTAGAGGCGTTCAGTCGCACTTCGACCTGCGCAACCTTGTAGGTGGTTTCGGCAATAATCAGGTTAAAACTCCGAAAGGGGGCCGCCAGCTTTTGCGGCTCCTGCTGGTAGACCGCATAACTGCGCCCGTACTCGTCGTAGAGTTTCACTTCGGTGACGGCGCCGGGCAAATTGCTTTCGACCACGACCACCTGTTTGATGGGCTGTGGCTGCGCAAATCCCACACGAAGAATGCCGCTTCCCTCCTGGCTAGCCAGCCGAAACGCCCGCGGGCTCATCTGCCCAAACGGAACGGCGTTGGGCGGCCCGAGCACCTGTTTGGCCCCGTAATCGCCCTCGCCCCGGTAGGCGCCGTGGTAAAAATTCACCTCACTGGCCCACTGAATGGGCTGTGCGCACGCCACTCGGCCGAGCAGCATGAGCACGACTAGAAAAGATACTTTGCAATACATGAGAGCCCCAGCTAATTCAATGCTAACTTAAACGCGTTTTACGAAGAAAGGGATAGAAAAACGCTAAAGATCAGTAAGTTATTTCCTGCTGATTAATGTTATGCAACACAAAGTACCCTTTGTTCTGGTTCCTCATACAGCCGACGGGCGCCGGACGCGTTTCACTTTTTCGGTGAAACGGATAACGTAGGTAGTGCCCTCGTCAGTGATGATGTCCATATCGGCATTGAGTTGCGCAGTTAACGCGTAGATCAGGGTGGTGCCCAGCGATTGTGTGCTTTCTTTGGGCGGGACTTCCCTCATGCCGATGCCGTTGTCGCTCACCTTCAGGGCATAGCCCTGTTTCTCCCGGTGAAAGGCTACCCGAATCCGGCCCTGTTGCCGGCCTTCGAAGGCGTGTTTGAACGCGTTAGAAATTAACTCATTTACAATCAATCCGCAAGGCACCGCCAAGTTGATGTCCACAAACACCGGCTCGGCCTCTACCGCGACCTGAATGTCTTTGTTGAGGCGGTAGTAGCCCACGATGCCATTGACGAGTTCGCGCAGGTAGGCAGCAAAGTCAATCCGCGAAAGGGTGTCGGACTGATAAAGCTTTTCGTGGATCAGCGCCATCGATTTGATACGATTCTGGCTCTCCTGAAAAAGTCGCTGGGTATTCTCGTCGGTTACGTAGCTGGACTGCAGCGACAGAAGCCCTGAAATGATCGACATGTTGTTTTTCACCCGGTGGTGAATCTCTTTCAGCAACACGTCTTTCTCCTGCAATGCGGCCTGCAAGTTCTCCTCGTATTTCTTTTGTTCTGTCACCTCTTCGCCGATGGTCAGCACGTTCCAGTGGCCTTCGGCGGTACGCAGGGGCTTTTTGGTGCAGACCAGCGTGCGCGCTTTGCCCGCCGACGTGGTTGTGGTCAGGGTGCAGGTCACCGTCTGCTTCCGGTCCAGTACCTGCCGATCGTACTCGTCCAGTTCCACAGGGAGCACGCCCTCGAAAAAATCGAGCGCTACCTGGTTGGCCACGTTGTAGTCGCCGGTGGCGGTACGCACCAGGATCAGGTTGGGGCTGGTATCCAGAATTTCCTGAAGGTACTCGTGCTGGCGTGCCCGCCGTTCCTTCAAATGCTGTCGACGCAGGGCATTGGCCAGAAGCTCGCACACAAGGCGGGCCAGAAAGAAAGCTTCTTCTTCCCAGGGACGTGCCTTGCGTACCTGTTCGGTGCCGATCACGCCGATGAACTTGCCGTCGCGCAACATAGGAATGAGCATCAGCGCCCGAGTCCCCTGCCGTTCAAAATAGCGGCGCTCTTCCGCCGCTTCGGCCGGAAGCTCGTCGAGGGTATCGAAGCGCAGGGCATTGCCGCGCGGCAGTTGCCGGGCCAGCCAGGGAAAGTCCTCTGGCCCGATGGCGGCGTCGGTCATCACCGATTTGATCCCCGAAGCACGCCACTCGTGTTTCAGGTGCAGGCGACGGCCCGTCACCAGCCCTAGGTAGACGCGGTCGGCTTCCGCGAACTTTCCGATCTGTTGCAGGGCGTACGCCATCACTTCGTCCGGAGCTTCCCCCGCCGATTGGATCAACGTCGTCGATACCGCCCGCAGAATACGCTCTGAGTCCAGCCACCGGTGCAATTGCCGCTCGGCCTGTTTCCGCAGGCTGATGTCCAGCATGCCGAACATCATCTGCAGCGCGCCGTCGGAAGGCTGAAACACTTCCAGATAGACCTGCACGTAGAGGGCCTGTCCATCGCGGTGGCGCAGTTGGCACTCCCGGTTGCCGCGCCCCTGCGCCCGGAAGATGTCGAACAGATAGGCCAGCATCTCGGCTTCGTTCTCCGGAAAAAGAATGCCGGAAACGTGTTGCCCCAACAGGTCCGATTCCTGATAGCCCAGAGTGCGCACAAAACCGGCGTTGACTTCCGTAAAACGTCCCTTCAGGTCGAGGGTCGCGACGCCGATTTCGTTTACGTCGCGCATGAAGTGATACACCTGGCCCGGTTCGGCAGTCGGTTTCGCTTCGGTGGGCTTCGGGGTGTCTGGGCCTTTTTCCGCCGCCAAACGCTCCAGCGAAAAGCCCAGCAACGTCTGGTAGACCCCTGGCATGCGCCAGCCGGTCACCCGTACGGCACAACGCTCGCCGGCCAGTGGCACCTGTGGCAACACGACCGACACCCGTCGCCCTTCGGAATTGATGCGCACCAGCATACGTCCCAGCTCGGTCGCAATGGTAGCGGGCAACACCGCCCGAAACGACTGCCCGGTAACGGTCCGGTCGTCGAGAAAAAAGAATTGCGTGTTGCCGTCAAACTCCTGGACAATGCCCAACTCGTCGGTTACCAGAAAAACCACTGGGGCCTGGGTGTAATACCGGCGACGTAGTTGATCCAGATGAGCGAAGTTCGACATAGAGATAGCAGGCGTATGGCATGTAGATGTTTAAAGGTAAACATCTGAAGATTAAATCATATATCTACCCAATCACAGAAGAAGAAAAGGACTATTGAACCTTAGGAAGTAACAAATATACGAATCTACCTAGATGATTAATGCCACCCTCCTTTAAAAAAGTGCAATTTATACTTCGGACCGGGTCTCGCCGGGCTGAACCACCGAACGGTTCTCGTATTCTCGCTGTTCGTCCTCGTTTTCGCTGATCGTATGGCGCAGCTGGTGCAGGTGCAACTGCTCTTCGCTCTGAAACTGGCTGGCTTGCTCCGGGTAGATGATCACGAAGTTGTTATCTTCAAAGAAGCGGCTGAGCTGGCGCGGAATCCGATCCACGAAGTTGTTGTGGGAGATGGTGCCCTGCCGAGCACTGATGACGATGAAGAGGTCGTCGGTGGTGATGCGGCGCGCAAACCGCGGGAACTTGGCCCACTCGTTGAAGGGCTGCATTTTCGCCTCGATGTTGGGCTTCATTTTGCCCAGCGGCTCGCGGATGGCCTGCAACGTTTCGGTTTCGCCCCAGAACTGCACCGGCGTGCCGATCTGCCGGGCCAGAATGTGGATGGTCCGGAGCCAGCGGCCGAAGCCTTTTTCCAGCTCCGCATTGGGCGGCACCACCACCACAATCGTTTCCATGGTGTTAAGCGGATGCGTCACGTGGCTCACGAGCAGCATCTGCCGGGTGCTGGCCAACAGGTTGTCGAGTACGGTCCCGAAAATCCGCTCGCGGGCCGTTACTTTGCCGTTCCACCCGATGATGACTTCCGTAATGCCCAGTTCGCGGATGGCGCGCACAATGCCACTGGTGATGTTCAGGTCGATGCGCGAGACCACCTGCACGTTCTTTTCGGCGGCCGACCCGTGGTGCACCGCCTTCTGTAACATCTTGTTATTTTCCTGAATCTTTTCTTCGGCGTCGTCGGCATCGCGCACCACCGACAGCGGCATGATGGGCACATCCGAATCGGGTGCTTTGATCATCATCGCCAGGTCCATCAGGTTCTCGACGGTATTCGGGTTAGAGATCGGCACCAGAATCCGGTCGGGCGATTCGGTCGTCGAAGGGCTGTCGGCAATTTCTACGGCCAGCTTGCGGCCGGCGCTTTCCATCGTGAAGGAGCTGATCAGCGTGGAGGCCAGAATCATGAGTACCGTCCCGTTGAAGACGTTTTCCGACAAAATGTCGAGTTCGTAGCCCCGCAGCACGGCAGCCAGCGTGGCGGCGGCCCGGGCGCTGCTGAGGGCGAACATCACGTGCCGCTCCGCCACCGTATAGCCGAACCACTTCTGAATCAGAAACGCGGCGCCATACTTGCCGATGACCCCCAACACGATGAGCAGCCCCGCAATGAGCCACACTTCCAGCCCGGCAAAGAGGGTGCTGATGTCAACCAGCATGCCTACCGAAATCAGGAAGAAGGGAATGAAAATGGCGTTGCCGACAAATTCGATGCGGTTCATCAGCGGCGAACTGGCCGGAATCAGCCGGTTGACGGCCAGCCCCGCCAGGAAGGCCCCGATGATGGGCTCCACCCCGGCCAGGTGCGCCAGATAGCCCGCCAGAAACGTAAGCGCCATCACGAAGATGTACTGCGATACGCCCTCACTTTCAATGTTTTTGAAAAACCAGCGCCCCAGTTTAGGAATGCCCCACATGATCAGGAACACAAACACCGAGAGCGAAATGACCAGCGTGACCCAGAAACCGATCCCGATTTCGCCCTGCGCCGCCCCAGCCACCACGGCCAGCACCAGCAGCGCCAGCGTATCGGCGATGATGGTTCCGCCCACCGTCACGGTTACGGCTTCGTTTTTGGTAATGCCCAGGCGGCTCGCAATGGGGTAAGCCAGCAGGGTATGCGAGGCCACCAAACTCCCGAAGAGCACGGCGGCGGGCCACTCGAAATGCAGCACCAGGCGTGCGCCCAGCGTCGTCAGCACCTGCGGCAATAGAAAACTGAGCGTCCCAAAGCGCAGGCTGCGCGTCTGTGTTTTTCGGAAGTCGTTGATGTCGATTTCCAAACCCGCCACAAACATGATGTACATCAACCCGACCGTTCCGAACAGTTCGATGCTGATGTCGCGCTCCAGCAGGCCCACGCCATGCGGCCCCACCAGCACGCCCGCCAGCAGCAAGCCGACAATGCCGGGCATGCGCAGCCGGCTGAACACCATCGGGGCCAGCAGCGTAATGATCAGCATCAGCGCAAATACCAGAACCGGATCTTTGAACGGAAGAACAAACTCAGACAAGAATACCATACACAGAGCGTGTTGAACTTTCTAAAACTACCAATAAAACACTAATTTACCCGTACCTTTTTAAAGCCTTCCTTCTGCAAAGCCCACCTTTCTCCGTTGGGCAGAGGCTCTGCAGACCCGGGCGCTTCGTTGCATGAACTCATTACGTAAACGTTACGTGTTTTTGTTAGGGCTGCTGTGCAGTTCGTGCATCCGTTACGGTGGCGCGCGCTCTACCCTCGACGAACCCAGCCGCCGCACCGCCTATCCCGGTGAAATTCTGCAGTATGCACGTACGCACCACATCGGCGATAGTTCGGAATTTCTGATTTTTGATCCGACAGCGCTCGACACGCTGGGGCGGCGTCCTTTCAAACCGACCTACGAGCTCGACTACCAGCCGCTGTTACAGTTCAAGGTGTTCGGGAAAGACGGGCGGATGCTGTCGCACTACGGCAGCATCGAAGGCGACCTGACCGACGAAGTGCTGGCGCGGGTGCCTCCCCACAACCTGTCGCCCATTTACGGCCAGTATTTCCTGGAGGAAGAGCTGGCCCAGTACCGCACCTGGGAGGGGCAGCCCGTTGCGTTTGCCCAGCTGCCCGAGGCAGATTACTACGTGGTGGTGTGGTGGTCGGTGCGGGGGGGCGTCACGTCCGCACGCCTGCAGGAACGGATGGCCCGGTACGTAGCGGAGCATCCCCGCCACAAGTGGGTGTTGCTGAACGTGAACACCGACATCATTTACGACGAAAGCAAACCGCCCCCGCCTGCCGATTACAACCCCAATCCTTACCGCTGAGTGGCTTCAGGCCAGCTGCTCGTCAGAAATAACCTGCTGCGGCTCGGCGGCACGGGTGGTTTCCGAAGTTTTCATGAAAATCCGGAACGTGGTGCCCTTGCCGGGTTCGGAGCGCCGGACCATGATGCGGCCGCCGTGGTAATTTTCAATAATGCGCTTGACCAGGGTTAGCCCCAGCCCCCAACCCCGCTTTTTGGTGGTGAAGCCCGGATCGAATACCTTTTTCATCTGCGATTTGGTCATCCCTTTGCCCGAGTCGGTGATGTCGATGGCGATGCGGTGGTCGCGCAGGCTCTGAATCTCGATCTGGATGCTGCCTACGCCACTCATGGCATCGACGGCGTTTTTACACAAGTTCTCGATCACCCACTCGAACAGGGCGCGGTTCAGATTTACTTTCACCCCCGCAGGCAACCGATTGATCAGATCCATCGTGACTTTTTTCGAGATGCGGGGACGCAGATAGTTGAGGGTATCGGCAATGCTGGCACCGACGTCTTCGGGTTTCAGGACCGGTACCGACCCAATGTTGGAGAAGCGGGCGGTGATCATCTCCAGGCGGCGGATGTCCTTGCCCAACTCGTCGATGACGGGATCGTCTTTCAGGCGATCGTCCGACTTGAAGTATTCGAGCCAGGCCATCAGCGACGAAAGCGGCGTGCCCAGTTGGTGGGCAGTTTCTTTGGCCAGTCCGGCCCAGACGCGGTTCTGTTCGGCCCGACGCGAGTAATTGAACACCAGATACGCCATGAGCGAGAGAATGGTGATGACGCTGAGTTGCACGTAGGGATAATACCGCAACGTAGACGTCAGCTCGGAATTTTCGTAGTACACGTACTGCGGTTTGCCGGAGACCGACCCGATTTCGATGGGCTCGTACACTTCGCGCATCTCCTGGACTTTGCTTTCCAGGAGGGCCATCACCTCCTCGTCGGTCATGCCGGTGGTGTTGATGTTACGGCGGCTGATCGGATGCCCCTTCTCGTCGGTCCAGATCAACGGAATCGAGTTGTTGGATTCGATAATGTCCGTTGCCAGCTCAATGCTCTCGCCGGGGTCGCTTTCGTTGCCGATAAACTCGATGCTGCGGGCCGTGAGCTGGACCATGCCCTTTTCGCGTTCGGCCAGAATCCTCACCAGGTAGTTGGTGTAGAGCAGCGAAAAGCCACCGATCATCAGCGCGACGACCACGATGACCAGCTTAAGTTTCGAACGCCCTTGATAAATATTTTCAGAACCGAACACGTCCATATTTTGTAGTCAATAGTGTACTTGCCTGTGTATGAAACGACAAACGTTTGAAAAGATTCTTCCGATGTACGGCCACTGCCTCTGTAACCCGGCTCCTGTTGGCGAAGGTTCCCCACCCGCCGCCACCCATTTGGGCGCGTTTCTGGGCGCATCGCCTCCCGTTGTTGACCCGCGCGAAGCGTCTCAGCGCCTTTTGTGTCGGGATGACAGATTTAAATTGAATTAAAATTCGAAATCAGTGAATCAATTGACCTTGATCATTTTTCTATCCGGCTTGTCGACTTTACTTTTGTGAAGATGTAACAGACCGGACGTCGGAAATCTACAAGCTTTTGCACCGTAAGTTCATCAATTTGCCGCCAAAATCCCGAACATGCAGTCTTCTTTTAAAGCGATCAGTCTATCTCATAAAAACGCTTCCGTTGAGCTTCGTGAACGTGTAGCCCTGGACGAGGGAGAATGCCGCCGCCTGCTCGATACCGTGAAAGAGATCACCGAGGTTACTGAACTGCTCATCCTGTCTACCTGCAACCGTACGGAAATTTACTATTCGTCCGACGAGGACTACAGCACCGAAATTATCAAACTGCTGGCGCTGCAAAAGGGTCTGAGTGCTGCGGAATTGCCGTTAGCACAGTTCAATCGCCTGCACGAAGACGACGAAGCCGCCAGGCACCTGTTCCGCGTTGCGCTGGGACTCGAATCGATGGTGGTGGGCGACATGCAGATCATCAACCAGGTGAAGCGGGCTTACCAGTGGACTGCCGATGCCAACTTGGCCGGGCCGTTCCTGCACCGCCTGATGCACACCATTTTCTTCGCCAACAAGCGCGTGGTGCAACAGACCAGTTTCCGCGACGGTGCCGCCTCGGTTTCGTACGCGGCGGTGGAGTTGGTGGAAGAACTGACGATGGACATGGCCGCGCCGCAGGTGTTGATTCTGGGCGTAGGCGAGATTGGCCGGGATGTGTGCAAGAACCTGGAAAACAGCGACCTGAAAAATATCCGGATCTGCAACCGGACGCCAGCCAAAGCCGAAGCCCTCGCACAGAAAATCGGGGCCGAGGTGGTGCCGTTCGCACAAGCCGCGCAAGCCATCGCCGACGCCGACGTCGTTATTAGTTCGATCAGCCGCGAAGAACCGTTCATCACCCGGTCGATGCTGGCAGCCACAGAACTGCTCACGTACAAGTATTTCATCGACCTCTCGGTGCCGCGCAGCGTAGCGCCCGACGTGGAAGAACATCCCGGCGCGCTGGTCTACAACATCGACCACATTCAGAACCGCGCCACCGAGGCGTTACAGCAACGCATCGCCGCCATTCCGCAGGTGGAAGAAATTATGGAAGCCGCCCTGACGGAGTTCCAAGACTGGTCACGCGACATGATCGTTTCGCCCACCATTCAAAAGCTGAAAGGCGCCCTGGAGCAGATTCGGCAGGAAGAGCTGGCGCGTCACCTGAAAAAAATGTCGGAAGAAGAGCAGGTGCTGGTCGACCGCGTGACCAAAGGCATGATGCAGAAGATCATCAAATTGCCGGTGCTGCAACTGAAAGCCGCCTGCCGCCGGGGCGAAGCCGAAACGCTCATCGACGTGTTGAACGACCTGTTTAACCTGGAAGCGCAGCCCACGCCGACCAACGATCATTAAGCTAAACGCGATACAAGAGCTTGAGGCCTCGCCCCACCCGGCGAGGTTTTTTGTTGGGCAGCGGAATACTTGTTGAGGTACGGAAACGGAGGGAAATTGCGTTACTTTACCACTGACTTATGTGAAGCCTCCGATGTCCCTCTCGCGCCGTACGTTTCTAACCCACACTGCCCTTGCCACCCTCGCTGTTGCTGCCGGTCCTGCAGCGCTGACACCCGCGCGTCACCTGCACGCTACGACACCACCGGTCCCGCTGCCCCCGATGCCGCTCTCCGTCTTTTCAAAACACCTGCAATGGCTGGATTATGACGCCATGGCCGAAGTAGCCGCCGAAGTGGGTTTCGACGGCGTTGACCTTGCTGTGCGGCCCGGCGGCCATGTGTTGCCCGAGCGCGTCGCCACCGACCTGCCCCGGGCGGTACGGGCCGTACAAAAACAGGGGTTGCAGGTGGTTCAGATCACAACCGCCATCGCCCGCGCCGACGACCCGCTAAGCCGGCAGGTACTGGCCACCGCCGCCCAACTGGGCATTCGCTACTACCGCACCGATTGGCTGAAGTACGACCAGAGTACCTCGATCAGCGCACAACAGGCGCGTTTCGAGCGGCAGTTGCGCACGCTGACGCTCCTGAACCGGGAGGTGGGCATCCGGGGCAGTTACCAGAATCACGCGGGTGCGGACTATTTTGGGGCACCGGTGTGGGACCTGGCACAGGTGCTGAAAAACATTCGCTCCGAATACTTGGGTTGCCAGTACGACATCCGCCACGCCACCCTCGAAAGTGCGCAGTCGTGGCCCATCGGCCTGGGCATTATCCAGCCGTTTGTGAATACGCTGGTCTTGAAAGACGCCAAATGGGCGGAGGTAAAGGGCCGGTGGCAGATTGTGGATACGCCCATCGGCGAAGGCAGGGTCGATTTTCCGGCGTTCTTTCGGCAGCTCAAAGCCTCCGGTCTGCGGGTGCCCGTTTCGATCCACTTCGAGTACGAAATGCCGGAACACAACGCCTCGCTCAGCGCAACCGCCAAGCGTCAGCAGACGATCCAGGTGATGAAAAAAGACCTCGCGACCCTTCGAAGCTACCTGAAACAGGCCGGACTCTGAACGCAAAAAGCCGCTGCCTCCAGCGAGACAGCGGCTTTTTGCACAGTAGAATATCGTTCTTAGACCGCGAAGCTTTCGCCACAACCACACGTCCGCGAAGCGTTCGGGTTGATGAACTGAAAGCCTTTGCCGTTCAGCCCGTCTGAAAAGTCGAGCGTGGTGCCCAACAGGTACAATAGGCTCTTTTTATCGACCTTAATCTGGACGCCTTTGTCTTCGAAGACCTGATCGCTGGGCGTCACCTGATTGTCGAACTTCAGGTCGTACATCAGGCCGGAACATCCGCCGCCGTGCACCGCCACGCGTACGGCATAATCGTCCGTATAATTTTCTTCCTGCCGTAGTTCGGTAATGCGCTGTTTCGCTTTTTCTGTAACCGTGATCATAATCGTATAACAGTGAGGTTAAGCTACCGGGTTCATCACCAGGCTAAAAACCGTAATTGTGTTCATGTCGCGCCCGTAATAAAGTTTATCGAGCGCGTCGTACATATTTTTGGCGCGAAAGTACGAAGTCTGTAATTCCTTCTCCCCCCGGATGCGCCACTGTACGGTATAAGAGTTTTCTTTGTCTTTATAGTTCCGGACGTAATGCAACATCCGGTTCAACACGTCAACTTTATCGTACCCCTCTTCGGTATGAAACAGGAACGATTGCCGGTGGCGTGGGTTGATTGTAATCAGGTCGAGCCGAACGCGGTTGTTTTCGACGGTCCGAAACTCAAATACCAGGCTATTGCTCGACAGCCCAAGGTAATCCTTGATTTCTTTTTGGATACGCGCACTTTCGACGTGAATGTCAGGAGAAGAGTCCAGCATGGCTACTCGAGAAGAAGGGATATCTAAACAACGCAAACAGTCGCCCCAGTATATTTGTTCGCGAAAGTTAACATTCCGGTAATTTACAACCAAATGAAGGTAGAACACATCGGCATTGCGGTCCGCGACCTTTCGCAATCGAACACCCTGTTTGAGAAGCTGTTAGGCGCCCCTTCTTACAAAACGGAGGCGGTTGTTTCCGAGGGCGTCACCACGTCCTTTTTTCGGGCGGGCGACACCAAAATCGAGTTGCTGGAAGCCACCACGGCCGATAGCCCCATCGCCAAATTTCTGGAGAAGCGCGGGGAAGGCATCCACCACATTGCCTACGAAGTGACCGACATCCGTGCCGAGATGGCGCGGCTCCGGCAGGAAGGGTTCACGCTTTTGCAGGAAGAACCCAAACGCGGCGCCGACAACAAATGGGTCTGTTTCCTCCACCCCAAAAGCACCAACGGCGTGCTGGTTGAACTGTGCCAGGAGATTACCGAAGACTAGCGGCCTGACGCGACTGTGCTGGCGGCCTGCCTTTGCTCAACCTGCGGCGAACGGCGCGCGTACAGAACCAAAACTACTTTTTTGTGATGCGACGTTTTGTTTTGTTGGCTGCACTCTGCAGCCTGATTTCGTTCGGTACCTTGGCCCAGGGGCCGGTTCGGCCGTTGGGCACCGCTTTGGAAGGCTACGCGTACCCCTACCCGGTGCAATACCTCAACCTGACGCTCCAGGGCGAAGCGTTGCAGATGGCCTACATGGATGTGCAACCCCCGCAGCCCAACGGCAAAGCGGTGCTGCTGCTCCACGGCAAAAACTTCAACGGGGCGTACTGGGGCCAGACGGCGGCCGACCTGAGCAAAAACGGGTTCCGCGTGATCATTCCCGATCAGATTGGCTTTGGAAAATCGTCGAAGCCGCACGACCTGCAGTACTCGTTTCAGCTGCTGGCGCAAAACACCCGTGCCTTGCTCGATACCCTGGGCGTTGACCAAGTAGCGGTGTTGGGCCACTCGATGGGCGGCATGCTGGCCACACGCTTTACGTTGATGTACCCGGAACGGGTGGAAAAATTTATCCTGGCCAACCCCATTGGCCTGGAAGACTGGAAAGTCAAGGTTCCTTACCAACCCGTGGAGGCGTGGTACCAGTCCGAACTGACCAATACGTACGAGTCGATCAAAAAATACCAGGTCGAAAGTTATTACCACGGCACCTGGAAGCCAGCGTACGAACAGTGGGTCGTCCCCTTGGCAGGATGGACGCTCAGCCCTGAATATCCGCGCATTGCGTGGAATGCCGCCCTGACGTACGACATGATTTTTACGCAACCGGTCGTGTACGAATTCGGGATGATTCAGGCCCCGACCCTCCTGATCATCGGACAGTTGGACCGCACGGCGCTGGGCAAAAACCGGGTTAGCCCGGAAGTACGCAACACCATGGGCAACTATCCGGAACTGGGAAAAGAAACGGCACGCAAAATTCCGAAGGCGCAGTTGGTAGAGTTGCCGGGGGTCGGGCACCTGCCCCACATCGAAGCATACGATCAGTTCATACAACCGCTTCTCCGGTTTCTGAAATCTTCCTAGAGAACAATTTATTACCTCCCCTTTCCGACAACAGAAAAAGCCCGGCTAGCGGCCGGGCTTTTTGCATAATATAGTTGCTCAAACGATTGGGTATGTATGTAAACTAGTAGTTTTTCTTTTCTTTTCAAAAGCACAACTGGAATACACCCATGCCTTTTTTCTACAAAATGTGCAATACCAGCCTCTTAAACGAGATGTGTATTATGTTAAGTGCTCTGATCCCCGATTTGTCCATGTACCATTTTCTGAGATTTCTTACAAATCTCTACACGATACGTTTCCAGATTACGAAGATTCTACGGCTAATGCTCTTAAATGCCGTAGGCTACACGGTCGTTAGTCGAAAATGGTGGGTTGTACAGAAGTGGCCAGCGTAAACATCTGATGTACCTGCGAAGCCGTATTGCGATCTACCGAAAGGGGCGGCAACTCGTTCGGTCCAAAAAAACCGACGTCCAGCGTTTCCATACCGGCTTGCCCGTCGCCTTCGCCCGTTGCAATGTCGCACAGTACAAAATGCTTGTATACGTACCATGGCTCCGGCGGGTGCGGATGGCATTTTTTGTCGAACACGGCCAGCAGGCGCTGGGCTTTTACCCGCAGGCCCGCTTCCTCCCACGTTTCTTTCTCGGCGGTTTCGCGCACGGTACACCCCACGTCGGCCCAGCCCCCCGGCAGCGACCAGCAACCGTCGATCTTTTCGCGCACCAGAAGCATTTTTCCGTCCCGCATCACCACCGCCCGCACATCGACCTTGGGGGTGGGATAGCCGATTTCGCCTTCGTACCAACGGGCCGCAAACTCCGGAGCAGTCCCGGTCCAGGCGTTGAACATCTGTTGGGTAAGCTCGTTGAGCCGCTGGTAGCGGTCCAGGTCGTAATCGTTTTCGCCATAGTGCAGCCCCGCCTGCGCGATGGCCTGCACCTGTTTGATGAGATCAAGCACGGTTTTCTGAATTTAGGTTGGCATTGGCAGATCGCCCCTCAATCGCACGCGCCTCAGTCGTAAACTGCGCGTCGTTAACCCGAGGGAGACCGCTCACGCCAGCAAAGGTCGAAGGCGGCGCGGTAAACCCCAAACCGTTTTGTGACGAAGGAGTGCACCGCCCGCATTATCGCTGCGCCCACATATCGGCCGTAATGCGGTGCGACTCGCCCGAAGGCCGGAAGAACGTCACGCTCACGACGTCGGGGCCGACTTCCAGGCGACGGCTGGACTGGGCCAGATACGACTGACCATAATAAAGCTCTCGTCGCTCCTTTCGGCCGTCTTGGTATTCGATTTCGGCGCGGATGTCCAGCGGCTCCGGCACAAGCACCCGCACGCGCTCTTCCGACGTGGGCAGCGAATACACGTCCAGGCTGTCCTGGTTCTGGGTGACCAACAGCAGCGGCTGGGTTCCGGCATAGACTTTCGCCAGTGCTTTGGCATCGCCGTTGACGAAGAAGCCGCTCTGCGTCATGGGCATGGCGCTGAAATGTCCTTTGCCATCGCCCAGCAGAACCGCGCCGACGGAAGCGTCGTACCGCCCGGTGAATACTTCCGTGCTGTAGTCGTTTCCGACCGCCACCAGATCGGGATGCCCGTCGCCGTTTACGTCGTAGGTCGTCAGCCCGAACATCGGCGCGTACTGCGCTTCGTTCGGCAGGGACCGCATGCGGAAGGTGCCATCGCCCTGATTCTCCAGGTAGCTGCTGGCAAAGTGGGTGGCGTGGCGGATCAGTGCGCCTTGCAGATCTTCGCCGGCCAGGATGTCGTCCATGGTTGCCTTCCCGAATTCCGCGAAGTGGTCGTACTTCCGCCGGACTTTCAACAGCTGCCCGATCATGTCGTCGCGCGTCGCCATCGGGTAAGGCTTCATCTCCCCCTGTTCGTTTTTGATGTAGCACGACAGCAGCGGATCGACCGTGCCGTTGTCGTCGAAGTCTTTGGCGTAGATGCTCAGCGGGTATTGTTCACTGGCTTTGTAGTGGGTGTTGAGCCCCAGGTTGCCGGCCACATAGTCCAGGTCGCCATCGTGATCGAAATCAGCTGCGGCCAGCGAGTTCCACCATCCGACCTGGTTGGCGACACCCGCCGCTTCGGTCACGTTTTCGAACGTGCCCTGGTGGTTGCGCAGAAACGTCACGGGCATCCACTCCCCCGCCACCAGCAGGTCCAGTTGTCCGTCGCCGTCAAAGTCGGACCAAAGCGCGTCGTTGATCAGCCCGAGCGTGTCGAGCGCCGGGCACACCTGGGCCGTAGCGTCGGTAAAGGTGCCGCCCTCGTTACGCAGCAGGTAACTCTTGGGCAACAGCGGATACTGGTAAGGCACCACGCGCCCGCCCACGAACAAATCCAAATCGCCGTCGTCGTCGAAATCGGCCGCCCGCACACACGAGCCACTCGTGCGCAAATCGGGCAACGCGTTCGGCTCGTGCGTAAAGTGGCCGCGCCCGTCGTTCCGGTAGAAACGGTCCCGCAACTCTTCCGCTTCGGTCCGGAACTCGTAACTGCCGCTCACGGCATAAAGGTCCAGATCGCCGTCGTCGTCGGCATCAAACAGCAACAGCCCCATGTCTTCCTGAGGTTTGGGATTCGGGGCGAAGCCCTCGGTACGTTTTTCGAACGAGCCATCTTTCCGTTGCACGAACAGCGTAGTAGGCTGATTGGCCGAGCCGCCAATCACCACATCCTCCAGTCCATCGCCATTTACGTCACCCACCGCCAGGCCGGGCCCCGCCTGGGTAAATTTGTGCGGAAGCGTGCGCTGAATGTTGAAATCAACCATGTCCTGCTCCTCGTGCACGTAACGCAAGCCATGCTGCACCGCCACCGGTTGTAGCAACGGCCGACCGACCGGCTGAGGCGATACCGGCCCCGGTTGTGCCTCCTGCCACTGCAACGCCACGACCTGATCGGTCGGCAGATCGCGCAGCAGCTGGTAACGCCCGTCGGGCCAGAAAATTTGTACAGAATCGATGGTGGTACGGTCGCCGACGCCAAAGTGGGCCACCGGCTCCACCGACGAAAGATAGCCCCGGAAGGGCGAGTGTTCGTAGTACTGCTGGGTGCCGTCGTAGTGCAGCCTGATTTTGGTGCCCAGCACCGATGGGGTGCCGGCACTATCCAGGCGGAACCGAAGGAAGTGCGCGCCCTGCGCTTCGTCCCGGTACAGTTGGTTTTCGTAGACGAAGGCACTGTCGTTGATGTTGTTGACCAGAAAATCGAGGTCGCCGTCGTTGTCCAGATCGGCATAAGCCGCCCCGTTCGAGAACGACGGAATGTTAAGTCCCCAGGCCTTGGTTTCGTCCGTGAACGTCAGATCGCCGTTGTTATGAAACGCGTAATTCGGGATTTTGACCGACGGAATTTTCTCCAGCAGAAAAGTATTGCTGGCCACCTTACCCGCTGGCCCACTGCGGTAGATCGCAAAATCGTGGTCGGTCACGTCACGCGGAAAGCCATTTGTTACGATCAGGTCCCGAAATCCGTCGTTGTCGAAGTCCGCCACCAGCGGGGTCCAGCTCCAGTCGGTCTGGTAGATGCCCGCCAGTTGTCCTACTTCGCTGAACTGCGGCGCGCCCTCCGGGGTTTGTCCCTGATTCAACTGCAACACGTTGCGCACGTACTGATGCTGAAACCCGTAGCGCTCGTTGTTCAGGTACGAGGTATAGTTGTTGGCGCTAAGCATCTGTTTCTTGCGCTCGTTGTTCTCAGGCAGCATGTCGAGCGCGATGATATCGGCCTGGCCATCGTTGTTGATGTCTACCACGTCGTTGCCCATGGCCGAATAGGCCGTATGGTGCAGGTACTCTTCGATACGGTTCGTAAATGTGCCGTCGTGGTTGTTGATCCACAGAAAATCGTTGGAAACGTAGTCGTTGGTGACGTAGATGTCGGGCCAGCCGTCCTGGTTCAGGTCACTGATCGCCAATCCAAGGCCATAGCCCTCGATGGTAATGCCCGCCTCTTTCGAAACTTCGGTGAAGACGGGATGGCCGTCGGGCCCTACGCCTTCGTTCCGGTAGAAATGATCGTTGTTGGGGGCGGTGCCGTCGGTAATCTTAACGCGGTAATTGCCGGGGACCTCTTTCGTAATGATGTTGTTAAGCACGTACAGGTCCAGATCGCCGTCCTTGTCGTAATCCAGGAACGCCACGTTGGTCGTGAAACCCTCGTCGGCAATGCCGTAGGCGGCAGCCATCTCCTTGAAAACCGGTACATTCTGTTCGTTCAACCCCTGGTTGATGTACAGCAGATTGCGCCGACGGGTCGGATCTTTCTGCATGGTAGAAGCCACGTACAGGTCCGGCCATCCATCCTGGTTGAGGTCCACCACGGCCACGCCCGAGCACCACTGCCCGTTCCCTTCTACACCGGCCGTTTCGGTGACGTCGTCAAACGCCAAGTTTCCCTGGTTCAGGTACAACTTGTTACCGACGTGGTTCCCCGTAAAGTACACATCGGGCAGGCCGTCGCGGTTGAAATCACCCACGCCGACGCCGCCGCCGTTGTAGATGTATTCCTCGACGAGAATGTTGAACGAGTCACTCTCCTGAATGTGGTTGGCAAAGTGGATTCCGGTGTGGTCGGGGGTACGGAGCCGGAACAGCGTGGGGGTTTCCTCTTTCGACGAACATGCTCCCCAAAGCAGGAGCAGGCCGCCCCAAAGCATGGCGTTTCTCATAAGTGTAAGCAGGTTGTGGCACAGGGAGAAGTTAACAAAAATGCATAAAAAAAGGCTCTCCGGAAAGAGAGCCTTTTGAAGTGATCTGACAGGTTTAATAACCGTCGTTTTGTGTCAGCACGTTGCCTCCGCTGTCATCTTTCCCTTGCAGGTCAATTTCTGTTTGCGGAATGGGCAGGTATTCGTCTGCAGGCGCCGTGAAGGTAGCTCCTCCGAACTGGTTCGAAAGCTTCGAGGCTTCATAGCTCAGGTAAGCATTCAGCACCTCGGCGGCATTGCCCCAACGCACCAGGTCATAGAAGCGATGGCCTTCCAGAGCCAGTTCCAGCTTCCGCTCGAAGCGTACGGCATTGCGCGCTGCGGTTTGATCTGTCCAGGGCAGGTCGTAGGTGCTGATTACGTAGTTCGCGGCGTCCGCGGTACCTTCCAGGTTTTTCACAAAAGCCGAAGCATTAGCGGCACGGCTACGGACCAGGTTCACATACTCACGCGCTTTTTCCAGGCTTCCGACCTCTACTTCGGCTTCGGCGGCCATCAGCAGCACATCAGCAAAGCGGATGATCATGAAGTTTGTGGCCTGATAGCCGGGCGTCCAGCCACTGGCATCGCGGGTGCCATACTCAGTTTTATCCAGCGCATACTTTTTCGGCGTGTAGGGACCAGCAAAGTTCTGATCGCGAATCCACGCTTTTCCGGGGTGGATGTTCCCCCAATCCAGCCATGGAATACCCCGACGGCCGACTGTATGATCGAGGCGAGGATCCAGCGGACCTGCATCGGGCGTAAACGCTTCGTCAGAAGCTTTGCCCTGGTCGGTCACCAACTCGTTAGTACCGGTCCGGTACGAGCCGTCCAACAGCGGCAATCCATTCTGCGTCCGGTACGAAGCGGCCAGGTCGAAGCTCGGGTGGAAGAAACCGCAGCAGTCGCTACCGGCGGTTTCGCCAGCGGCCGTGCTGTACGGCTGGTGCATCGCTACTTCGTGCAGAGAGTTATAGGTGCTACTCGCTCCGCCCGTTGCCTGATAGGCGAACACGGATTCCGCCGAGTTTTCGCCGCCTAGCGAGAACAAGTCACCAAAGTCAGGGTGCAGGCCGTAAGGCGTGCCATCAGTGGTCGTTCCGTTGGCGATGATGTCGTCGAACAGTTGCTTGGCCTCGTTGAATTTTCTCTGATACATGTACGCCTTTGCCAGGTAAGACATGGCCGCCCACTTGTTGGCGCGTCCGATCTGCGAATGGGTTTCGGGCAGGTTGTCGACGGCAAACTGAAAGTCGGCTTCGATTTTCGGCCAGATGTCCGTGTTGTTCGGCACTTTCTTGGCTTCTTCGTCGGTCATGGTTTCGTCGACCCAAGGCACCATTTTGAAGTTTTTCCGCAACTCAAAATAGAAGTGGCCGCGCAGGAAACGCGCTTCGGCCGCAATCCGTGTTTTCTGTGCTTCTGATACTTCGTCGGCTTTAGCCATGATTTTCAGCAGCGTATTGGCACGGGCCACGCCTTCGAACGAACCTTCCCACTTAAACTGCACCTCGCTGTTGGTGACCTGCACCTCGAAGCGTTCGATAGGCGTAATGGAGTTGAAGTCACCCGCGTTGGAGCCTTTGTTGGCATCCCCACCGCGGATACTACCCCACACCCAGTTGGTAGCACCGCCGTTCCATTCACCCCCTGCAGAACCCCCTCCGTTGTCGGGAGCTCCCATGAGTTGCGCATACACGCCAATCAGTAGCCCTTCAAGACCAGCGGGCGTAGTCAACTGAGATTCTGAAATCTGACCGGTTACCGGCACTTCCAGAAACTCATCCTTACAGGCAATTGCCCCTAGCACAACGGCGGCAATCACAGCGAAAGGAAGTCCTTTTCTAACTATTTTTTTCATAGTAAGCTCAAATTTTAAGGTGCTTTGTCAGCACACTGGTTGTTTTAGAAAGTAAGGTTTAGACCGATGTTGTAACCACGGGTGATCGGCGGGTTCCCCACATCAATACCCAATTGCGTATCGGCCGCACCGGCTACACCCGGATCCAATCCTGAGTAGTTGGTGATGGTGAACAGGTTCGTGGCTTGCACGTAGAGGCGCGCCCGGTCGAAACCATACCGTCCCACTACGCTATTCGGCACTTTGTACGCCAGCTGCAGGTTGGTCAGACGTGCGTAGTTACCGCTCTCGATGTAGAATGAGTTCGATTGCGTGTTGGTGCTGAAGTTAGAAACGTCTTCGAAAATCGGAACGGTGTTGCCTCCGTTTTCAAACGTGAACGACTCTTTCACCGCCGTGCTGTAAGCAGTTCCGGTAAAGGACGGATAGAAGTTGTTGTACCACTTGGAGAAGTTGTAAATCTTCACGCCCAGGAAAGTCTGCAGGAAGGCCGTCAGTTCGAAGTCTTTGTAACCCAGCACGAGGTTGATCCCACCGTTGAACTTCGGTACGGGGCTTCCCAGGTACGTGCGGTCGTCAACGGTAATTTTTCCGTCGCCGTTGATGTCGGCATAGCGGAAACGACCTGTTCCCTGTGCCGGATTCTCTTCGGTAGCGTCTTGTGATCTAACCACACCGTCTTGTACAGGCGCAGCGTCGATCTCGGCCTGGTTCTGGAAAAGGCCCAGTACCTGATAGCCGTAGAACGCAGAGAGCGAGTAGCCTACTTGGTTACGCACCGGCGTGATGTTCCGCAGCGTAGCGGCATCGAAGTATTCTACGCCAGGTGCCAGCGCGATGATCTCGTTGTGCAGGAATGAACCGGTCAGCTTCACTTCGTAGTTGAAGTCGGCCGAATAGTTTCCGCGTGTCGTCAGTTCGATGTCAAGTCCCTGGTTCCGCATTTTGGCGATGTTGATCGCCGGGTCATTGGCAGCAGGACCGATCACGGACGGCGTTCTCAGAGAGTACAGCAGATCGCGGGTATCTTTTCTCCACAAGTCGAACACGACATCGAGCTTACCGCCAAAGAACGATCCGTCGATCCCGATGTTAGAAGTCTCGGACGTTTCCCATTTCGCAGCGGGGTTGCCGATGCGGCTGCGGTAGAAACCTTCGGTCGGCGCTGCGTTGCCTCCCGTAATGTCATAGAACGAAGAGTTCAGCGTAGCGGCAAACAGGCTGTACTGGTTGTTAGGATCTACGTTGTTAGAGTTACCCATCAACCCGTAACCACCGCGCAGCTTCAGGTCCGTTACGAAAGGAACGCCCGCCATAAAGTCTTCCGAAGAAACACGCCAGGCGGCCGATACTGCCGGGAAGATACCGTAGCGGTTTTCTGCACCAAAGCGCGAAGAACCATCACGACGCAGCACCCCGTTGAGGATGTATTTGTCGTTAAAGGTATACTTGGCCTGTCCGAATACCGAGAAGAAGTTAACGCCCCGGTAATAGCTACTGAATGCAGTGTTATTCCCGGTGGTCGTGATGCTGACGTAGTTAGGATCGCGCGAGAACGGCTCTTGTCCGTTGGCGTTCATGTTGCGTCCGATCCCGGTGTTGAGGGATTCGACACCGGCCAACAGGTTCAACGAATGTGCGCCGAAATCGCGCTCGTAGCTGGCAGTGTTGGTAAACACCCAGTTCGCATTGTAGCCCGCGCCTTCTCCGTAGGTATAAGTACCCAGGTTTTCTGAGTTCTCGTAAGTGGGGAAGTTGTAATCGTAGAAGTAGTTCATGCTTAGTCCGCCACCGAAGCTACTGCGGATTTTTAAGCCTTTGAAGATATCGGCTTCTGCGTAGAAGTTACCGAACGCCCCAAAGCTGAAGTTCCGGTCGTTGGCCACGTTCCGATCCCGAATCCCCACCGGGTTCCGAGGGTTGTTGAAGCCTTTGGCCTGCGTTCCGGCGTAGCCGCCGAAGGCATCGTATACCGGAATGATAGAAGGCATCCGGAAGGCATCCAGGTAGTTGTTTTCTTCACCGGCTGCACCACGTCCGCCGTTGCTACCCACCAGACCGCGAGCCGAGAGATAGGTTCCCTGCAGGTTCTGCCCGAAGCGAACGCCTTTGAATAAGGTTTGCTCGGTGTTCAGGCGCAGCACGTAACGCTGGAAATTTTGATAGATGAGCACCCCGTCCTGGTTTTGCATGCTCAGGCTAACGTAGTATTTGCTACGATCGCTTCCGCCCGAGAAACCCAGCGTGTGACGATTCAGGATGGCAGGGCGCGTCAGGGCGTTCCACCAGTTAGTACCGGATTTGTCGGCCGGCATGACGAGGTACAACGAACCTCGGCTGGGGTCGTTGTTGTATTTGGCGCGCTCTGCATTCAGGTCAATCTCACCGACTACGCCCGTTCTGTCGCCCACCAGAAGGTAGTCAGGCAACACCGGACCGGCCGGATCGCTCCCGAACTGGTCACTTACGAACAGCGCGTTGTATTTGTCCGATCCGACTGGATAGCCCAGCTGACGCGCGGTGTTGCGCTTTGCCTGCCAGATCCAGTCCGCTTGCTCCTGCGGGCTGAGAATGTTGTCGACTTTACCCGGTGTAGTGACCCCAACCACCCCGTCGTAGGTGACGCGCATCTTGCCATCGTAGCCTTTCTTGGTGGTGTAGACAATAACCCCGTTGGCAGCACGCGCTCCGTAAATCGAAGCCGAAGGCGCATCTTTCAGAACCGTAGTTGTCTCGATGTCATCGGGGTTCAGGAAGTTGGTAGACCCTACAGGAACTCCATCGACTACGTACAGAGGCTCGTTACCACCAAATGCGCCAAAGCCCCGCAGACGAACGACGCTGGTGGTACCGGGCTGACCGTTGGTGATGACGGTTACCCCCGAGACACGACCTTGCAGCTGCTGCTCGACGTTACCGGACGGAACCGCGACCAGTTCTTTCGATTTTACGGTCGCAACGGCCCCGGTCACTTCGCGGCGATCTTCGGTGGTGTACCCTGTGACGACCACTTCGCTCAGTTGCGCGATGTCCGACTCCATGGCGACATCGATCGTCGAGCGGTTGTTGATCTCCACTTCTTGTGTCAGGTACCCTACCGAAGAAATGACCAGCGTAGTAGAGTTGGCCGGGATCTGAAGGGTGTACTTCCCGTTTACGTCGGTGATGGTACCGGTAGACGTACCCTTCACCAGAATGTTAACGCCGGGCACGCCGGAGTTATCAGCGGCATCGATGATGGTGCCGGAAATGGTTCTTCCCTGGGCCCACAAGAGTCCCGGAGCCCCCAGGAATACCACCAGGCACATAATCATGCGTAGGTGGCGTGATAAGTAGATGTAATGCATACAGATGTTTGAGTTTTGGACAGTAGAAAAATAAAAGATAATAAGTAGATGCGCAAAGGTTAGCACAATACACAACAGAAGTCGTATTGCCCTGAACAAAGGTTTGCCCTTACAAAAGGGCGAACACACCTCTCCCCTCCAGGTCAGGAAGGAAAACGTGGGTTAACTGCGTAAAGAAGAAAGGGTTGAGAATAGCGATCGTCCCGCTCGTGGTTCGCGCGGCAACGAAAGGAATTCCGATAGTGGAAAGGTCTGAAGAGTAGAGTGTAGCATGGTGGTAGTAGGTAATCTAGTAAACTAAAGTACTATTCTGGTCTTACTTTGCAAAATAGCCGCTCGGACAAAATGCAAAGAAGCGTCTCCTTAAAACAACAGTTTCTGAAACTCGCGAGAATCCCAATACCATCGTTTGCACAGAGAACCATTGGTCCGCTAAATAACTAAATTACCGGTATTCTTAGCAAATTATCTTAACAAAAAAGTTTTTTCGGGATTTCAACACACAACGCAACTTTATTCTTTAAATACAATTCGCAACATCGCTTTTATTCGGCTAACAGCGCCATATTGTGTCCCTTTGACATAATAATATTTTCACTTGGCTGCCGTGCGCCGCCGATTCCGCCAGTTTGGATCTTTTGAAACAGGGAACAGAACCCGGCTTTCAACCACGCAAAATGACATTTGGTAGAAAAATTTAATTCAAAACCTAAAGACAAATTACCGAGTGAAACGCAGGCGTTGCCTTTTTTTGCACGCGGCCATCCTGCTCCGTAGCGCCTGCCGGAGGAGCACCGTCCGCAAGAGGCACCTTGGTTTTCCCCTAGATTTCCGATCTCGTACAGCTCGCTCGACGGCACCGGTCTTCCCACCGCCACAGCAGAGACAGCTCCTCATCCTGCTGTTTGTTTTTCACAGGCATGGTAGTTTCACAAAAACCCACTAATTTTGCGCGCCTTTCGAAGGACCTCTGGAGAGGTGGCAGAGAGGTCGAATGCGGCGGTCTCGAAAACCGTTATACCGGCAACGGTATCGGGGGTTCGAATCCCCCCCTCTCCGCAAAAAGCCCTTTATACTAGCTGTATGAAGGGCTTTTGCTTTTTTGGGGTACGCCTGGGGGTACATAGAAGCCATTAGCTACACTTGTACCAGAAAGCAGCTTCATAATGTAGCAACCTCATAATCATAATATAGCTAGCTCCCTGCGTTTTCGACGAATCCCCATTAACGCAAAGCCAAACTTACCTTCGCTATATTGTTTGGGTGCTGCGGTTAAGTAGAAGTTCACCTTCTAATAATGCTTCTGCGTCTACGGATAAAGAGTAAAGTCACCCACGAGCAGAAGCAGACTGATCCTTTCATGCTCAGTACCGCATAGGTTTTATGCTGTACTATGTACAGACCTTTGTAATGATGAAAGAGTAGATTATGTAGCACCACCAGAAAATGGGGAGCATCCAAGTCTATCATACTTGTTTGCACCATTTGAAAGGTTTTAAAAAGCAATCGCGTTACCGGATCTAATTATATACCCTTAATGCTACGTTCTTCGAATGCTGGACGTCGCACCTGCTTCCAAAGGCGAAACTGACCGCTAGCACAGTGGTTAAACAGGTATCGACACCAAAGCGCTTCCTTAACTTTGCCACCGGTCAAGGCTACAACATACGGCTCGATTACCAAAAATTTCGCTGGAGGCGGCGTGAATCCCAAGTGCTTGTCCTCACCTTGGAAGAAATAGAAGCTTTGGAGGAGCTAGAACTCATTGGTCACCTAGACAAGGCCCGCAATTTGTTTCTACTGTCCGTGTACACCGGCATACGCTACTCCGACTTTTCCATTCTTCGTCGAAAGCATTTCAAAAGAGTGATTACAAATCACCACTACCAAGACCAACGACCGTCTCGTCTACTGATTCCTCTTACACCAAAAGCTCGTGACATTGTCAAATTGTATCTGGAAGACAAAGTGCGTTCTATCTCTACCAGAAGCTGAACGATTATCTGAAGGTGATCGCCAAACAGGCTGAACTCAACGATCCAGTATAACTCCATCGCTCCTACGAGCGCTACGTTGCCGTGACAGATCGGATGGTCCTGAGTTTCGGCAAGCTTTCGGGGTGCAGGAAGCATACAAGAGGTCTATATAATAACCTCCCTCTCTTCCTTCAATACACAATCAGTAAACAATTATTAATCACATGCCTATCTGAAAAGACGCAGGTCTCGCTTACTTATCAACTCGTGGTCTCTGGAATTGGATAGGTAATGGGAGCCGCCATATTACAGATATAAATGGGCTTATATGACACTCCCCCCACGGCTACCGGTTCCCTACTAGCTCGGTGTAGCGCGTTTACTAGGTCTAGGTGCCTTCTCTCGCTCCTTAATTTATAAGGGTTTCTCCAATCTTACTGCCGCGGTTCCGTAACCGGGCAACGCGATACTTGCTCAAGCTATAGAGCAACCAATAAACGGCCATAGTTATAGCGTTCATGATTGCGCTCGTGCTTCAATCTGGCCTACGCATGGGTGCGCTGGGCCGACCGTATAACCGAGAGTAAAAGTAGCCTCCGATGCGGACCTTCATCACGCCAGTGCAGGAAGTCACGTAGATGTCCCATTGAGTGTCCGGCGCCACGGCCATCGAGAGGAAACCGCATGGGGCAGCTTCAGCAACCTTCTACGTTCCGCTCTGTTTCTCATCACTCAACAGCCACGTCAAGTTCCTATAATTTTTTTCCGATGCTCTACGCCCCAGTCTTTTAGTGACATGATCACTTTCTCCAGTGATAAACCATGCTCAGTTATTTCGTACGCTACGGTAGGAGGAAACGTGTCATGAACGGTTCGGGTAATCAGGCAATTCGTTTCCAACTCCTTTAGCTCTTTGGATAAGACCTTATCGGTAATTCCGGGAATTTCTCTTGAAATTTCCCGAAACCGCTTACTGCCGAATGAGAGAGAAACAATGATCGGTAGTTTCCACTTCCCTTTTAGAATTTCCAGCGCATCTGTTATAGGAAGCATAATTTCCTGACACGCTTTTTGCTCAATTTCTGCTGCTTTTGCCATTTCCATAAAGCTTTCTAAAAGGAAAGCACTTTCTAAAAGGATAGTAATAATTTTCGAACCGCCCCCTGCCGTAAATTTGCGATCATAAATTTATAAAAAATGGACTTGACAGAACAAATCACCAATCCCGGTTACGTCAAAATGCAACTGGGCAAGTTAGAAGTGTTTGTATTGACAGACGGCTTCTCTGACGTTTCACCGATACAGCCTTTCTTCGCCCCAAAGGCCAGCCCTGAGGCGGTTTCAACTTTGTTAGCGAATCATTTCCTTACTACGGATAAAATCACGTTGGCCGGCAACGTCATGCTCATCAAATCACCCGACAGGACAGTACTGATCGACACAGGTAGCGGGCACCGAATTTCACCAACGGCCGGGAAATTATTCCACCATCTCGTCAGTACCGGCTTAACCCCCGACCATATCACCGACGTCGTCTTCACCCACGCACATCCGGACCACATTGGGGGAATCGTTGATGAAGAAGGCAATTTGGTCTTCTCCAAAGCCGAATTTCACATAGCCAGTGCGGAGTATACTTTTTGGAACTCAGAAGAGCCTGATTTTTCTAACGGCACTAAAAATGCAATTGCCGATTTCGAAATACAGTTTGCCAGGGAGCATTTGAAATTGATTCGCAGTCACATCAGGTTTTATGATTTTCAGGACACACTTTTTGGGTTTCTTGAACTTCACGCTGCGCCAGGCCATACACCGGGCCATACCATCATCAGAATTTTCTCTGAAGAGGAAGAATTACTTCACATCGCCGATGCATTCCAGCATATTCTGTTAGTAGAGCATCCCGAGTGGGGCAATCAGATCGACTCTGATTTTAGCCTTGCAGTAGAAACACGCCTCTCTATTCTGGAAAAGCTTGCTGCATCGAGACAGTTATTTTTTGGCGATCATCTGCCTTATCCTGGTTTAGGCTACATCAAGAAAGAAAACGCCCGGTACTATTACGTCCCAAAAGATTTTTATACCATCTGAATGAAAGCCCAGGACCCAGAGAGTATACTCCAGGTTCAGGTTGCCAGCCGCTGAACAAAGACAGGCGGAAGGCGCGACTCAGATACTAATCCGTTTTTCGCCCGGCGGCGCTTCAACTCGCGGCGGCACAGGAGGACATTACGGGTGCTGCACGAAAGAGCATGATCCGCCTCTCACATGTCGGTTCCCCGTGGGCTGTACGCAATTCTTAAGGTATTAGAATGACATTCTGAACAAAGCAAATTGATAGTTTGAACAAAGTGAACTGCCTGACGTCGATTTACTTTTGCGTCATCAGAATTCAAAAAAATGGAAACGCACAAGAAAGTATGGTTGGTTACAGGTAGTGGTAACGGCCTAGGAAGGAATATCGTTGAAGCTGCCTTACAGGCGGGACATGCTGTAGTAGCTACAGCCAGAAACACGAAGCAATTGGATGATCTGTCGGTGCAATACGGCAGTCAAATTCTGATTGCGGAACTGGACGTAACCGATGAAAGTCAGGCTAAGGAAGTTGTGAAGTTAGCATTCGATACGTTTGGCCACATTGATGTTTTGGTAAACAACGCAGGCTATGGGGACAACAGACCTTTTGAGCAAGTGCCCGCTGAAGAATTCAGAAAATTGGTGGAAACATGCTTCTTTGGTGTGGTGACACTGACGCGTGAAGTATTGCCGCTGATGCGCCAGCAACGCAGCGGCCATATCATTCAGATTTCCTCTGGCGGCGGACGCATGGCCACTGCCGGTAATGCAGCCTATCATGCTTCAAAATGGGCCATTGGAGGTTTTACGGAAGGGCTGGCGCAAGAAACAGCCACGTTCAACGTAAAGGTAACCGCTTTGGAGCCAGGTGGCATGAGAACGAACTGGGGCAAACGTGCCTTCAAGAACACAATTGAGTTACTACCCGAATACGAACCTACCATCGGAGCGACAATCAAGTACCTTGAAACTTACTGGGGCCACGAAAATAGCGACCCCAATAAAGTTGCTCAGATCATCCTTAAAATCAGTGAGGCTGACCAGGTTCCCCCTCATATTCTGATCGGGAGCGATGCCTATACATTGGCAAAAGAAGCAAGTGAGAAAAGATGGCAGGATGCCGAACAATGGAAAGAGGTCAGTGAATATGCTGATTTCGAAAGCCACATGGTGCTGCCCGATTTTCTAAAAAAATAGATGCTCGAACACATTCACCAGTACTACGCAGCTGAGAAAGCGGCTTCCGTCTACGCACTGCCCGCAGGGATCAGCTTTGTCCTGACAGGTCTCTTGCTAGGGCTGCAATCCTCAGTCAATCCTTTATCCAAAGGCCTAGGAACGGGGTTAACAGTCGCCGGCGGCCTCCTACTCCTCCTCATTGTTTCCAATGGATGTTACAATACCAAGATGATAGAGCGCCTGCGCGAAAGAAAAAATGAAACCGATCTACAGTTGCAGCAAGCGGAAATACAGCGAATGACTCAAGTGCTAGATGTATCGTTTCGCTACGCCTTGATCGCATGTTCTGTACTGATTACAGGACTGACCTGGTTTGCTTTGCTCTCTCCTGACTATTACTGGAAAGGGATTTCACTTTCCTTTGTATTTTTCGCATTAGCGCTGATGATTGCGGATACGTATAATGCCAAGAGAAATAAAGAATACCTGGAGGCAATTAAAATTGCAATCCTGGAGTAACGAACGGTCGTTAAAATTTATAAATTTTACTGATGGCAGAAAGCAAATACGCTGAGATAGTATTGTCTTGTGTAGAAGAAAAACCGTTCAAAGCCGAGGTTGTTTCAGAGTATCATACATTGGTGCACGTACTATCAGGAGAAATGAAAATGGTGCAGACTGATCATTCTTACGTGTTTACCGAAGGCGACATTTTACTAGTGCCACGAAACCAGCTGTGTGCCGTTATCAAGCGGCCTACAAACGGCAATCCGTACAAATCAATCGCAGTCACGTTTAGACCCGAACGCCTTACAGACTACTACGCTCAAAAAAAGATTACGATTCAACAGCCGTCCGTTCAAAAACTGAGAACATTTGCCCGCAACGCTTTACTGGATAGTTACTTTTCCTCTATTCTTTCCTACTTTGAAATGAAGTCCGAGTTACCTGACGAAATAGCCTTGCTGAAGATACAGGAAGGCATAAGCATTCTTCGGTCGATTGATAAGGAGGTGGATAGCCTTTTGGCTGATTTTTCAGAACCAGGAAAGATCAACCTTGCCGAGTTTATGGAAAAAAATTTTATGTTCAACATGCCACTGCAAAAGTTCAGCTACTTAACCGGGCGAAGTGTGGCCACTTTCAACAGAGACTTCAGAAAAATCTTTCATACCACTCCGCAACGATGGCTCACGCAAAAACGATTGGAGCTATCACACTATCGGCTTGCCGAGAACAAAGAAAAACCGGCAGAGGTGTACCTCGAAGCGGGTTTTGAAAATCTGTCACATTTCTCGTTCGCCTTTAAAAAGCATTTTGGCTACGCCCCCACAGAGCTACGCAAAGAAGCGTAGGAGCCAGGCATTGCCAGAAGACCTTTGCTGGCTTTAGAGCGACCTAAAAAGAGGTAGTTTTCGGCCGACACCGTGCGGACGAGACGGGAACCAGCCGGTTCGTAGGGGTCCGCCTGAAATCACCTCCTCCTCCCGCTTAACTTTTTCCAAGACTATCGCCTCCCTTGCCGAGCCCATCAATGCCCAACAGTGCGTCGGGCCGGGTCTTACAGCTCCACGACGACTTTGCCTACCGTGCGGCCACTGGCCACCTGCGCATGTGCCTGGGGCATTTCGTCAAACGAAAACGATTGTGAAACGTGTGCTTTCAGTTGATGGTAGCTTAGCGGCTCGGCCAACTGCCGCATGTCATACCCGCTGGATTGCACCAGGAAAAAGAAGGCGTTTACACCGGCTTTGTGGGCCTGCGCGGTCAATTCCGCTGGAATACCAGTCGGAATGCTGATCAGCGTCCCCCCGGGCTTGATGACTTTCAAAGAACGCGCGATGGTGTCGCCGCCTACCGTATCGAGCACCAGGTCTACATTGAGCACCTCTTTCTCGAAGCAGGTGGTGGGGTAATCGATGTGCTGATCGGCTCCCAGGCTTAACACAAAGTCTCTGTTGCTGGCCGACGAAGTGCCGATCACATAGGCGCCGATGCGCTTCGCCAACTGTACTGCAAAGTGCCCTACCCCCCCGGCCGCCGCATGAATCAGGACCCGTTGCCCGGCTTTTACATTCGCTTTCTCAAAAATGGCCTGATAGGCCGTTAATGCGGCCAGGGTACTCGCCGCCGCTTCCTGGTACGAAATCGACGGCGGCTTGAGGGCTAGCTGATCGGCCGGTGCCGCTACATACTCGGCATAGGCCCCGCCGTAGCCCGGAAAGTTGACCATGCCAAAAACCGCATCTCCCTTCTGAAAAGTTTCTACCTCATCGCCTACTTCCACCACGACACCGGCAATGTCCCACCCGATAACCAGAGGAGAATCCGCTTTGATACGTCCGTAAATGCCTTTCCCCATGCGGGTCTTTACATCTACCGGGTTGATGCTTATCGCTTTGATTTGCACCAGCACCTCGTGGCTCTGGGGGACGGGTTTCGGAAGATCGGTGTACTGCAGGGCGTCGGTGCCGCCGGGCTCGTTAAGGATGATGGCCTTCATGGCTTCGTGCGTTTTAGGTCAGATTACGGAGGCAAACCTAGCCGGATCTGGCACCAGAGCAGAAGTACATTTTAAGGTGTGACAAGTACAAATTAAGGTTTTTGCTTTGCCACGTCGCAGGCTGATCGGTCTGGTCCCCCTCAACTCCCCGCATGAGATGAGATCGGGTCGTATTATCGCAAATGCGCGCGAAGCATCCAGGCCATTTTTTCGTGCACTTCCAGCAGTTTACTGACGAAGCTTGCCGTGCCCAAGTCCCGGTATTTTTCTTCCAGGGAAGGGAGAATCTCTTTGAAGTGGAGAATCAGGGCCTCGTGGTCGCTCAACAGTGCGCCCAGGTACGTTTTGCCGTCATTGGCTGCGGTCTCCTGCTCCGTAAAGTGCGTTTCCTGCAGAAACATCTTGAGATGGGCCGGTACATAGTGGCCGATGGTCCGAATCCGCTCCGCCACGTCGTCCACCAATGCATCCAGCTGCCGGTACTGCGTCTCAAAAAACAGGTGCAGACTTTGAAAATCGCCTCCTTCTACGTTCCAGTGCGCGTGGCGGGTTTTGGTGTAGAGCACATACTCGTCCGCTAAAATTGTATTGAGCATATACGCTACTTCTTTGGTTCTCTCTTCCAGAGTTGCTGTGATCGTTTCCATGTTGAATTTTAGTTTTGTATTGATTTATCAAATGTGAGTACAGAAGCTTCTTTTGGGGGCACGGGTGCCACACGTTCCACCGGCCTTTCCCGGCATCCGTCTTCCCCTCGGTCAGGACCTACGGAGAAACCGAGGAGGGCAAAGAAGTCCCCGGGCCGATCCGGATGTGGCTAGTCGTCGGTGTCTCGAAATGCCATCCTGTTAGCCTACCGGCTACGCAGTCAAGAAAGCGTGTACCTGGCTCACGGCCATCGACCCTTCTCCGACCGCAGACGCGACGCGCTTCACCGACCCACTGCGCATGTCACCTACGGCAAAAAGTCCCGGTACACACGTTTCCAGGCTCTGCGGGAGGCGCTGCAACGGCCATTGGTAGCGGGCAAGCGTGTCTTGCGTCAGGTCGCGTCCCGTCACGACAAATCCCTTCTCATCCAGGCAGGTCATCGAACGCAACCAGGCGGAGCAGGGCTGAGCCCCCAGAAACAAAAACAGATTGCTGATGTCTTTCCAGGTCTTTTGCTGCGAGAGGCGATCCGTCAATTCCACCTGCGCCAGGTACCCATCGCCCGCCAACGCCGTAACTTCCGTATGGGTGTACAAGGTGACGTTAGGATCGTGCTCAAGTCGTCGGATCAGGTAACTGGACATCGAGTTGCGCAGGTCGTGCCCTCGGATGACCAGATGCACTTTGGAGGAGTGAGCGGATAAAAATACGGCGGCCTGCCCGGCAGAATTTCCCCCACCGACGATGATCACTTCTTTCCCCCGCACCAGTTGCAACTCCATGGGAGTCGCGGCATAGTAGACACCCCGCCCCTCGTACATCGCCAGGTTGGGAAACGAAAGTTTTCGGTAAGCCGCGCCCGTAGCCGCAATGACCGTACTGCTTTTCAGGGTGTGTCCCGAAGCCAGCGAAAGTTGGAATACATTGCCCTCAAAGCGAAGGGATTTCACTTCGTGGGGAATGGAAATATGGCAACCAAATTTCTGTGCCTGCAGATAGGCCTGACTGGCCAGCTCACTGCCGGAGATGCCCAGCGGAAAACCCAGGTAGTTCTCGATTTTGGAACTGGTACCGGCCTGCCCGCCCGGTCCCAGCGCGTCGATGGTCGCTACCTGTAACCCTTCCGAAGCGGCATAGACGCTGGCGGCCAGGCCGGCCGGCCCGGCCCCCACCACCACTACATCGAAGACCGAGGCGTCCTGCAGGGAAGAGAGGCCCAGCTCCGCCGCAATTTCTTCGACCGAAGGCGTTTTGAAGATCTTGTGATCGTTGGTGATGACCACGGGCGTTTCTTCCACACCTACCCCGAATTCCTGCAGAATGCGTTCCGAAGTAGCGTCTTTTTCGAGGTCCACCCATACGTACTGCACGTGGTTTTTAGAGAAAAACTCTTTCAGCCTGAACACGGCCGGACAATACCGGGAGCCAAAAAGTTTGATGGAACCATACTTGTTTTCCACTTCGCTGACCCGACGCACTAAAAAGGTGCGAAGCAACAGCTCGCTCAACTCCTGTGTCTGGCTAATCAGTTCTTTGAGGCGGAGCTGCGGAACCTGCAACACGACGACATCGGTCAGGGCCACGGCATTGTACTCGAACCGACGGTCCGACAGCGCCGTCATGTTGCCTGTAAACTCCGTGGGCTGGTGCGTTGTAATCCTTTCCTGCGTCGTATCGTCGAAAATCCCTACGGTGCCTTCCAGGATCACAAACAGGCTGTGCGCTTTTTCGCCGGATCGGAGCAGGTACTCTCCCTGCGCAATGCCAAGGCGGTGGCCAAACGCTGACATCTGTTCGATATGCTCGGCGCGGAGATGGGGGTGTAAATCGGTGACTGCCATGTAGCGGGAAAATCAATAGGTTATTACAGAATGTCTTCAATAAAATAGTCGATCCCCCCGAAGTAGCATCGATCCGAGGGCAGCAACCCTTCCAGGGCCCGATAGATGGGAGACTCAAGGGAGACGCCGTACACGTCAAACTGCTGAATGCGGTGTCGGGTAGCGGGCACCGCCACCAGCAGAAGTACCTGCTGCAGCTTGACCAGGCTGCCGTAGCGGATCTGATCGTGCCACACGTCCGGATCAATTTCCTGCAGCAGCGCGATTTCCCGGCTCAGCTGATCCATGCTGCGCGTATACAACTCCAGGCTTTGCATCGTTTCCTCAAGAGGCGATTCGACCAGTTGCAAGCTGTCCTGGTTCTGATCCGAAACCGCCACCAGTTGCTGGTGCTGAAACCCCTGCATCGCGTACAATTCTTCCTGCTTTTGTCTGATCAAGGCCCCGATGACCTGTTTTTTCAGCCCAACACTTAACTGATACATGCTATTTCTAAAAAGAGGGTTAGTGGCACGACAAAATGCGCGCTTCAGGCCGTTGACGAGAAAGAATAAAAAAGCCCGACCAGGAGCTAAAAAATCCAATGGAGAAATACGAGGTATTGCCTGGTCGGGGCTGTTCAGGACTTAGCTGCCCGCAAGAGGAGGGCGCGGCTACTGCAAATACTTTGTAAGCTCGGCGGCGGCATGCACAAACAGCGAGCGAGTGGTGGGCAGCGTCGCCAGGGCGTTCAGCAACCCGAAGTCGTGGATCATACCGTCGTAGCGCACCGTGGTCACCGGCACCCCCGCTTCATCCAGCTTCCGCCCGTAGGCTTCTCCCTGGTCGCGCAGAATGTCGCTCTCCGCCACCTGTATCAGCGTGGGCGGCAAGCCCCGCAGCTGCTCCACACTGGCCTGCAGCGGCGAAAGGTAGAGCTCCCCGCGCTCCTGCGGGTCGGTCGTGTACTGATCCAGCATCCACTTCCACAGCGAGGTGGTCAGAAAGCGGTCTTCCCCAAACTCCCGCACCGATTCGTAGTCGAACCCGGCATCGGTTACCGGCCACATCAGGATCTGCAGCTTGATGTCGGGTCCACCCTTCTCCTTGGCCATCAGAGCGGTGACCGTGCTCATGTTGCCCCCCACACTGTTGCCCACGATGGCCAGCCGGCTGCCGTCCACGTTGATTTCGGCCCCATGCTCGGCGACCCATTTGGTGGCGGCATAGATCTCGTGAATGGCCTGCGGATACTGCGCTTCGGGCGAAGGCGTGTAGTTAACGAACACGGCCGCACAGCCCGAGAGCACCACCAGGTCGCGGACCATCCGCTTGTGGGTGGGGTAGTCGCCTAGAATCCAGCCCCCCCCGTGGATGAACACGAAGACCGGCAGCGGTTCGTCGTGGCCCTTGGGACGCACGAGGTTGAGCGTGAGCGTGTAGCCATCGGCGGTGATGGTTTTCTCCGACTCGTCGATGCCGGAAAGGTCCACCTCCACCCCGGCCTGGGCGTTGATCAACACGTTGCGGGCCTCTTGTTTGGACAGGCTCTCGACGGGAGAGCCACCCGTGTTCAGCACCTTCAGAAACGCTTTGGTACCGGCATCGAGCCGGGGGTCAGTTTTGAAATCTTGGATTTGTGTAGTTTCCATGGTAATCAGGAATTTTAGTTATATGATAGAAAACTTTCGTTTTCAGCGGCTTACGAGGGTAAAGCTATCAGCTAACGGGACGGGGTGTATCGGCAAAGCGTTAGATCCGGAGAAAGGATCGTTGGAAGGTGCACTTGGTGGGTTGGATCGAACGTAGCGTTGTTGGCACTGCGCTCCCTGCCGAAGGGTAGATGAGGTCGACGATAGGACCATGAAATAATCGCACCCCGCTCAAAAGTTGTTTGGGTTTTCGTCGGGCATCTGTTTATTTGCAACTTGAAAACCCCTCCGCCCTATGCAAGCGTTACTCGTCGACGACAATCGCATTGCACGCTCAATCCTGATTCACATGGCCAGCGACCTCAAGGATCTGGAAATTGTCTGTGAGTGCAGCAATGCCCTGGAAGCCTACCAATACATGATGGAGCATCCGGTAGATGTACTGTTGCTGGATATCGAGATGCCCGGCATGAATGGCCTGGAATTGACGCGAAATCTGGGTGAAAAGTCGCCGCTGATCATCTTCACGACCTTCCGGAAAGAGTATGCCGTAGAAGCCTTCGAACTGAACGTGGTCGACTACCTGGTGAAGCCGATTACGCTGCCCCGGTTCACCCAGGCGATCGACAAGGCGCGGGACATTCTGGAAAGCCAGAAAGAACAAATACAATGGGCGTCGGACGAGTTCATCTTCGTACGGGATTCCAACATTGTGCGCCGCCTGCAACTCAAAAACATTTTATACGCGGAGGCCATGGGCGACTACGTCAAGTTGCACACCCCGGAAAAAATGTACGCCATTCATACCACCATGCGGGCCGTCGAAAATCGGTTTCCGGCCGAGCAGTTTTTACGTGTGCATCGCTCCTACATCGTCAATCTGAGTAGTATCGATACGTTTCAGGACGGTGGGCTGTACATCGGAAAGAAATTCATCCCCGTGACGGACTCTTACCGCAAGCAGGTCAACAGCCGACTGAACGTCCTGTAAACATTCCCTTGCCGTGGTGCTTCTCCTTTTCTTAACGAGTAACCACCTCGGCAGCAACGACCCCGATGCGCTGGCGGGCCATTCGCTGGAATACCACAATCGTCAGCAGAAGCATCGCTACCAGGCCGAGGTTCACTACGGCCAACGCCTGCGTGTTTGTCAGGTCGATCAGATGGATCAGCCCGTAGCTCACCGCCGAACTGACCACGTAAATCCCGCCCCCCGTCAATCCGCTGGCTGTTCCGGCATGGGTCGTAAATCGCTGCAGGCAGTAGGCATAAAGGTTATTGAAGAGGAAGCCCGCGATGAAGTGGAGCACAAAAGTAAAGCCCAGTAGCACCTCAAGCCGATCGACCTGTCGGGTCGTCACCCACATCAAGACAGCCGTGATCCCTTGCAGGAGCATGGCTCCGTTTAACTTGGCACGTAGCGGTTGATTGAGCAGCAGCTTCGACACGATACCACCGCTCATGAGGGCAACACCGGAAAGCAGCGAACTGTAACCGGTCGTTACGGGCGTATAGCCGTAGATCTTTTCGATAATGAACGGACTGACCATGCCGTAGATGACCAGCAGCGCATAACTCAGTCCGGTGATCAGGAGTCCGAGTACAAAATCGGCCGTGCCCAGCATATGACGGTATACCCGCCGGATGTGCTGCCCGTCAAAAGGCGGCCACGTGTCCAGCGACTCTCCGCTGTAAATCAGCTCAAAAAGCAGCACCAGCGCCGTCACGATGCCCAGAAAGTAAAAACTAGCCTGCCAGCCCCATGCATGTTGCAGGTAGCCCCCGATGAAAGGCGCCAGAATAGGCGCCGTAGCCCAGACAATGGAAAACAGGCTGGTGTAGTGCTTCAGTTGCCTGCCCTGATACATATCCACAAAAAAGGCCCGTTTGCCTACGATGATCAGCGATACGGTCACTCCCTGAAGTACGCGCATGGCGTAGATCACGTAGAGGTTGCCGGTCACCGCAATGGTGAAGCTGGCCAGGGCAAACAGGCCCAAAGCCACCAGATTGAAGCGGTAACGCCCGTAACTGTCCAGCAGACTGCCGATAAACAACTGACTACCGCCCGAACTCACCATAAAGAGGAGAAGCGACAGTTGTACCGCCTGCACCGAGACGCCCAAGTGCTGAGACATGGCGGGGAGCGACGGGATGTAAATGTCGGTGGCAAACCCACCCAGCGGAATCAAGACGAAAGCCAGCAGGGTGCTGATGCGCAAAAACTGCGGTTGTTGCCGTTTCATACGGAGCGTATTGAGTTGTAAAGAGGAAAATTAAGTTTACCCGGCTATCGCGTTATCGACGGCCCACTGTAACGACAAATACCTGGCTGTCAGCGACATCTACTCGTGATCGGCCCAACGTATGCGCGTCTCTAAAAAAAGCCCCTACCCTCACCGGGCAGGGGGAAAATGCCCTCGGCTCAGCCGTGAGCGGCCACCGATACCTCGTTCCAGGCTTTCCAGGTTTGCAGCTTTTCGGCGTACACCCGCTCGGTTTTGGGGTAACCGATCTTGCCGAGAAAGAGCCGCAGGGGAGGATTGGAGCTGTCCACCAGTTTCAGGATGGCCGGGACGGTCGACTCCGGTTTTCCGTAATCGTCAGGACCAAGTCCTTCGGTATGGGCAAGGCGGGCCCGCAGCTCGTCGTAAGCCGGAATCGGCGTGCTTTGGACGGCAGAGCTGCCCCCGAATTCCGTCGTGTATCCGTTCGGCTCGATCAGGGTCACATGAATTCCGAAACGGTCGACCTCGCTGGCCAGTGCCTCACTCAAGCCTTCCACCGCAAACTTGGTTGCGTTGTATAGTCCCAGCGTAGGCAACGTCCATACCCCCAGCACACTGGAAAGTTGAATGATGTGTCCGTGCGCTTGCTTCCGGAAGATGGGTAGCGCGGCCTGGGTCACCCAGAGGGTGCCAAACACGTTGGCCTCAAACAAATCCTTGGCCTCTTGCTCGCTTACCTCTTCGATGGCCCCAAATACCCCATACCCCGCATTGTTGATGACCACGTCGAGCCCCCCAAAATGGTCATGCGCGCGGGCAACGGCGGCAGAACTCGCTTCGCGGTCGGTGATGTCCAGCTGGATCGGCAGAAACGCATCGCCGTAGCGATCGGCCAGTTCCTGTAGCCCACGTATGTTGCGGGAGGTAGCCGCTACCTTATCGCCACGCGTTAAAAAAGCCTCGGCCCAGATTCTTCCGAATCCTTTGGAGGCCCCGGTAATAAAAATAACTTTTGACATTGCTCTTTTAGTTTGTGATGCATTGATAGAGCAAAAGTAGCGGCACGCCTACGCCGGAAATAACCCATTTGTCGGAGAGAATAGCACAAATATGCCAGGAGAATTTGAGTGGATGACGCACGCTCTTTTCTACATCTGTCCTGGCGCTGCCAGCGTTCCTCAAGTCGTTAATTCAAGTGCCTGAATTGATTGGGTGATACCCCGACTTTCTTCTTAAAAAGTTTTGTGAAGTAAGGAGGATGCTCAAACCCCAGGTCGTAGGCAATTTCGCTGATCGCCTTGTCGGTTCCCCACAGAAGTGCCTTGGCTTTATCGATCAGGTGCAGGTGGATGTGCTCCTGTGTGGTTTTTCCAGTGTATTTGCTCAGCAGATCGGAGAGGTAGTTGGGCGAAAGGTGCAACCGGTCCGAAAAGTAATGAACCGTCGGCAAGCCGCCCTTCACGGCCCCATCTTTGGCAAAATAATCGATGAGCAGGTGCTCAAACTTTTGAACTACGTCATGACTCACCTTTGCTCTCGTAAAAAATTGCCGGTCATAAAAACGCTGGCAGTAGCGCAGCATCAGTTGCAGGTTGTCGACAATCAATGCCCGGGTGTGTTGGTCTACGTTTTGAGTATATTCTCTCTTTATCTTTTCCAGGCTTTCCTGCAACACATGCTTCTCTTCTTCGGAAATGTGCAGGGCTTCATTGGCATCGTACTGAAAGTAAGAGTAGTGATGAATGGTGCTGCCCAGTTCCGTACCGTGTAACAGATCGGGATGAAAAAACAGGCCCCATCCTTCCGTTACCTGCAGATCCGGGCTGGAGGAGATGACCTGATGGGGCGCGGTGAACATCAGCGACCCTTCTTCGAAATCATAAGCTGCCCGACCGTATTTCATGGCCCCCTCAAACCGCTTGCAGACGATACTGTAAAAGGCAGTTCTGTAAAATACCTCTTCCGGAGGACGGTCCGGGTGTACGTTCGCCAGGTCGATGATGGTAATCAGCGGGTGCTTTGGCTTATCACAGCGGTAAAACCGATGCACCTCCGCAATCGATTTTATGTCGAGGTAGGTGGGTTTCATGCCCTTGCTCAAAGTGTAAAATTGCTTACGCCAGTCCGCCGCCAGTCACCAACAGATGCTGCCCACTTACAAAAGACGCCAGATCACTCGCGAAAAATTCGGCGACATTCGCTACGTCTTCCGGGGTACCCATGCGCCCCATGGGGCTGAATTCGGCCATAAACTTCCGGATGGGAGCGTCTTCGGTCACGTGGGTATGCAACCCCGCGCCCGCGGTGGCCGTCGGCAGAATGGCGTTTACGGTAATTCCCCGTGGGCCAACTTCCTGGGCCAGCACCTGCACCAGATACAGGGGGGCCATTTTGCTGCCCCCGTGAATAGCATAGCCGGCCCTGGGATAACCGGTGGTGCTGGAACCAATGTAGATAATCCTGCCCCCGTCTGCAACGTGCCGGGCAGCCGCCTGCATCGTGAAAAACGCTCCTTTGGTATTGGTATTGAACAGCCGGTCAAACTGCGCTTCCGTAACGTCGGTTACCGGCAAGCCGGTTAGCTCCAACCCTGCATTGACAACCACGATGTCGATCCGACCAAAGTGTTGCAGAGCGGTTTCGAACAAGCAATGCACCTCATCGACCTTCGACACATCGGCCTGAACGGCGATGGCCTGGCCCTTCCTGTCCTCGACCGACCTGACAATTGCTTCAGCGGCGGCTTTGTGGGAGGTGTAATTGACGACCACGTGGGCTCCGCGCGTGGCGTATCGTTCGGCGATCGCTTTGCCAATGCCCCGGGACGAACCCGTCACGACCGCTACTTTATTTTCCAGCATCACCATAGTTATTAAGTAAACAAGTGCTTTCTCAAGAGACGGCAGCGTCTTGAATACGACCCTCCCTTTGAGTTTCTACCGCTCACTTGACAAAGAAATCTCTGATCGACTGAACAAAGGTTTCTTCCGTGTTTTTTAGTTTGATGTCGGCGTAAAACTGAGCGTCTTCGCCCACAAGGTACCGCAACCGATTGCTTCCGTCGGTCGCCGCGGTGAAGATGGTTTCGGCCACTTCTTCGGGCGTAGCCTTCGGAAGTGCTTCGGTGGGTTTTCCGTACCGCTCAAAAAAAGCAGCCTGCAAAGGATTGTACACCTCAATGTCATTTTTTACCACGTCCAAGCCGTTGCGGAAGTTGGTGTGTACCCCGCCGGGCTCGATGATTTTGACAGCGATATGCAACTGGGAAAGCTCATGCGACAAGGCCTCCGAAAAGCCTTCCACGGCAAACTTAGAACTTGCGTACAGGCTCGTGAAGGGTAGGCCGACGATGCCCCCGAACGACGAAAGGTTTACAATGACCCCCTGGCCCTTTTGACGCATCATCGGCAAGACGGCCTGGGTGACCTGCATCATCCCAAAGACATTGACTTCAAACTGATTCTGAATCTGTTCCCTGGTGGCCGACTCAAAAACCCCCATCAGCCCATACCCTGCGTTATTAACCAGGACATCGATGGTACCAAAGGTCTCCTTCCCGAGTTGTACGGCTTGTTTGATGGAAGCCTCGTCCTGCACATCCAGCCGGGTAACCAACACGTTTTCCCACTTGGTAAACTCCTGTTCTTTTTCGGGCGAACGCATGGTGGCGATCACATTCCAGCCCTTGCGATGAAACAAGGAGGCCGTTGCCCGGCCGAAGCCCGAGGCAGTGCCTGTAATCAAAACTGTCTTTTTCATTGCTTTTTTGAGTTAGTTTCAATACGGCAAAAGTAGCCCTCGCCCAAGCTGAGGTTTTTACTCTTTTCAGGGCTCCTCTTATCCTTTTCTCAGGTCCGGCGGAAGATCCAGCCCCGGGGAGATACCTGACCTAAAACCAGAGGATTTCTCAGGACAAAGCATGCTTGCCGTTTCATCCATTCAGGACACGACCTGCCCTAAAAACGTGTTTAGGTAGCCGACAACCAGGGCGGGATACTGGTGTTGCGGGGCATGTCCTGCTTCGGGCAGAATCAGAAGTTGGGTATGGCCGGCCTGCCGCAGCAGAGGAAACCAGTTCTGGACGGCAAAGCTGACGTCGTGGTCACCCATCACCACCAGTACCGGAGCATGTGGCTTCTGGTAACGTGCTCGCAACTGGTGTTTGTCCTCTCTGAAGGTAGCCGAGGCGGCAAAATAACGCTGGAACAGTTCCGGCGTGGACGGAATCAGGGTTCGGTTCAACCGGGGCGCGATACGTGCATGTGACGCCTGCGCTGCTTGTCGGCTCCTGGCCACGGCAGGCTCAAAAAACAGGACAGTTTCGTCGTCCAGGTCATTGCGGGGCTTCAGAGCATGATCAAAAAAGGTCTGTTCAATGGCCACTTCATTTGTACCGGGAGGGTTGGTCCCGATCAGTACCGTTTTTCGCACCCGAGTGGGATAAAGAAACGTAACGGTTTGGGCCACCAACCCACCAAACGACCACCCCAGCACGGAGAACGTGTCGAGTTGAAGGTAGTCTGCCAGTTGCGTTACGACGTCGGCCACGTCGGTGATCTCGGTAGGGAGCGTTCCGGTCGAATCCCCCACTCCCGGGTAGTCGAAAATGATCAGGGTGTGTTGCGCGGCCAGCAAATCGAGAAAGAGGGGATCCCAGGTATCCAGCACGCCCCTGAAACGGTTGCACAACACCAGCGGAACGCCGTGCCCAAACGTACGGTACGCGATTTTACTGGTTGCTAAGGCTGCAAATTGAGTGGCCGCCGCGGCGGCCGGACTCTCGGTAACAAATTCTTCCATCATGTAAATACTAGCTACTAGTGAAGAGACGCCTGCATGCAATCTCAGGTGTCCGGCTCAGTGTATGTGGTTCAAAAAGTAGTTGGCCTGGTGAACAAACAATTCCGGGTACTGAAAGAAAGAGCCGTGGGCGGCGTCCGGATAGTAAGTCAGCATTGCATTGGGCAACTGCCGGTAGAGCAGATAAGCATTCTCTGACGCCATCATCTCGTCGTGACTGCCCTGCACAATCAGCACCGGTTGCCGGAGGGTGGACAAGTCGAGGGTGACCGGATCGGTACCCCACGTGGTGATGGCGTTGATCTGGGCCGTCACGGCCTGCACGCTGGCGTCCCGGTCCCGATCCTCGGTTCGGGCCCACAGGCGTTGCAGCGTCGCTTCGCCGGCAGCGCGACTTGGTGCCGAACCGGTAAAGAAGATAAACAGGAACCGCTCGGCCGGCGGCAGCTGCATGGCCTTTTGAATAAGTTCGGGAAATCCCCGCAGCACCTGGGCCCCCTGCGGTGCCGTGCCGACCAGGATCACTTTCCGCACCAGCGCGGGGTGCTGCACGGCCAGTTGCTGGGCGATGAATCCGCCAAGCGAAAAGCCGAGTACGTCGATCTGCTCCAGCTGCAGCGCCCGAAGAAAGGCCACGGCGTCCGCCGTCATACCGGCGACTTTGTCTGGCGTCTGCCCTCCACTGCTGCCCACCCCGGCATTGTCGAAAATGATGACTTCGCGTGCTTCGGCCAGGCCGTTCAACAGGGCGGGGTCCCAGTTGTCGAGCGTGCCGGTAAAGTGTTGAAACCCTACCAGCGGCACCTGGGAAGGGCGGCCGAACCGGCGATAGGCGTAGGAGGTGCCGTTCACTTCCAGGAAACGGGTAGGCGCTTCCAGCGCCTGATCAATGACTGCGTTCATACGTGTAGTGAGTTAGTTGTGGAACCGGAGGTCGAGCACATCAATCGACACCAGTACCGGCTCCGGCTGGTAGTGGTTGTCGGCATCGTTCAGGATGTAAATTCTCCGCTTGGTGCCGGTTTTGATTCCTGCAAACGTTTGATAGTCCTCGATGATCTGCGTAGCCGACGACCCGCCCAGCACCTCGGGCCAGTAGTCGTGACGACGAATCAGCCCCTGTGCGTCGAAGTAATACACCTGGCGGCGACTGTGCGTCGCAAAGGTGTCCGGGTAGCGGGCCTCCAGCCGGCGGAACGTTTCTCCATTTTCCTCCCAGGGGTCCAGCTCCGTCAGTTGAAAGCCGGGTTGCAGCAGGTGGAAGGGAGCGGTCAGGTAGTTCCAGGTGGCATAGCTGGAAAAATAGACCAGTTGCAGCTTGGTCCAGGGCGTCGCCAGGGTGTGCCCTTTGAAAGAGTCCCGCGGGTTGCGCAGCTCTTCCAGTACGTCGCCGCGCTCATTTAATAACGCCACGCGACCCGGCTCAAAAACCGAGCGTGTATTCGGCTCGAAAACGTGGGTCCAGCTGCTGTTCTGCTCGTGCAGGGCGCCCGTAAACACCACATCCTGCAAAGCATTTTCGTGGCCTTTGAGGCCCCAGGTCACCCCGCCGATGCGCACATGGGCCTGCAGGGTTTGGTACTTGTTCCAGGTGTCGATTCCGCCGTAGGCGGCGATGACCGAATCCAACAGGGTAGGGTTTTGCGGTAAAGTAATCATATAATTGAGTGAATAAATGGTAAAAAATCCCCCCGCACCATGAAGCGTTGCTCATCGTGTTCCCTCTCTTTTCAGGAAGGGCAGTAGACGCAAAAGGGTCGTAGGGTTACTGTTATGAAGAGCCGAAAAAGGGCCAAGCGCCAGCGGCAACAACGCCCGGTCCGGTTTTAGTTAAGCGACATTTTTTTATACTCCAAGGGCTTAATCCCTACCTGCTTTTTGAACAGACGGGTGAAGTACGAAGTATTTTCAAACCCCAGTCCGTAGGCAATCTGGGCAATGCTCTGTTCGGAAGTTCTCAGTTGGTTTTTCGCTTCCGACATGAGGGCGATATGAATTAGATCCATGGCGGTTTTACCGGTTTCCTGTTTGAGCAAATCGCTGAGGTAGCGGGGCGAAAGGTAGAGTGTGTCGGCCAGGTGCTGCACAGAAGGCAGCCCGCGGCTTTGCAAAAAACCGGCCCTGAAATAGCCTTGCAATGCCTGGTTGAAACGGGTGACGGTTTTGCCCGACATGTCGGTCCGGTTGATGAACTGCCGCTTGTAAAATCGCTGGGAGTACTTGAGGATGGAGGCCACGTGGCTGAGGATGATTTCCCGGCTGTACTCGTCCGGATTGTCCTCGTATTCGACCACGATCTTGTGATACAAGTCCCAGACAATGGTTTCCTCTCTGGGCGACAGGTGTAATGCTTCGTTGATTTCGTAGTCGAAGAAGCCGTAGTTCTGGATCGTATCGTGTAACTCGTGGCCGGTCAGGTAATCTTCGTGTACCAGGATCATAAACCCTTGCTCCTCAAATTCCAGGTTCTTCATTTCGATGATCTGCCGGGGCCTTACAAACATCATGGAGCCGTTGGTGTGATCGTAGGTGGTGCGCCCGTACAACACCACCCCGGCCTTCAGTTTTTTGAAGGCAATCATGTAGCAGTCGCTGGTGAACTCCCGGTCACCCAGCGGGCAGTCTTTCATACAGTTGACCACGCTCACCAACGGATGCTCGGGTGGAGGCCAGCCGTTGCCCCGGTGCAGGTCCGAAAGGGTTTTGTAGTGTAGCAGCTTACTCATGAGGTAGAAATACGGGGTTATCTTTTTGTTTCGCCAGAACAAAGGTATCGGGAGGGGTGTGCGGGAAATAATTCATTTGTCGGGAAGAATGACACAGATCTCCGGTTCGTGCACTGCCCCCCTACTCTTAATCAAAGTAGTTGAAGGCCTCGGTCATGGAAGGGTGCGTGTAAATTTCGTTTGTCAACTGGCCGAACGTCATGCCGGCCTTCATCGCAATCCGTACGGTATTGATCAGTTCCTGCGCCTCCGCACAGAACAGCGTACACCCCAGAATCTGATCGGTTTCCGGATCGACCAACAGTTTCAGCATGCCCTCAGGCTGTTGCAGCAGGGCGGTCCTCGGCACCACCCTGGCCGGAATTTTCACCACCCGGTATGCCAGGTTCTGCTGCGCCGCTTCTTTCTCGCGTAACCCCACGTGGGCGTAGGGAGGCGACACAAACACGCAGAAGGCGACGTGCTGCCGGTCTTCGGTATGTCGTTGCCGTGGGCCGAACAGCTGATCGCGGACGATCCGGAAGTCGTCCAGGGAGATGTAGGTAAACTGTGGACCTCCGTTGATGTCCCCCAGTGCCCAGATGTGCGCGACATTGGTTTGCAGCAGCCGATTCACCGGAATGAAGCCCCGGGCATCCGTCACCACGCCCGCTGCTTCCAGGTTCAGCCCCTCGGTATAGGCTTTGCGGCCGGTAGCGATCAGAATTGCGTCGGCCTCCATGGTGCGGGGAGTTCCCTGAATACTCACTTGGATTCGGTCGGTCGTTTCGCCGGGCACAATGCGTTGTACGTGCGCGCTGTTGACGATCTCGATGCCTTTTCCGGTCAGCACGCTTCTCACTTCGGCTGCCATATCCTCGTCCTCGCGCGGCAGAAACACCGGCGCGATGTCGAGGATGGTCACTTGCGAACCGAACTGTGCGTACATGGACGCAAACTCCAGGCTGATGAAGCCCCCGCCGATGATGACCAACCGTTCGGGTAAGACCGGCTGCTCCAGGAGGGTGGTGCTGGTGTATACCCGACTCGACTGCTCCCGGCCCGGCAGGTCGGGCAGCAGCGGGACCGTACCCGTGTTGATGAAGATACGTTCGGCAGTGATCTCTACGTCCGAGCCATCGGGCAGCACGACCCGAACGGCATGTTCGTGGAGAAAGGTGGCTTTCCCGGTAATGACGTCGACGGAGGCGTACTGGTCGACCGACTGGTAGTTCTTGTGGCGGAGCGAGGAAGTCAATTCGCCTTTCCGGGCCAGAGCCTCCGCGTAAGGCTGATGGCGCTCTGCCTGCAAAACCATGGCCTTGGTGGGAATGCAGCCGATGTTGATGCACGTTCCGCCGTACATCTTTTCCGACTGTTCCACCAGCACCGTCCGGATGCCTTTTTTCCCCAGATAGGCCGCCAGGGTCTTGCCCGCTTTGCCGAACCCGATGATCAGGATGGCGGTATTGATCTGTTTCATTCGAATCACTTTTTAGCACATGAGGAAAAAGTCAGGTGGGTGTCGACGCCTTCTTACTGTTCAGTTCAGCCCGTACGTATGGGTCGGTCAAAGTGAGTCGTAAAAAAGCTTCGCTTCCTGCAACGCATGTTGACAGATGACGATGACACGGGTCGCCAGGGCTTCTCGTTCGTCCGGGGTTAGTTCATGGTATTCCAGGGCATCCAGCATCGGCTCCAGGCTTTCGAGCAGCCCCATCACGGAGACGCTCGTTTTCATCTTGTGTGCCACCTGCCGAATCGTCTCGCTGTCTTTTTGTTGCAATGCCGTGATCAGGTGCTCCAGCTCTTCGTCGACCACTTCCAGAAACAGGCCGGAGAGGTTTTTCATGTACGCCACGTTCTCTTTGCTGATGCTCCGCAGGTAGGTCAGGTTGATGTATTGATAGGCCCCGTCTTTGTCGCTGGCCCCTCCCGGCAGGCGGGCGGGTTCCTGACGGGCCCGAAAGCGGGTTAACTGCGTGATCACCTCGAATAGCTTCTGCTCGTCGATGGGTTTGGTCAGGTAGTCGTCCATGCCCATGCGGAGACACTTCTCGCGCTCACCGGCCAGGGCGTGGGCCGTCATGGCCACAATCGGAACCGTCGATTTGAGCTGCGACCGGATGTATTGCGTGGCCGCGTACCCATCCATGCGCGGCATCTGAATGTCCATCAAAATCAGGTCATAGGAGTGCTGCCGCACCAGCAGGATAGCTTCTTCGCCGTTGGCCACTGTATCGAACTGCAGTTGCCACTGCGACAAGAGGTAGTGCATCAGACTCCGGTTCATTTCATTGTCGTCTACCACCAGCAACCGCAACTGTGCACTTGCCAGGGGCGAAACCTGCTCTTCCAACGCCGGGGCGGGGGGGGGGAGTGGTTCGGCCACTTTGTAAGGCACGAAGAAACGGAAGGTCGTGCCCCGGCCGGTCTCGCTTGCTACCTGAATTTCGCCCCCTTGCAGCTGGATCAGGTCTTTGACGATCGACAAGCCCAGGCCGGTGCCCCCATAGTTGCGGGACGTGGAGTCGTCCGCCTGCTGAAACCGTTCAAAAATGGTGGCCAGCTTTTCTCTTTCGATGCCAATGCCTGTGTCGCTGATTTCAAAGTGCATCTGCACGCGCGCTTCGGGGAGGGGCGTAGCGGCGACCTGAATCGCGATGTGACCTTCCGGTGTAAACTTCAGGGCGTTGCCGATGAGGTTGACCAGCACCTGGGTAAGCCGTGTGGGGTCACCCACCAGCTGATCAGGGGCTTTGGGGTCGATCTGTACCTGAAAGGACAGCCCTTTCGCCTCCACCCGTTCCTGAAACATCATCTCCAGGGAGTGCAACAGACTCCTGAGGTGGAACGGCCTGGCCTCGATCCGCATCATGCCTGCTTCCAGCTTGGCCAGGTCCAGAATGTCGTTGACAATGGCCAGCAGATTTTCTCCGGCCTTCTGAATCGAGGTCACAAACTCTTTGGCCTGTGTATCAAGGGGTTGCATCCTGAGCAGGTTGGTAAAGCCCAGGATCACATTGAGCGGCGTACGGATTTCGTGGCTCATGTTGGCCATAAAATTCTCTTTCACCTGTGCAGCAGCCAGGGCCTTTTTCTCCGAAACGTTCAGCTGGACAATGAGACGGTTCTGCTGCTGCAGGCGGGCGAAAATGAACCAGCACCACCCCACCGCACTCACCACCAGCGCTCCGATCAGAATGCTGCTCCAGCTACGCGCGTTCAGGCTCATCTCCTCAATAGAGTCGCTCAGTTGCAGCATGAGGTGTTGGCGGCTGTCGTAGATTTTTTGAGTGGCCAGGCTAATCTCGTTGGAGACCTGCCGTGCCCGCGGGTTGGCGATCAACACCGTATCGTCCATCGTGCCGTGCAGGCGGAAACTGTCCAACAACTGGTTTTTGACCTCCAGCTTTTCGGCGGCATGGACCCGCAGCATGTTGATGTACTGGGTAATCTCGTCGTCGTCGTTGGTCTCTTCCAGGGTATCCAGGTAAGCCTGCACCTGTGCAATTTTCTGCTCGACCCCTTCGATGTGGGAAGGGTCGTCTGTCGCAATAGCGGCCCGATTGCGGCTTTCCACCCAGATGATGTCCCGTTCCAGTTCGCGCAGGTAATTGCTGAGCCGGAGTTCCCGGAGCAACCGTTCGTTGCCGCTGATCAGCCGGTTGATGTTCTTATACGAGTTGAACTGGATCAGCAGCAGAATGAAGGTACCCGAAACAAAGGCCAGAATTGTCAGTAAGATGAACCGCTTGTTAATCATAAAATGCATGTCTGGGTGGAGCTGGTGTGCTTCCGTTTCTCCGGGACTTTCGCTCGAAACGATGGGGGAAGGTCCATAAAAATACGGTTTTGCGTTCCGGTCAATCGCTGAAAAAGGGAAAAGAGTAGCTTAAGTCGACCTACCGATAGTTCGGACCGAAAGCCGGCTCACCGCGTCGGCCCACCACAGCGCAAGCGACCGCTGGCGACTACGGGTCGACACCGATCAGCACGGACGGATTCGCTTCTGCCACGCCGCTCTCGGCACTCTAACCCACACAACGAACCACTCAACGATCCCGATCCCGGATCCAACGCTTTGCAGCAACAACCGGTCTGCTCAGGGCCTAGCTTTGTTTCCGTCGTCCACCGCCACATACGACGTGCCCCGGCCACCTTCCATGCGGCAGGTCAGTTCCACACAGCATACAGCGCCAGCGGGGCAGAGCAGCGTCAAAAGGTCTCAAAAACCTGAAAACGTACCGGAGCAACCTGTAAACCTACCTCTCCTCCGAGGGGCGTCCTGTCAAAATTTGCGGTGTCGAAAGGCACAGTACGAACAAACTTTTTCTGATGAAACGTATCCCCTACCTCCTGATCGCAGCCGCCGTCCTCATTGCTTTGCCCACGCAGGCACAAGAGGCAATGCTTCCTGAAACACCGGTTCCTCAATCGATCACCGTCGACCAGGGCCTGTCGGCCGCGCGGGCCACGATGATGCAGGAAACCGCGCTGGCGTACTACGCTTTCTGGAATACCGGCAAGAAGCACTACCTCGACAGAGCGGTGGCTTCCCAATTTATCGACAACACCCTTCCGCCGGGACGACCGCAGGGACCGGCCGGACCTTTGTATGCGTCCACCAACTTTCGGAAAGCCGTGCCGGACCTCCGCTGCACGGTGAATGACTTGTTGATTACGGACGATAAAGTTACGGTGCGCATGCAGTTTACCGGCACGTTCACCGGAAGCTTTGGGAACGTGCAGGGCCAGGGTCAGCCCGTCAGTTTTCTGGCGATCGATATCCTCCGTATCCGGGATGCTAAAATTATTGAAGACTGGCATCTGGAAGATAACCTCACGTTGATGCAGCAACTGGGCGTAGTACACTAAAAATCAGTGCCAACTCACTAAAAAAGAAACACAATGGACACACAACAACTTGCGGCTCCGTTTGCGGTACCCACGCTACAACAAGTAAGCAGTGACGCCAAAACTCTCCTGGAACAGGTGCAAAAACGGATCGGCATGCTGCCGAACCTGTACGCCACGATAGGCTACTCCGCAGGCGCTCTGAAGGGCATGCTCGACTTCGAGAACGCACTCGCGCACGGGTCTCATTTCACGGCGAAAGAACGCGAAGCGATCAACCTGGTGGTTTCGCAGGTCAACGACTGTGCGTATTGCCTGGCTGCTCACACGGCGCTGGCCAAAGCCAAAGGTTTTACGGAAGACGAGACGCTCGCGATCCGGAAAGCCGCGATTGCCGATCCAAAACTGAATACAATCGTCCGGCTGGCGCAGTCCGTAGCCGCCAACAAAGGCAAAGCCGACCCTCAGCTCCTCGATGCTTTTGAGAAAGCCGGTTTTCACGAAGGGGCCTTGATGGAGCTGCTGGGTTGGATCTCCCTCCGCACCTTTACGAACTACGTGTACGCCAACACCGGCATTCCGATCGATTTTCCGGAGGCACCGGCGCTGCACTAAAATTTAGTCATCCATATCATTTTTAAACACAACAATCATGAAATCAGCAATTCAAAAATCGCTATACGCTTTTATTCTGGTAGCCTTGCTCGGCTTTTCCGGAGCGCTTTCCGCTCAATCGGTCGGCCAGACCCCGACCTTTACGCTCAAAAGCACCCAACTGGGAGGGCAGCTGACTCCACTGTTTTATTATAACGACTGGGGCGTAGACGGTGGAAACGAATCGCCGGAATTGTCCTGGGAGAATGCTCCCGAAGGCACTCAGGCCTTTGCCGTCACGATGTACGATGCGGCGGCACCTACCGGCAGCGGCTGGTGGCACTGGGTCTTGTTTAACATTCCCAACGACGTAAAAACCCTCAAATCGGGCGCGGCCAGTACCCACCCTACCCTGTTACCCAAAGGGAGCGTTTCGTCCCTCAATGACTTCGGACAGTACGGATACGGCGGGCCGGTGCCCCTGCCGGGGAGCGGGTTTCACCCGTATGTGATCACCGTATATGCCCTCAAAAACAAGCTTGACCTGAGCAAGGACGCCAATCCGGCCCTGGTGGGTTTTAACCTCACCGCCAACACGCTTTCGAAGGCTTCTATCGTCGCGTACGTACACGTCCCTTAATCCCGACGGAGGGGCAGATGCTTCTCCGTACGAACGTAAAAATCAACATCATGCGACAGTTTATAGGCGCGCTGGTCGTTTGGCTAGCGAGCATGGCGGCCCTCCAGGCACAATCCGTGCGTCACCTCACCCTCGATACCATGGCCACCCAGCAGCTTAGTGCCGGCATTACCCGCCGGATGGCGTCCGGGAATAGCGCTACATTCGGCTATTTTACCATGCAACGGGGAGCGGTAGTACCGCTGCATCACCACCCGAACGAACAGTATACGTTCATTCTGCAAGGCAGCGTGAAGGTCACGATTCAGGAACAGACCTACGTGGTCAAAGCCGGCGAAGTGCTTCTGATTCCCGCCCATGTTCCCCACCGGTTTGAATGCCTGGAAGACGGCACAATCGACCTGGATTTTTTTGCTCCCCAACGGGAAGACTGGATCAACGGGACGGACCAGTACTTCCAGAAATAAACGCATCACCGGTCCGGCCAGGCGGCGCTCTGCATCCGGGCACGGGCCGGTTTCCCCAACCCCATTCATCATACCTCAGATGGTAAGTAACATGAAAACGTATGGAATGCTCCTCTTCATTTTCGTAATGACAGGACTCATCAGTTGCAGTACTTCGTCGGAAACCCGGCAGACGCCTCCGGAAACGGCAGACGCTACAGCGCCCCTCCCTGCGGCGGCTCCGAGGCTCGAAGAAGTATTTGCCGACAGTGTGTATCAGTTTACGGGCGTGGCCGTCTCTCCGGAGGGACGCCTCTTCACCAATTACCCCTACTGGCTCGACACGCATGCCTACTCGGTGGTGGAAATCATCGAAGGAAAAGCGGTCCCTTATCCGGACACGGCCTGGAACAACTTCCGGACCGGCGAGGATGGGCAGCATCAGTTTGTGTGTGTGCAGGCCGTCGTGGCCGATGACCAAGGCTCCCTGTGGATCGTCGACGCCGCCGGCATCGGCCTGGGAGCGGTGTACCAGCAGAGCAACAAGGTGGTGAAAGTCGACCTGGCCAGCAATCAGGTAGAACGCATTTACCGGTTTCCCGATAGCGTAGCCGGAAAAGACAGCTACCTTAACGACATTCGGGTCGACCACGAACACGGCTTTGCTTACCTGACCAGCTCTTCCAACGGTGGAATTGTTGTGCTCGATCTCAATACCGGCGCTTCCCGCTTTGTACTCCACGACTCGCCTTCGGTCGTCTCAGACCCGGCTTATCATATCAGGTTCGAGGGAAAAGCGTTTACCAAGGCCGACGGCAGCCCTGTCCAGATTAATTCCGACGGTATTGCGCTTACGCCGGATCGTGACTGGCTGTATTACAAACCCCTCACGGACGACAAGCTGTACCGCATCCGCACGCATCTGCTACGGGATTTCTCGCTTCCTCAGGCGACGCTGGTCGACAGCGTGCAGGACCTGGGACACTTCACGACCACCGACGGGATGGCCTTCGATCGGCAGGGTAATCTTTACGTGGGCGACCTGGAACAAAGCAGCCTGGTGAAAATCACGCCCGACCTTGGCATGCAGACCCTCGTGCGGGATACGACCCGACTGGTGTGGCCGGATAGCTACAGCATTTCGACCGACGGCTACCTCTACGTCTCTACCACGCAAATTCAGCGGATGCCCTGGTTCAACGGAAACGTAAACCGCACCCGGTATCCCTATCAGATTTTCAGAATCAAACTATAGCGGCAGGACCACCTGCGACCTAACCACGGTCGCAGCCGTTTTGCGCATGCAGCTTATGAAACACGTTCTCTTTCTGCTGGCGACTCTCCTCAGCACCACGACCCTGGCACAACTCGAACCGGTAGCGACCTCGGAGACGGTCTGGAACGGCGTCACGGTCACGGCTGACCACCGCATCTTTGTCTGTTTTCCCCGGCTTGAAGGCGACACCGGCATGCGCATCGGGGAGGTTCTGCCCGACGGCCACATCGTACCTTATCCGAACGCCGCCTGGAACAACTGGCAGGCAGGTGCAGCAACGGACGAAACGTTCGTACGCACCAACTCGTTGCGCATCGGCCCCGACGGACTGCTCTGGGGGGTGGACACCGGCACTCCCCGGATGGGCGCCGCCCCCCTGCCGGGACCGGCCGCCAAACTGGTGGCGATTGATCCCCGCACCGATCAGGTTGTTCGCATCCTGCCGCTGGCCGCGGTGTCGACAGCAACCTCGTTCATCGACGACCTCCGCCTGTGGGACAACACCATTTTTCTGACCGACGCGGGCGCACCGGCGCTGATTGTGCTGGACAAGACTACGGGCCAAGGCCGGAGGGTGCTGGAAAATCACGTCTCGACGACCGACCAACTTCCGATTCGCGCCGAAGGAAAAATTATGAAAGACGAGCGCGGGAACGAGGTGCGCATTCATGCGGATCAGCTGGAGATCTCGCCCGATGGGCAATGGCTCTACTTTCAGCCGGCCAGTGGCCCCCTGTGGCGCGTCGAAACCAAGTACCTCTGCGATGCAGCGATGGACGAAAAGGCACTGGCTGCCCAGATTTCGCTCTTTTACCAAACCCCTTCCACCGGAGGTACGGCGATCGATGCGGCGGGCAACCTCTACGTGAGCGACGTCAATCGGCGGCGCATCCTCCGGATCACGCCCGAGGGGGCCACCAGCGTGGTGGTGCAGGACAAACGCCTTCTGTGGTGCGATGCCCTCTGGATCGATCACGAAGGGTATTTGTGGATGCCTACCGGCCAACTGAATCGGCTGGCTCCGTTCCAGAAGGGCGTTAACAAAGTACAGAGGCCCGTCGTCATCTATAAAATGAAAATCGGGGCCCGGCCTTCGCCAAGTTAGTTTCTCCTACCGTCAAAAAACCATGAAAGCATACGTTCTGACAGGTCTTAACCGTGCAGAAGCACTCCGCTTGCAGGATCTTCCCGTTCCCGAGCTACAAGCCGGCGAGGTGTTGGTTAAAACCATGGCAATCGACATCAATCCCGTCGATAGCAAAACCCTCCAGGGAAAAGGACAGTACCCCACCCTTCAGAACGATGCGCCAATCGTACTGGGTTGGGGCCTGAGCGGCGTGGTGGTTCAGACAAGCGCCGAGGCATCGGCATTTCAGGTGGGCGACGAAGTGTTCGGGTTGATTCGCTTTCCCGGCCACGGGCGCTGTTATGCCGAGTTTGTGGCCGTACCGGTCTCCGACATCGCCCGGAAACCCGCGAACTGTTCGCACGAACAGGCCGCCGCTTCTACCCTGGCTACCCTGATGGCCTACCAGGCCCTCCGGGTGGCTGCCGTCCGGCAAGGAGAGCGCGTGCTGATCCAGGGAGTGGCGGGTGGCGTTGGATTTCCGGCCCTGCAATTAGCCAAACACTACGGTGCTTACGTGATTGGTACCGCCGCACCGAAAGACATTCCTTTCCTGCTGGCCAATGGGCTGGACGAAGCCATCGACTACACTTCGGCTGATTTCGAAAAAGAAACAAACAACATCGACTTTGTGCTGGATACGCTGGGCGGCGAAAACGTCATCAAAGCATTTCGGATCCTAAGCGCGAACGGACGACTGATCACCATTCCGTCGGGCACCGGAGACACCTGGAAAGACCTTGCCGCCCGGCGGCACATCAAGGCCCAATTTCTCTTTGTTCATTCGAGCGGTGAGGATATGCAGGTACTGGCTACATGGCTCGCAGCAGGCATCCTGACGCCACGCATCGCCCACCGGTTTACGTTCCGGGAGATTCCCCTGATACACGAGAAGATGATCAGCCACCAACTGACTGGAAAAACCGTCGTGACGGTAGAAAGCGCGTAGTGCATGTTTCAGACCTGATGGGTAGCTTTATGCAAAAACAACCGGCATTCCTCTACATTCCTCTGCCGGGGAAGCGTTTCTGTATACTTATTTCCCGGCAACTCCCCGAAACCAAGCGATCGCAGGCAATGAAGATAGAAAAAACGGTGCAGCCCTTCGAAATGGAGGAAGAAACGTTACTGAAGTGGACCAAACGTCCGCATCAGCACAACTTTTTTGAACTGGTTTTTATCAAGGAGGGCACGGGGAGCCAGTGCATCAACGACATGCTGCTGCCCTACCAGAAGGACAGCCTTTTTTTACTGCCTCCCTACGACTGCCATTCGTTCCAGATCCAGACGCCTACTACCTTCGTTTTTATTCGTTTCAATGCACTGTTCTTCCAGGAAGACAAAAGGCAGATGATGGACTACCGGGAGTGGTTCAAAAACCTGCACTACATCCTCTCTACCTACAACCGGGTGCCGGGCGACATCATGCATGCGCCGTCCGACAAAGCCCTAATCATCAGCCTGATCACCAACATGCTGCACGAGCGCCAACAGGCGCGTCCCTCCGAGTCCATCCTCCGTACCAACATGGTGGCCATGCTCAACATCCTGGTGCGCAACTTTGAGAACCGCTTTCTGGAGAGTCATCATGCCGACGCCCCCGAGGCCAAAGATCTTCTGCAGTATATTCAGCACAACTTATTCGAGAACGACAAACTCAAGGCAGAGGCCATTGCCGAAACGTTTCACCTGGCTCCCAGTTACGTGAGCGAGTACTTTAAGAAGAAAGTCGGCAGTAACCTCAAAGAGTACATTCTGAAAGCCCGGGTCAATGTTGCGCAGAGCCGCATCCAGCACTCAGGCCAAAGTCTGAAGGAAATCGCCTACGAGCTGGGCTTTACGGATGCCAGCCACCTGACCAAGGTCATCAAAAAGTATTACGACGAGAAGGGTACCGTCTGCAACAGCTGGAATGCACGCGCGTGATCATCCTCAAATTGATTTATTTGCTTCGACCCATTGATGGATTAGCACTATTATGGGTCATGCAGAAAGAACCAAGATACCAGCCATCAATATCATTCGCTCAAAGCCGCATAGCCTCTTTCCCGAAGATTTCGTGTCAGCGTCTCTACTATCTGCATTTAGGAAGATAGCTCCTAATCAACGGAAGGAACACACGTCTATCCGATAAAATAAGTTATAAGAACCTGTTTACTAAAAGCTACGATCAAAATCCCGTTATACCCTATACAGATGAACTCTTTTGATACAAGAGTTCTAACTCTCCGCTTTTCTCCTTATTCTGGCTAGGAAACCCGCTACACCAGCGGGCTTCACTGGTTTCTAGGGTACTTCTAACCCATTTCTACCAATCCTCACGCCTACTTTCAGATAACAGTCATCGGGTATACCTTTCTATAAACAGGGGACAGCCTTACGCAAGACATGGCGCACATCGCACCAATGTTAGCTATGACCGGAACGTCCGCTGCACGCCCCCTCTCTCGGGGTCTTTTTGCTTAGGCAGCAAGCGGTCGGTCAGTCGTTTTTATTTTCTTCGGAGGAAATGTGCGCAAACCGGTTGGGGTCCAGGTAAACGCGAAAAGTGGTCCCGACGTCTACCTGGCTTTCGACCTGGATCTGGCCGCCGTAATTCTCGATCATGCGCCTGGTCATGTACAGCCCGATGCCCGCCCCATCCACGTGGGTGTGCAGGCGCTGGAACATCTTAAAGAGGCGCTTTTGCTGCTTCGGCGGGATGCCCAGTCCGTTGTCCTGCACGGCCAACACCACCTGCTTGTCTTGCCGGTGGGTCGTGATTTTGATCAGGGGCGTGCGGTCAGGGTGGCGGTACTTGATGGCATTGCTGATGAGGTTCTGCAGGATGCTGTGGAGGTACTTGGGAATGAACCTCAGCCGCGCCACCTCCAACTTCACCTCGAACGTCGCACGGTGTTCCTTGATCAGAAACGCCAGATCCTGCTGTACGCTTTCCAACACCCGCCCGATGTCCATCTCCTGTGCTTCCTGCTCCAACCCACGCTGCACTTTCGAGATTTCGGTGATGTGGCTGATTACCGTGCGGAGTCGGGCGATCGACTGGCGCATCATGGCTTCCCAGCGCTGTTTCTGTACCGGATTTTCTTCGAAGAACGACTGCATGTCCAACAGCCCCTCCAGGTTGGTGATGGGGTGTTTCAGGTCGTGCGACGACATGTACAGGAAGTTGTCAAGATCGGTATTGATGCGCACCAGCTCCTGGTTGCGTAGCTGCAGTTCGGCCGTGCGTTCGGCCACTTTCTGTTCGAGGGTGGTGTTGGCTTGCTGGAGTTCTTCTTCCAGCTTTCGGCGGGCGGTGATGTCTTGCGAAATGCCCCGGATTTTCAGGAACTGCCCCTGGTCGTTCCAGATCGGAATGCCCCGGCTTTCGATGTAACGGATGCCACCTGACGGCAGCTGAATTTTGCAACTGTGCTCGTAAGACACACCTTCCTGGATCGCACGCCCGATTTTCTGGCGGAACGTATCGCGGTGTTCGGGCAGCAGGCGCTCTACCACCGACGACAGAGTCGGGGGCGGATCGGAGGGAATCTGAAAGATGCGGCTCATTTCTTCCGACCAATACACGATCTGCTCCTTCCCTTCCACGAAGGCCAGTTCCCAGTTGCCCAGGTGTGCTGTCTGCTGCGCCTGCTTGAGTACCTGCGTGGTCTCGCTCAGTTGCGCGTTGATGGTGGAGACGTGCTCGTTAGAGGCATGTAGCTCTTCGTTGGCGGCCTGCAACTCTTCGTTGGCGGCCTGCAGCTCGTGGTTGGTATCGATCAGCTCCTGCGTGCGTGCCTGCACCCGCTGTTCCAGCACTTCGTTGGTCCGTTGCAAAATCTGAGCGGCCTGCTTTCGGTCCTCGATGTCGTTGTTGGTCCCGAACCACCGGAAGGTATCGCCCGCGGCACTTTGGAGCCGCAACGCCCGCACTTCGAACCACCGGTACACGCCATCGTGCCGACGCAGCCGGTACTCCAGTTGCAACTCCGATTGCTGCGTTACGGCCTGATCCCACGCCAAACGCGTAGGCAAGCGGTCGTCCGGATGCAACTGCGCCAGCCAGCCGTAGTCCAGTTGCTCGGCGGCCGGTACGCCCGTGTACTTTATCCACTGATCATTCAGGTATTCGCAGCACCCGTCGGCGTTGCAGGTCCACACCAGTTGGGGCAGGCCTTCGGCGATCTGCCGAAAACGCCGTTCGCTTTCGACCAGTGCCGACTCGGCCTGTTTGCGCTCGGTGATGTCGATGCCGATGATCAGCACACACGCTTCGCCGTCAAATTCCAAACCCGATACGGACGTCAGCATGTGGATGACCCTCCCGCTGCCCGTGCGGGCCGTGTGTTCCCGTCCCCTGACCTCTCCGTGTTCGGCCAGTGCGGCCTGCCGCTCGCGCATCAACTCCGGCGAAATAACCCCCAGGCGGTCGGGCGTCTGCCCGAGTACGTCTTCCCGACGCAGCTCCAGAAGTTTGAGGGCGGTCTCGTTTACGGCAATCACCCGGTTATCGCGTTGCCGCAGAATCAGTTGGGCAGCCGGGCTTACCTGAAACGCTCTGCTGAATCGGGCTTCGCTCTGCTGCAACGCCTCCGTCATCTGCCGGTGCTCGGTTACGTCGTGGTTGACGGCAATGGCTCCGACCGGCTGCCCGCCGGCCTCTTTGATCCAGGTAACCGACGACAGAATGGTTCGGGGCTGCCCGTCGCGCCGGTATTGACGGACTTCGCCCTGCCAGTTTCCCAGCTGGCCTAACTGGGCCCGGGCCTGTTCTTGTGTTCCCTGAAAGTACTCGGTTTTCAGCACCTCGTTAATGTGCTTGCCGACGGCCTCTTCGGCGGTCCAGCCGTAGATGACCTCGGCCGCCGGGTTCCAACTCGTGATCTGGAAACTGCGATCCACGGCAATTACGGCATCCGACACGTTGTCCAACAGACTTGCCTGGTACTGAAGTTGTGCCTCAATCTGCTTGCGTTCGGTGATGTCGGTGTTCATGCCGACCCACCCCTCTAACACACCGCGCCGGTTGTAAACAGGGCTGGTTCGTGCGGTCGTCCACCGCCAGCCGCCATCGCGGTGTCGTACCCGGTATTCGGTGGTGAGTGGGGTGCGGCTTTCGACGGCGCGTTGCCACTCGCCCGCCACCCGTTCGCGGTCGTCGGGATGAAAGGCGTCCAGCCACCCGAAGCCCTTCCACTCTTCGTAGCTCTGGCCCGTGAAAGCCCGCCACGAGGGCGAATCTTCCACCACGGCACCCTGCGCATCGGTGGTCCAGACGATCTGCGCCGTGGCGTCGACCAGCGCCCGAAAGCGGGCGGCCGATGCCTGCAAGGCTTCTTCGTGCTTTTTGCGTTGGGTAATGTCGCGGACAATCCCGACGATGTAGCAGTTGGGAACCGTATAGGCGTTGATCTCCACCCAAATCAGCGAGCCGTCTTTCCGGCGCAGTTCACACGCCACCAGCACCGACTTGCCTTGTTGCAACTGCTCCTGGTGCGGCGGGTGGCCGACCAACAGTTCGGGCTCCAGCAACTTCGCAAGCGGCATTCCTACCATTTCCTGACGGGTATAGCCTGCCAACCGGCAGCCTTTGGGGTTGATTTCGACCAGATGCCCCGCCGAGTCGGTGACCAGAATGCCGTCGCGTGCCTGCTGCACAAGCGTGCGAAACAGTTCGTCAGAGAAGGGTTGGAAAGGGGTTGTGCTCATCTGGATACCTCAATGGGAGCTTGGTAAAAATTAGGCGTACGCTTGCCACTCGGCAGTACCGTACGCGCCACTTCTCCGGAAGACCGAAAAACCGTGGCCTCATTGCTGCTGCCACAAGGCCAGCATCGCGTGCAGGTTATCGGGCTTCAGGGGTTTTGTCAGAATTCCCATCACACCATATCCTGAAATTTCAGACAGTTCGTAAGGCTCTTGCGAACTGGTGCAGATCACCACCCGAGGCGTAGAGGTAAGCGACAAGCCCTGAAATTCTTCTAAAAATTCGAGGCCGTTCATCACCGGCATGTTGATGTCCAACAAGATCAGGTCAGGGCAGTCGCGACCCGCGTCAGCGCCCGTGCAGGCATGCAGCAAAGCCAGAGCCTGCTGCCCGTTTACAACGCTGAGCACCTGCTCTGCCACCTGCAAATGGTGGAGGAGCATGGTTGCAATCTCTGTAAAAATAGGATCATCGTCGACAATTAAAATTGTTTTTATTTTTTTCATCATGAAGGCAGCAACAGGTCACGATCCCATCGGTATGCCGGTGTCGTCTCGTGATCTACACCAACGTAAGGAGGGATAAGGTACTCAATTCTGCACGTAAATCGCCAGCGCTTTTTCACGATAAAAGGCAACGTCCCGTTTTACGGAGCCGTTGCCTCTTCTACTGCACGGGGTTGAGGCGCGATACGCCTCAGTTACGTTTCGGGGTTATTGCTCGGCCAATGCCATCGGCTTTTCGGGCCGGGGACGCTCGCCGGACGCATCGACCGGTGGAGGTTTGCGGTGCCAGTACGACGCCAGGATCGAGCCGGTGATGTTCATCAGCGGGCCAAAAACGGCGGGGGCCAGCCCGATGGTGGCAATTTTGCCCATCTCCTTGGCGATGCCCGACGCCAGCCCGCCATTTTGCATGCCCACTTCGATGGCGATGGTGCGGCAGTCCTGTTCGCTCATGCGGAACAACCGCCCACCCCAGTACCCCAGAAAATAGCCGGCCGTGTTGTGCACCAGCACCAGCAGAATGAGCAGCCCCCCGATGTCGAGCAGGCTGTCGCGTCCGGCGGCCGTAATGATGGTAATGATGAAGGCAATGCCGAACATGGACACAAGCGGCATGGCGTCGTCCAGCCACTTGGCTTTGCCGTGCAGGAGCTTGTTGAACAGCAGCCCCGCCCCGATGGGCAGGATCACCATTTTGACGATGTCCCACATCATGTCCAACACTTCGATCTCGACAAACGCACCGGCCAGGAGCTTCATCAGTAGGGGTGTAAAGAACGGCGCCAGCAGGGTGGTGATGGCCGTAATGGTGATGGAAAGCGCCAGGTTGGCCTTGGCGAGGTAATTCATCACGTTGGAAGCCAGCCCGCTGGGCGAACAGCCGATCAGGATGATGCCGGCCGCAATCTCGGCAGAAAAGCCGCTCAGGTTAGCCAGCAGAAATCCGATGCAGGGCATGATGGTAAACTGGCACACGATGCCGAGGAGCACGCCCTTGGGCATTTTGATCACGCCGATGAAGTCCTGTACGCTCATCGAAGTGCCCATCCCGAACATGATCAGCTGGATCAGGGGCGTGATGAGCGTCGTGAACTTGAACGTACCGACCGACACAAAATAGGCAGGATAGTACAGCGCCGTGGTGACTGCCGCAAAGATCATCACCGTGTAGGCAAAACCCCTGAGCGGCGCAAAACCGCGGCACCCCAGCGCCAGGGCCGCAAAGAAAACGATGAAGAACGGCCCGGCCTGAGCAATGCGCCCGAAGGCGGTCAGGAGTAGCGCCACGGCCAGGCCGACTGCCGCTACTCCCATCGCGAGTTTGTAAACGTTGATTGCTTTCAAAGCGTGAACGGAGGTTAATGGCCCAAACCGCTACCTTAGCTCCACTGCCGGTCGTGCGAACGCAACTCGTCCCAGTCTTTGGTCGGTGCAAAGAACGTTTTGTCCTTGGGGTGCAAGTGCTGTTTCACCACGTCCTCGTTCAGTTCGATGCCCAGCCCCGGCGCCGTCAGCGGCACGTTGGCAAAGCCCTTCGTAATCAGCGGTCGGCCGTCCGTCGTTTTGACCAGGTTCTCCCACCAGGGCAGGTCCACCGAGTGGTGTTCCAGCGCCAGGAAGTTTTGCGTGGCGGCGGCGCAATGCACATTGGCCATGAACGAAACCGGTGTCCCGGCCTGGTGCATGGCCATCGCGATGCCGTTTTCCTCGGCGTAGTCGGCAATGCGCTTGGTTTCCAGCAACCCGCCCGACGAAGCTAGATCGGGGTGGATGATGTCCACCGCCCGGTTCTCGACCAGTTCTTTAAAGCCTTCTTTCGCGAAGATGTCCTCGCCGGTGAGGGTCGGGGTCTCCAGCGCGTCGGTAATTTGCCGCCACTGATCGGTGTACTGCCACGGCACCATGTCTTCGAACCAGGCCAGCCGGTACTTCTCCATGGCTTTGCCCAGGCGAATGGAGTTGTTCACGTCGAAGTGGCCGTAGTGGTCGGTCGAAATCGGCATCTCGTAGCCAACCATGCTGCGGACGTGTTCTACCAGCCCCGCCAGGTGCTCCAGTCCTTTTTCGGTGATCTGCACCTGCGTAAAGGGGTGCTTCGTGTTGGCGTACGACATGTAATCGCCCCGCCATTGGGAGAGAGCCCCGCCCCAGAACTCGGCGTTGACCAGCGCGCCGTCCACATCCTTGAGCTCACCGATCGACAGGTCCATTTTCAGCCAGGTATATCCCTGCTCTTTCACGCGGTAGCGGATCAACTCCTGCTGCCGCTCCGGGCTGTCGGCCTCCGGCGTATCGGCGTAGAGCCGCACAGAGTCGCGGTAACGACCACCGAGCAGCTGCCACGCCGGCACGTTGTACGCCTTGCCGCACAAATCCCAGAGGGCCATTTCGACACCGCATACGCCGCCAGCCTGCCGCCCGTGCGCGCCGAATTGTTTGATCATTTTAAAGAGCATCTCCACGTTGCAGGGGTTTTTCCCCAGCAGGCGGCTTTTGAGCATGAGTGCGTAGCGAGGATCGCCCGCGTCGCGCACCTCGCCCAGCCCGGAAATGCCCTGATTGGTGTCAATCCGGATGATGGCCGTCCCGTTCATCACGTTGGTCAGGGCATAGCGCAGGTCGGTAATTTTTAGATCGGAAGGGCTGGACGCCCGGTTGACTTTCGAGGTCGATTGCGCCACGGTATCCTCGATGGGGGCAAACAGGAAGCCTCCGAGGGCCATGCCGCCCAACGCCGTTTTCTTCAAGAAGTCACGGCGGTTGTCCGACGTGGTCGGGCTGTCGAGTTCGGCCTGCCGGGCTGCCGCCGCGTCCTGTTCCTGTTTTCTGCTGGTGGCGATGAGCTGTTGTAAAAGGCTTTTCATGAAAATAAAGTAGGTCTGCGGTTAGAATTTAGTGTCGGAGTCGATAAAGTTCGGAGTGCCATGCGGCTCTTCGGCCATGCACCACGCGCGCGGCACAAAGGCTGGGGCGCCCCTCGGCACGGTGGTCGGGTTCTTGGGAATAAAAGAGCGCGGCGATTCGGTTCATACTCAGCGTCAGGCGGTTGGTTACGGGCCCGTCGCCGCGCTCTTTTTTTTAGCATTAGCGGACCACGTCCCAGAATACATGATTGCCCAGCGTGTTGCCCCCCATGCGGGCAGAGGCTTCGTCCACGTGGGCGGTGTTGACCGACCGTTCCCGAAGCGGATAGGTGAGGCGACGTATAAACCCGCCCCCCTCGGCGTTGACCGATGGGTCCTGACCGGGATAATTGATCGGTTGCAGGTCCGGGTACTCGCTGCGGCGGAAATTGCACCACCCCTCCTGAAACTGCAGGAAGCACGCCACCCAGTACTGTTCGTTGATCTGCTCCAGCGCACGCACCACGTCGTACGCCACTTCCGGCTGCGTCAGGTAAGCATCTACCTGGTCGGAGGTGATGTCGATGGTCGAGTTTTCTGTATCGCCACTGTAGGCGGCCATCTGGTTCATGTGCGCCCGGATGCCCGCTTCGTAGTAGGTCTGCGCGGCGGCCTCCCCGCCGCCAATGTAGCCCCGGTGGGCGGCCTCGGCCATGAGCAGAGAGGTCTGCGCGTAGGTCACCAGAAACTCCGGCCGGTCCAGCCGCAGCACCGTCCGGCGGTTGAGCTGCGAGTAGGCAAACGCCGACCCGATCTTGCCCGGAAACTCCGGGGCGTTGGCGATGGTGGTTTCGTCGTACCCGTACGGCATGCCCTGCTGGTCGTCCGGATCGGTATTTTCGGCCCCGGCGGTTTCCAGCGGGTTGACCGGGTTCTCGTACTTGACGGCGATGTAGCGCAGACGCGGGTCTTCGGTGGCTTGCAGAAATTCCACGAACGGTGCGCCCACGTAGTAGTTGTGCCGCTCGGTGGCCTGCAACTGCGACGACATCGGATGGGTGAAAATGCTACTGAACGGCACGGCCGCGTCGTCCTCGTTCGACATCATCACCCCGCCCCGACTTCCGTCCACGGCCACGGCCACGACCGACCGCGCCTTGTTTTCGTCGATTTCGGTGTAGCGCATGCCGGTCCGCAGCAACAGCGAGTTGCCCAACCGTTTCCACTGTGCAATGTCGCCCCGGTAGAAGAAATCCCCCTGCACAATGTCGCCGTTGGGATCGAGCGCGTTGGTAGCTTCGGTATACTCCTTGATCAGGTCCTCGTAAATCACCGAAGCCTCGTCGTACGCCGGTAGGTAGGTGCTTTCCAGAAAGCCCTTGCCCGCTTCGAAATACGGCACGTCGCCGTACGTATCGACCAGCACCTGAAAGCAGTAGGCCCGCCAGATGCGCGCCATGTTGTACAGGTTTTTCCGCTCCGGATTGTCCTTAGTCTTGTCGAGGATGTCGGTCAGGTTGCGGATCGTTTCGGTATAGAGCGTATTGAAAATCGGGATCGTGTTGGTCTCGTTCACCACGTTCAGGTTGCCGCCCGACGGGTTGCCCGAGTATGGAATTTGCACCTGCTGGATGATCGGCGCCTGGTAGGTCAGCGTATTGACGGCCGACGTGCGCTGGGCATCGGAAAACAGGTATTCGGGATTGAGCGAAATCGGGGCAATCGGGTTGGTGTTGATTTCCTCGAAATTGGTGTCGCAACTCCCTGCCACGAGCAGGAGTGCCGCCCCTAGAATCGAATGGTATCGGGTTTTCATGTGCGTGTGGTTCAGGGGTTTATAATTTGATGGTCACGTTAAGTCCGTAGCCGCGTGTGGTAGGCAGCGAGTGCGCCTCCAGTCCCGACAGGTTGTCGGAAGCCGAATACTGCGCCTCGGGGTCCAGGTTGTCCACGTGCTTTCTGATCATCAGGAAATTGTTGATGTAGGCGTTGAGGGTCAGGCCCTTGACGAACGTGCCGCTCAAAAGTTTGGACAGGTCGTAGCCCAGCGAAAGCGTGCGCCACCGCACGAAACTGGCGTCGTAGACAAACGGCGTGGCGATGCTGAAACTGCGCACCCCGTTGTAGAAAGTACCGGGCAACACGGCCGTGGTGTTGGGTTCGCCTTCCGGCGTCACGCTCGGGAACACCACCCCGCCTTCGCGGCCTTCGAGGGTCGCTTTGTGCAGCCCGTGGCGGTACCAGTTGAAGTTGGAATTGGAGAGCATCTTATGCCCCGACTTGAAGTCGATCTGGGCAAACAGCCGGAATCCCTTGAAATTGATGGTGTTAAGCCAACCGCCGATGTGCGTGGGAATGGCGCTGCCGTACGTCACCAGTTCGCCGCCCAGCATCCGCCCGTCCGACGTCACCACGTTGCCGTTGGCGTCGCGCCGGAAATCCACGCCCCGCAACGAGGCCAGCGGCTTGCCCACTTCGTGCGACACAATGCCGATGAATTCGCCGGTGCCTACGTCGATGCGCTGCTGGTTGTTGGCCAGCTCCAGCACCTCGCTCTTGTTGTAAGTGAAGTTCAGGGCCGTCTCCCACGAGAGCTTGTCGTTGCGCACGGGCAACACGCTCAGCAGCATTTCCACGCCCTGGTTCCGCAGGCGGCCGACGTTGACCTTGGTCTGCCCGAAGCCGGATGCGTTCGAAATGTCGACGTTCAGGATTTCGTCTTCCGTATTCTTGTTGTAGGCCGACAGGTTCAGGTTAACCCGGTTGCTCCACAAACTCAGTTCCAGCCCCACTTCCAGCTCTTTCACCTTCAGCGGACGCAGGTTCGGGTTGGGGCTGACCGTGCCCGAAATGCTGCCCAACGGAATGCCGTTCAGCGTGTTGTTGTTCAGCGTGTAGAACAGCTGGTTGGTGTACGGATCGGTGTCGCCGCCCACCTCCGCGTAGGCCGCCCGCAGTTTGCCGAAGCTGATCCAGTTGGGCAGCGTCAGGGCCTGGCTGAACACAAAGCTGGTGCTCACCGACGGGTAGAGGTAGCTGTTGGAATTCGGGTTCAGGGTCGAGAACCAGTCGTTGCGGCCCGTCAGGTTCAGAAACAGAAACTCGTGCCAGCCCAGATCGACGGTTCCGTACAGCGAGTTGACGCGCTTGCGGAAGTAGGTGTAGCCGGGTTCTTTGATCTGCCCGTTGTTGATGGTGTACAGGTCGCGCACAAAGAAGTTGGTCACCGACGTGCTCAGCGTCTGGCCCGTCTGGTCCATGGTGTTGCCGCCGAACGTCGCGTCGATGCTGAACGCCCCGAACGCGTGGTTGGCCCCGATCAGGAAGTCCATATTCAGTTCGCGGAACGTCTCGTTGTTCTGGTAATAATTGCCGTTGAAGCCCGAAGGCGGCGGCGGCAGGAAGGCCGTGCCGGTCGGGCGGTTCACTTCGTAGGTAATCGCGAAGAAATCCTGTCCGACGCGCCCCTGGGCGTAGAGCCAGGGCGTAAACTGGTAGCGCAGGGCGGCGTTGCCGAACAGGCGGTCGCGCTTCCGGTTTTCGAAACGCTCGTTGATCGACCAGTACATGTTGGTCCGGTTGGTGAAGCGCGCCGGGTTGATCTCGTTGCCCGTCACCGGATCTTTGTAGGCGCTTTCCATCCAGCGGGGGTCGATGCTGTTGGCCAGGGTGTAGAGCGTGGAGTTGATGTTGTAATCCTGTTGCGAGACCACCGGTGGGTTCTTGTTGTACTCGTTCGAGTAGTTGACGTTGACGCTGGTGGAAAGCTTGTCGGTCAGGTTGTAGTTCAGCCCCAGGTTGATCGACCGGCGCGTAAAGCCGGAATTGGGGATGATGCCCTGCGCGTCGTTGTTGGCGAACGAAACGCGAAAGCTCCCTTTGTCGGTGCCCCCGGCCAGGGCCACGCTGTTTTGCGTCATGAGGCCGGTGCGGTAGAACGCGTGCGTCCGGTCTTCGAACGGCACGTACGGGTGCTGCTGCCCGTCGACCTGCCACGTGGGCTGGCCGTCGAATCGTTCGCCGAAACTCCACACGCCCGACGAGCGGGCGTCGCTCACGCTCTGCGGGCGCACGCCCCCTTCACCCTGCCCGTACTCGTACTGAAAGTCGGTAAAGTCCAGCGCCCGGTCGGCCTGAACGGTCGACGAAATGGTGATGCCGATGCCCGTCTGATTCGTTCCCGATTTGGTGGTGATGAGGATGGCGCCATCTTTCGCCCGGAAGCCGTACAGTGCCGCGGCGGCCGCGCCCTTCAGCACGGTCATCGACTCGATGTCTTCGGGGTTGATGCTCTGCAAGCCGTCGCCGTTGTCCGACTTGGCCTCACCGGCAAATCCTTTCCCCGCGCCGTTGCCCAGCCCGCCGGGTGTGTTGTTGATGGGCACACCGTTGACCACGATCAGGGGTGAATTGTTGCCGCCGAACGACGACTGCCCCCGGATGCGGATCTTGGCAGAACCACCCGGACCTGTGGGCGGTGCCTGTACGTTCAGTCCGGCAACTTTGCCGACCAGGTTTGTCCCCACGTTCGGCGAGCGGCTGCTGAGCAGTTCCTGGGTATCGACCGTAGAGGTGGCGTAGCCCAGCTTCTTGGCTTCCCGCTTGATGCCCAGCGCCGTTACCACCACTTCGCTCAGGGCCTGCACGTTTTCTTCCATCACCACGTCGATCTTCGTCTGGTTGCCGACCGTGATCTCCCGCGTTGTAAACCCGATGAACGAAAACACCAGCACGTCGTTGGCTTCCGCGTCGATAGCGTACTGGCCTGCGGCGTCGGTGATGGTGCCTTTGCTGGTCTCTTTCACCACAATGCTCACGCCCGGAATGCCCGCCCCGCTCGGGTCGGTGACGCGCCCGGTAATGGTGGCAGTAACGTCCAGCCCGGTTGGCGGCAGGCGCTCTTCCGACGCCCGGGGGACGCTGGCCAGCCGGATGTGGATGTTGTTGTTGATGAGCTTGAACTCCAGCCCGGTTTCGGCCGTGATGCGCGCCAGCACTTTGCTGAGCGATTCGTTTTTGGCCGTGACGGTGATGGGACGGGCGGTTTTCAGTTCTTTTTCGTCGTACGTAAACCGCAGGGAGGTTTGCGACTCTACACTTTTGATGAATTCCCGTAGCGTAGCCTGGGTGAGCGAAAGCGTAACCTTCGCGTTCTGGATGTCAGCTTCTTGCACGGGTCGGTCTGCGGCCCGCACCACAAAGGCGGGCATCAGCAGCGCCCACGCCAACAGGCAGGCGACGACGCGCCCGGAGCATGAGAGGTAAAGGTGGTGGTTCATACAGAGGTACGGTTGATTTGTTTGAATTGGGGTGCCCCTGAGTTCCTGAGTAGGGATCGGTAGAAACCGCGAGGCGAAGGGCGGGCGGGGCGCTTGGTAGGTGAGTGCGCCCCGGGTGGTTTAGTCCGGGTTCTGTGGCATGGCGTGCTGTGATGGGTGGAAAATGAGTTGAATGTGGTGGCCCGTGCGCTCAAACGTGAATCCTTTCACGAAGCCAATGCCTTCCAGCACCTTATCGAGCGTTTCGTGGGTGTATTCGCCGGTATAGTTCCAGTCTTCGTGTGCCTGATCTGCCGACGCCACGTCGATCTCGACGCCGTACCAGTCTTCCAGTTTGCGGAGCACCTGGGCCCGGCCGGCATTCCGGAAGTAGAGCACGCCGTCCATCCAGCCCAGCACTTCGCGGGCGTCGAACGGACTGACGGCATAGCGCTGTGCCTCCCGCTGGAACGCCAGCTGCTGCCCAGGCACCAGCCGCGTCAACGGTTGGGCGGTGCCCGACGCATCGGCTTCGATCTGCACCACGCCTGTAGCCAGCGCTACGGTCGTCAGGCCATCGTTCGGTCGGTAGCGGATGTTGAACGAGGTGCCCAACGCGCGGGTGGCAATGGCGCCGGACTGCACCACGAACGGATGCAGGCTGTCTTTGGCCACTTCGAAAAACGCCTCGCCCTGCAGTTCGATCGCGCGGGTACCGGTGGTAAAGGTCTCGGGATAGGTGATGCGGCTGTTGCCGTGCAGAAAAACAACCGACCCATCGGGCAGGTGGACCGTTTTCCGCTCGCCCGGCGCGGTTGCAGCCGAACGATACGCCACGTCGGCCGGGTTACGCCAGGGCTGCCACAGCACGAGCGCTCCCAGCACACAAAGCGGCACCAGCACCGCCGCAACTTTCCACCAGACTGCCGGGGCAGGCAAACGGCGCCTTTTACCGCTCATGCGCTTCTCCCCTGGCGGAGGCAGCTGGTCGGCGATCTGCCGGAAAAGGCGGTCGGCATCGTGCGCGTCGGGTGGGTGTTGTCCGGCCTCTTCCCACAGCGCCCGGAAGTCCGGCTCCTGTTCCGGGCTCAGTTCGTTCGTCCGGAACCAGGCCACGACCTGCCGCACCTCTTCCGGAGAGCATTCGCCTCGGTAAAACTTGTCGAGTAGGGCACGGTTCATGGGCGCGGTTTTCGGGTCAGGTACCGGTACTACACGCAACCCGAGCAACGCACCACCTCGCCCGCGAAAAAAATTTTATTGAAAGGTGATTTTTCTGTTTGCTATGATTTTTTTCCTACTTTGAGCGGAAACCTGACACTGCGCTGCTCAGGAAAAGGCCGGTTTGATGTGCGTCGTACGTCCGCACCACTTACGCTTTTTCTACATCTTTCTGCCGGGTTGCCTTTGTCTTGCCTGGGGTGCGCACAGACACGCGCCCGGGTTCGGGTGACGTGAGTTGTGGCTTCGTCCCACGCCTCGCGCTGCCTTGCTGCTGCCGACAGCTATCCGTTGCTTTTACCGGCTGGTGTACGCCTGCCGGACAACCACCATTAGCCTTTTCACCACCATGAAGGCCCAAAACACCCTATGCCTGGCCACCACGTTCGCCGCACTCCGGGGAGACGATGTGGCCGCCTTTCGCACCCTATACCACCACTTCGAGCCCCAACTGTACGCGTTTGCCCTGCACCTGGTCCGGCAGCGGGAAGAAGCCGAAGAAATTGTGCAGGAGGTTTTTCTGAAGGTCTGGGAACGGCGACATACGCTGGATGCTACCCTGAACTTCGACGGCTACCTGTACCGCATCGCCCGGCATCTGGTCTACAACAAGGCGCGCCACCGCGTCTACGAGCAAGCCTTCAGACAGTACGTGGTGGCGGCCGGCATTCCTACGAGCAGTTGCACGGAAGAGGCCCTTGCCTACCAGGAAGTGGTCGCGCTTCTTGAAGAAATTTATGCGACCCTTCCCCCCATCCGGCGGCAGGTGTTTCTCCTGAGTCGGGTCGAAGGCAAAAGCAATTCGGAGATTGCCCAACTCCTCAACACCAGCAAAAGCAACATCGAAAACCATTTGCACAAAGCCCTGAAGACGATCCGCGAGAAGTTTAAACCTTACGAAAGCGTCTATACGCTGGCACTGCTGTCCTACTGGCTGGGCCATCCTTAACCCGTTCTTCTTCCGCCCGTACGCGACTCCTCCCCACCGGTGGTTTGGAAGTTCCTGCGATCTTTTTTACTATTGTCTCTTTCTGCGACAATAACCGTACAGTCCGCCCATTCCCACCGAATTGGCCTTACGTCCCGGCTCGGTCGCCACCACGTACACGTCTCATTAAAGTTCCGTATGTTGTTTCTCCGCTACTGCCTGACGGTAGTTTTCACGCTCACGAGCTTATGCGCCGGGGCCGCCCGGGTCGATACGCTCGACGTACCCAGTGCCGCGATGCACCGCACCCTGCGGGCCGCCGTGGTGGTGCCGGATTTGTATCAGAAAGCCAAGAAACAATCGTTTCCGGTGCTGTATCTGTTGCACGGCGGCACCGGCAGCTACCGCGACTGGCTCAGCAAAACGCCCGACCCCACCCTCCTGCACCGGCTGGCCGACCAGTACCACCTGATCATCGTGATGCCCGACGGCAACCCGACCAGCTATTACTTCGACAGTCCGCAGGACCCGACCAGTCAGTTCGAGACGCACCTCACGCAAGAAGTGATCGCCACGATCGACGCCACTTACCGCACGGTGCGCGACCGCAAGGGGCGGGTGATCGCCGGACTCTCGATGGGCGGCCACGGGGCGTTTTACCTCGCCACGCAACACCCGGAGTTGTACTGCGCGGCCGGTAGCATGAGTGGCGTGATGAACATCGACACCCGCACCTGGCAAGTACCGGCCGAATTTGCCCAGTCGCGCGCTCAGAACTTCGCGAAGCTGCTGGGACCGCCCCAAGATACACTGCGGCCGTACCCGGAGTACACGGCCGCAGGACGCCTCGATCGCTTCAAAGCCAGCGACCTGCACCTGATTTTCGACTGTGGCGTCGACGACTTTCTGATCGACACCAACCGGGCCCTGCACCAGCTGCTGCTGGAAAACGGCGTTCCCCACGACTACACCGAACGGCCCGGCGCACATACGTGGGCCTACTGGCAAAATGCGCTGCCCTACCAGGTACTTTTCCTCTACCAGGTTCTTCACACCAACGGCGTAACCCTATGACGTTTCCCACCTACCTCTGCACCCTGCTGTTGCTGAGTCTGTTCAGCGCAGCGCCCCCGACGTACGACCTGAAGCCTGTTAAAACCGATGCGGGACTGATTTCCGGCACCACCAACGCCGACGGCTCCATCCGGATTTTCAAGGGCATTCCGTTCGCGGCTCCGCCCGTAGGCGAACTGCGCTGGAAAGCACCGCAACCCGCTCCCGCCTGGAAAGGCGTGCGGGCCTGTACCCAGTTTGGTCCCAGTCCGATGCAGGGCGCGCCGGCTCCGTTCAGCATGTGGTCGGAAGAATTTCTCATTCCGAAAGAGCCCATTTCGGAAGATTGTCTCTACCTGAACGTCTGGACCGGCGCGCAATCGGCCGACGAAAAGCGGCCGGTGCTGGTCTGGATCTACGGCGGTGGGTTTTCGAGTGGCGGCAGTGCTGTGCCGATCTACGACGGCGAAGCGATGGCGAAGAAGGGAATCGTGTTCGTGAGCCTCAACTACCGCGTCGGCCACTTCGGCTTTTTTGCCCACCCCGACCTCACCAAAGAATCGGGGCATGGGGCCTCCGGCAACTACGGCCTGATGGATCAGATCGCGGGGCTACACTGGGTGCAGCGCAACATCGCGCGGTTCGGGGGCGATCCGGCCAACGTCACCATTGCGGGCCAGTCGGCGGGGTCGATGAGCGTCAACGGTCTGGTGGCGTCGCCGCTGGCGCGCGGCCTGTTTACCAAAGCCATTGCCCAGAGCGGTGCCAACTTTTCGCGGGGCAGCGCCACGCTGGCCCAGGCCGAAGCAGCGGGCCAGCAAGTTGCGCAGGCGGTCTCGGCGTCGTCGCTCGCGGCCCTGCGAAAGGTACCGGCCGCTACCCTGTTGCAACAGCCCCAGTCCGTGCGCGGCCCGATCATCGACGGGTACGTGCTGCCCGAGCCCATCGCCGCGATTTTTGCGGGCGGACACGAGAACCCCGTGACGTTGCTCACCGGCTGGAACCAAGACGAAGGTTTGCTGTTCGGTCCCATCAAGAACGCGGCCGATTTCCGCCAACAGGCCGAAGAACAGTACGGGACCGAGGCGACTACGTTTCTCCAGTTCTATCCCGCCACCACCGACGACGAAGCGGCTGCCTCGCAACTCGCCTTGTCTCGCGATCTGATTTTCGGCGCGCAGAATTATACGTGGGCCAATGTCGCGAGCGACCGGGAGCGGCCGGTCTACGTCTATCGCTTTACGCGGAAAGTGCCAGCCACCGGCGAGTACGTCAAGTACGGGGCCTTTCATACGGGTGAAGTGCCTTACGCATACGATAACCTGCGCTTCGTGAACCGACCCTGGGAGCCGGTCGACCGTCAATTGGCCGAGACCATGTCGTCCTACTGGACGAATTTCATCAAAACCGGCAACCCGAACGGCGCCGGACTGCCTGCGTGGCCGGCCTACACGAGAAAAACACAACAGATTATGGACCTGGGCGTGGCGCCATCTGCCAAACCGCTTCCCGATGCCGCCACCCTCGACTTCCTCCAATCGCATCTACCCACGCCCTGATCTGCAGCATGCTTGCCTTCCTCGGATTGCTTACCATCGTGTTGCTGCTGGTGCTGGTCATGGCCCGGATTGTGTCGCCGGTGGTGGCCCTGATCGCGGTGCCGATTGCCACCGCCTTGGCGGGAGGCTTTGCCAGCGAACTGCCCGCGTTCATGACCGAAGGCATCCAGACCATCGCTCCGACGGCGGTGATGTTCATCTTCGCCATTCTTTTCTTCGGGATTCTGATGGACGCAGGTACCTTCGACCCGATCATCGCGCGGCTGTTGCGGGCGGCGGGCCACCATCCACCCCGCATTACGCTGGTTACGGCGCTGCTCGCCATGCTGGTACACCTGGACGGCTCGGGGGCCGTGACGTTTCTGGTGACCATTCCGGCGCTGTTGCCGTTGTACGACGCGCTGGGCATGCGCCGCACCACGCTGGCCACCATCGTGGCGCTGGCTGCGGGCACCATGAATACACTCCCCTGGGGTGGGCCTACGCTTCGCGCCGCCACTGCCCTGGATGTCCCCGTCACCGAACTGTTCAATCCGCTGCTCCTGCCCGTCACCACAGGGTTGCTGACCGTCCTGGGGCTGGCCTACGGGCTAGGGATTCAGGAACAAAGGCGGATCGCGCAGCCGCGGGCAATTACCGTCGCGGAAATGGCACCGGCCACCAAGCCGTTCGCGCGGCCACGGCTTCTGGGGTTCAACCTGACGTTGATCGTGGCGGCCGTCGGCGTGCTGATTTCCGGCCTGGCCCCGCCGCATGTCATTTTCATGGTGGCGTTTGTGATGGCCCTAACGGTGAACTACCCCCGCCTGAAGGAACAACGCGAACGAATCGACGCCCATGCCAAAGCCGCCCTACTCATGGCGAGCATTCTGCTGGCAGCCGGTTGTTTCACGGGCATTCTGAAAGGGTCGGGGATGATCGATGCCATGGCAAACGCAGCGGTGGAGCACATCCCGCCCGCCATCGGGAATCACCTCGCGGTGCTGACCGGGCTGGTGTCGATGCCGGCCAGCCTGTTGTTCGATCCTGATTCGTTTTACTTTGGCGTGCTGCCGCTGCTGGGCACCACGGCGGAACATTTCGGGGGTGAGGCGCTGGCGGTGGGGCGCGGGGCGCTGCTGGGGCAGATGACCACGGGCTTTCCGGTGAGTCCGCTGACGGGCGCTACCTTTCTCCTGATCGGGCTGACGGGCGTCGACCTGGGCGATCATCAACGCAAAACGATGCCGCTGGCGTTTCTGGTAACTTTTGTCATGCTGGTGGTCGCCATAGCGGTGAGCGCCATTCCGTTTTAAGCTTATGAACGACACGATACGCATCGGCTGTGGTGCCGGCTTTTCGGGCGACCGCCTGGAACCGGCGGTGGTGCTGGCCGCACAGGGCCACCTCGATTTCCTCGTGCTGGAATGCCTCGCCGAACGCACGATTGCCCTGGCGCAGAAGCGCAAACGCCATGACCCTGCGCAAGGGTACGATCCATTGCTGGAACGTCGGCTGAGACCGCTGTTGCCGCTTCTCAAGCAAAAGAAGTTCCGCATCATCACCAACATGGGCGCGGCCCATCCCGTAGCCGCCGCCGAGCGCGTGTGCGCCCTCGCCCGGGAGTTGGGGCTTTCCCTTACGGTCGCGGCCGTGACGGGCGACGATGTGTTTGCACAACTGTCGGGCGCCGAAGCTGCGCTGGAAACCGGACAACCCCTCCACGCTTCCGGTCCGCTGATTTCGGCCAATGCCTACCTGGGTACCGACGCCCTGTTGCCCGCCCTGGCGACCGACGCCGACCTCATTCTGACCGGGCGAGTGGCCGATCCGTCTCTGTTCGTAGCGCCGCTGGTCCATACGTTCGGCTGGTCGCTCGACGACCCGGAACGCATCGGGCAGGCGACGGTGATCGGACACCTGATGGAATGCGCCGGCCAACTGACCGGGGGGTATTTTGCCGACCCCGGCAAGAAAGACATTCCTGACTTCGACCGGCTGGGCCATCCGTTTGTGGACGTGGCCGCCGACGGCACGGCGCTGTTCAGTAAAGTGCCGGGCACCGGCGGCCGACTGACCCTCCGCACGGCCAAGGAACAACTGCTCTACGAAGTGATGGACCCCGGCCGGTATTTCACGCCCGACGTAATCGCCGACTTCACGCACGTGCGGCTGGAAGAAGTCGGTCCCGACCGGATCAAAGCCTCCGGCGGACGGGGCCAGGCCCGACCCGACACGTTGAAAGTGAGCGTTGGTTACGACGCCGGCTTTATCGGAGAAGGAGAAATTTCCTACGCCGGCGCCAACGCGCTGGGCCGTGCCCAACTGGCCGGAGAAACCATACGGCGGCGTCTGGCGGCCGACTTTCCCGACCTGCACATCGATTACATCGGGCATACGTCCGTGCATCGCACCGTGCTGGGACATCCTCCCGATCCGTACGAAATCCGGTTGCGGGTGGCAGGCCAGGCCACGACAGCAGCGCAGGCGGCACTAATCGGCGAAGAAGTAGAAGCCCTCTATACGAACGGACCGGCCGGTGGCGGTGGCGCACGCAAATACGTCCGCGAAGTGGTGGGCATCGTCTCCACCCTACTTCCCCGCGCTCAGGTACATCCTTCCGTTACCCTTCACCACGCATGAAAACCAAACTCTACGACCTCGCACACAGCCGGGCAGGCGACAAAGGCAACACGTTGACCCTCTCGCTGATTCCGTACCGGGAGGAGGATTACGAACTGCTGCGCACCCACTGCACGGCCGAAGCGGTCAAACAGCACCTGCAGGGCATCGTGGACGGGAACATCACGCGCTACGAACTCCCCCGCCTGCCCGCGCTCCAGTTTGTCTGCGAACGGGCGCTGCTGGGAGGCGTTACCACATCGCTGGCGATGGATACCCACGGCAAAACCCTGAGCTATGCCCTGCTGGAAATGGAAATCGAGCGGTAGCTTTTTTACAGGGACACGTTTCCGCTTCCACGCCCAAAGTCTGGCCGCAGCATTTACTCCCTGGAGGGCACGTTGAGTTCGTCGAGTTGTAGTAACCGGAACGCTTCCTGACGATACGCCTGCAGCCGTTCCTGGTACGCTGCCTCGTCGTCGATCAGGCTGAGGTAGTAATACGCTCCGTCGGAAATGACAAAAATCAGGTCGGCGGTGTGGGTGGCATCCTGCACCGTCAACACGCCCTGGTCCATACACGCCTGAATGGTCTCGGCGAGCCATTGCCGCAACACGAGGTGCAGTTCCCGGAATTTGGTGCGGATGCGCGGGTCGCGGAACACGAGCGCAAAGCAACTGTAAAAGACGCCGTCGTCGATCAGCCGGTTCCACTTGCGGGAAAAGATGTTGTCGAGAATGGAGACGAGCCGTTCCAGCGCATCGCCCTCGCGCTGCGGCGCGGGTTGGTAAATCGCCCGGTATTTTTCCAGAATAAAATCGATCAGCCCCAGCAACAGCTCTTCTTTGGAGTTGACATAATGCACCAACAGGCTCGGGGGCATCTCCAGCACCTTGGCCACCTTGGCAAACGAGGTATTTTCGATTCCTTCCTTTTTCGCGACCCGGTAAAAAGCTTTGATGATCTTTTTCTGGCGTTCGTCTTTCAGACTTTTTCGTCCCATAGCGTGCGGGGTTGGTGGTGGCGTTGGCAGGTGCAGTGACCTGCCCGTCGCATCAAAAATAGGGATTCATCCCTGAAAATAAATTGAATGAATGTTAAATCAATATTCCCGGATTCTTAATGTCGGTTTCATCATGAGTTAACATGCCACTTCTATGTTTGCTGCCTCATTCCATACTCACCTCCCATGAAAAATTACTACCGATTTTGGACGGTGTGCCTGCTGCTTTTTGGGGTTGCGCTGGGGGCGCAGGCGCAGGTCACCGGCACGGTCAAAGACCTCTCCGGCGAAGCGCTGATCGGCGTTTCGGTGCTGGAAAAAGGCAGCACCCGAGGCACCATTACCGACCTGGAGGGGCGCTTTCAGTTGACGCCCTCCGGCCCGGACGCGACGCTGGTGTTTTCGTACGTGGGCTTTCTGTCTCAGGAAGTGCCACTCAACGGCCGCTCCACGCTCGACGTGACGCTGGAAGAGGACGTCGCGCAGTTGCAGGACGTGGTGGTCATCGGCTTCGGCACCGAAAAGAAAGTCAACCTCTCGGGGGCCGTCGATCAGATCGACGCCAAAGCCCTGGAAAGTCGCCCCATCGCCAACGTTTCGCAGGGGTTGCAGGGGCTGGTGCCCAACCTGAACGTGCAGTTCAACTCCGGTGAGCCGGGGCAGGCCGCCAACATTAACATCCGAGGCATCACCTCGATCAACGGGGGCGGCCCGCTCATTCTGATCGACGGCGTTCCGTCCAGTTCGGCCGACCTGAACCGCCTGGCACCGCAAGACGTCGCCACCTATTCGGTGATTAAAGATGCCTCGGCGGCCGCCATCTACGGAGCCCGCGCCGCCTTCGGCGTGATTCTGATCACGACCAAAACGGGCCAGAAACCGGGCGTCCACATCAACTACGGCAACAACCTGACCTGGGGCAAAGCGACCGTGCTGCCCGACCGCATCACCGACCCGTACATTTTCTCCCGTCTGCTGGAAACCTCGACCGACAACACGCCGTGGGACAACGTGAACTACAGCGACCAGTTTTACGAGTACGCCCGGCAACGCTCGAACGACCCGTCGTCGGTACCGGGCGTGCGCATCAACCCGACTGACCCCACCCAGTGGGAGTACATGGGCAACCGCGACTGGGCACGCTATTTTCTGTCCGACTACACGTTCTCGCACAACCATGATCTGTCGGTCAGCGGGGCCAATGCCGACCAGACGGTCAATTACTTCCTGTCGGGGAACTACAACCGGCAAAACAGCGCCCTGTCGATCCGCGACGACTACTTCGACCGGTACAGTTTCCGCAGCAAGGTGTCGTACGACGCGTACCCGTGGTTGCGGCTGGGCAACAACACCTTTCTGTCCAAGACGGTCCGCGACACGCCCGCGCAGTTCAGCCTGTTCGACACGTACAATTTCTTCCCTACGTCCTGGGACCAGAACCCCGACGGCACCTGGGCGAACACGGCCGTAGGGCGCGCCGCGGCCAGCATTCTGGACGGTGGGGAAACCACGGATGAAAACACTTCGATCCAGACGCAGTTCAACGTAGAGCTTTCGTTCTGGCAGAAACTCCTGAAAGTCAACGCCGACTACACTTACCGCCGCCGCAACGAGAACTACAAAAGCTACCAGACGCCCTACCTGATCGGTTACGGCCCCGGGGACGTGCGCCAGGAAGGTTCGAGTTCGGTTTATCGCTACGCGGAGTTTGAGAACTACAACGTGTTGAACGTGTACGCCACGCTGCAAAAAGACTGGGGTGTGCATTCTTTCACCGCGCTGGCCGGTTTCAACGAAGAATCGTTCCGGCTCGAAGCGTTCAGTGCCCAGAAGCTCGGCATCATTTCGCCTTCGTTCCCGGTGCTGGAACTCGCGACCGGCGAGAGCACCGCGAACGATTACGTCGATACCTACGCCCTGCGCGGCGCGTTCTACCGCCTGAACTACATCCTGAAAAATCGCTACATCTTCGAGCTGAACGGGCGCTACGACGGCTCGTCCCGTTTCCCACGCGAAAAGCGCTTCGGATTTTTCCCGTCGGCGTCGGCGGCCTGGAATATTTCGCAGGAGCCGTTCATGCAACCGCTTGCAGGTACGCTCAGTCTCCTGAAGCTGCGGGCTTCGTACGGGTCGCTCGGCAACCAGCTGATCGTCGACGCGGGCGGCAGCTACCTCAACTACGGGTACGTTCCGTCGATGGAGGCGTACCTGCAGAGTTACCTGATCGGCGGCGCACGACCTTACGCCATTCACGCACCGGGGCTGGTTTCCCCCAACTACACGTGGGAGAAAGTCAACACCGCCAACGTCGGGCTGGACCTGGGTCTGTTCAACGACCGGCTGAACCTCAACGTCGATGTGTACCAGCGCAATACGCTGGGCATGCTGACGCTTGGCAAAGAGCTACCGGGGGTTCTGGGCGCCTCGGAACCGCGCGAAAATGCCGCCGACCTGCGCACCAACGGCTGGGAAGCGTCGCTGCTGTATCGCACCAATTTTGCCGTCGCCAACAGCCCGTTCTCGTTCAACGCCCGGATGGTGCTGTCCGACAGCCGCTCCACCATTACCCGATTCGACAACCCGAGCGGGAGCATCCTGCAATACTACAAAGGCATGGAACTGGGCGAGATCTGGGGCCTGAAGAACGACGGTCTGTTCGAGACCGAAGACCAGATCGCTACCCTGGATCAAACGTCGATCATCCCGTGGGGAGCGCTGTCCATCGTGCCCGGCTGGCCACGCTACCAGGACCTCGACGGCAACGGCGTTATTGAAAAAGGGTACACCCTCGACGACACGAAAGACCTGTCGGTCATCGGGAACGCGACGCCCCGCCTGCAGTACGGCCTGGACCTGAGCGCGAACTGGAAAGGCTTCGACGCGCGGGTGTTCTTCCAGGGCATCGGCAAGCGCGACTACTATCCCCTCGATTACCTCTACTGGGGATTCTACCAGCAGCCGTACGGCGGGGGCTACCAGCATTTGTTGGATTTCTACCGACCGGCCGACGAGAGCGCGGCCGATCAGGCCCGGCACTCGCAGTCGTACCTCGACGCCGGACTGGCCCAGCAGAATCTGGACGCGGCGTATCCCATTCTGCAAGCGTGGTTGGCCGACCGCAACCTGGGTACGCGCATCGACCAGGCGCAGGGGCTGGCTATTCCGCAGACGCAGTACCTGCTCAACGCGGCCTACCTGCGCCTGAAAAACGTCACCGTCGGGTACACGCTGCCGACGGCGCTCACCGACCGCTGGAAGATTGCCAGCCTGCGCATCTTCGTCAGCGGCGACAACCTCACCGAATGGTCGGCCCTGAAGAAATTATACGATCCGGAAGCGGTCAACACCAACATCTACACCGATCCCGGCCAGAGCCCCGACCGCGTCGGCAACGGCTTCGGTTATCCGTTCCAGCGTCGTTATTCGGTCGGTCTCAACGTTAACTTCTGATCTCTCCTTCCCATGAACTCTCGTTCCCTACTCTTAAGCGTTGCCCTGGCCGCCACCCTGACGGCCTGCAACGACGATTTTCTCGACAAATTTCCGGAAACGCAAATCAACCAGGAGAACTTCTTCAACACGGAAGAAGACCTCGCCATGTACCTCTACAACCTGTACGATTTTCCGGGAATCGGCCTCTACACGGCCGATGCAGCCACCGACAACGCCGCCACCACGGGGGTGACCGAACTGAAAACGATGATGATTTCTGCGCCTTCGTCCCAAACCCTTACCAGCGGCTGGGACTGGAGCAGCCTGCGCGACATCAACTTCTTCCTGGAAAACTTCCAGCGCGCCCAGCTTTCGCAGGAACGCCTGGACCATTTCGAGGGGCTGGCGCGTTTTTTCCGGGCCCGCTTTTACGCCAACAAGGTAAAGCGGTATTCTGACGTGCCCTGGTACGACGAAGTGATCTCTACGAACGAAGAAGAGCTGCTGATGAAGCCGCGTGATCCGCGGGCGTTTGTGGTGGAGCGGATCATGGAAGATTACCGGTTTGCAGCCGAGCACGTCGACCCCACGTCCGCAGCGGGGGCTGTAAACGGATGGGTCGTCAAAACTGATTTTGCGCGCTTTGCGCTCTACGAAGGCACCTTCCGGACCTACCACCCCGAGCTGGACTTGCAGGCCACAGCCGACGACTTCCTCCGTACGGCGCGCGACGTGGCGAAAGACATCATGGACAACGGCGGCTTTGCACTCTACTCGACCGGCCACCCCGACCAAGATTACCTGAACCTGTTTAACCAGACCAGCCTGGCGGGAAATTCGGAAGTGATTCTGGGGCGGTATTACGAGGACAACCTCCTGAACAGCGGCTGGTGGGAATACGGCTTCGGCAACTACGAGTACAATCCGGTGAAAGACCTGGTGCAGACCTACCTGATGGCCGACGGCTCCTTTTACACGCGCCAGCCCGGCTACGAAACGAACGAGTTTGTGGCCGAATTTGCCAACCGCGATCCGCGCCTGAGCCAGAGCTATGCTTACCCGGGTTGGGAACTGATTTTCACCAGCACCTATTCGCAGGGCGGGGGCCTCTACGTACAGCAGCTCGCGAAAAATTTCTCGGGCTACCACCAGATCAAGGGCTTTATGAACTCGACCGACCAGACGGTGCGCAACTCGGTCGATGTGCCGGTCTACCGCTATGCCGAAGTGCTGTTGACCTACGCCGAGGCACGTGCCGAGCTGGGCGAACTGACGCAGGGCGACCTGGACCTGACGGTAAATCTGCTGCGTGACCGGGTGGGCATGCCGCACCTGGCGATGAACCCGGAAGTCGATCCGGTACAGGCCGACCGCTACCCGAACATCACGTCTGCGCAACGCGCCGAACTGCTGGAAATCCGCCGGGAACGCCGCGTAGAGCTGGGACTGGAAGGGTATCGCTACGACGACCTGATGCGCTGGGCCGCCGGTCACTTGTTTGAAAAAGAGCCGGAGGGACTTTATTTTTCGGGCCTGGGCAAACACGACCTGACGGGCGACGGCGAACCGGACATCATGCTCATTGCCGCCTCGGAGTCTATCCCCGACACGAAAGAAACCAACGGCCTGGGCGTCCCGCTGATCTACTACCGCGCCGGTACCCTCGGGCAGGATGCCTCCGTCTTTCTGAAAAACGGCACCTCGGGTACCGTCCAGGTTACGGCCGATCGGGGTACGTTTGTGGCACCGAAATACTACTACCGCCCGATTCCGCAGGCCGAGGTGCGGCTGAACCCCAACCTGAGTCAGCTTTTCGGCTGGGAGTAGCGCAGAGTGCATGGGGCGGGGCGCATTCGTAGCGACGGAATTCAGTGCCCGTCGCTACGAATGCTCATTACGGATGAACCACAAATCGCTGCACTCCTCCACTCAATGACAACATCCTTCACCATCTGGTACCTTTCCTGATCATGCAAAAAGCATTTCTTCTGTCCATTGGCCTGCTCCTGCTTGGGGGCGGGCTACGGGCACAAACCTCCCCCCGCAAAGCGGTTTTCATCATCGTAGACGGCATTCCGGCCGACGTCGTGGAGAAGGTGCCCACGCCCCACCTGGATGCCATTGCGAAAGTCGGGGGTTACACCCGCGCTTACACGGGCGGCGAAGCGGGCGGCTACTCGGAAACGCCGACCATTTCGGCCGTGGGTTACAACAGTCTGCTGACCGGTACGTGGGCCAACAAACACAACGTGTGGGGCAACGGCATCAAAGACCCCAACTACCACTACCCCACCATCTTCCGGTTGTTCAAAGATCAGTACCCGGACAAGAAGACGGCCGTGTTCTCCACCTGGCTCGACAACCGCACCAAGCTGATTGGCGAAGGGCTGGCCGCGACAGGACATGTGCAGGTCGATTACGATTTCGACGGGTTTGAGCTGGACACCGTCCGCTTTCCGCACGACCGCCAGAGTGAATACATTCATCAGATCGACGAACTGGTAACCGACGAGGCCGCGCGTTATCTGCGCGCAGAAGGGCCGGACCTGTCGTGGGTCTACCTGGAATACACCGACGACATGGGCCACCGCTTCGGCGATAGTCCGCAACAGACGCGTGCCGTCGAGATCGTAGACCAACAGGTCGGGCGCATCTGGGCCGCCCTTCAGGAACGGCAACAACGCTTTGGCGAAGAGTGGATGATTCTGATTACGACGGACCACGGCCGCGACGCGAAAACCGGCAAAGACCACGGCGGCCAATCGGAGCGGGAGCGGACAATCTGGATCACGACCAATCTGAAGGACCTGAACCCCCATTTCCACAACGACCAACCGGGCATGGTCGACATCCTGCCCACGATGACGCGGTTCCTGGGCATCGACGTGCCGCGCGCGACGTTGCTCGAACTCGACGGCGTGCCGCTGACCGGCCCGGTATCGCTCACCGATCCACAGGTGCAGTACCAGAACGGGAAGCTCCAGCTTTCGTGGAACGCGCTTGAGAAAAAAGGCGACGTGCAGGTGTGGGTCAGCACCACGAATCATGTCAAGGACCGCGGACAACAGGATGCTTACCAACGCCTGGCGACCGTTCCCCTGAAGAAAGAAGCGTACACGCTGGACGTTTCGACGCTGCCGTCCGAGTTCTACAAGGTGGTGCTGGAAGGTTCGCACAACGCAGTCAACCGCTGGGTACGCGTCACCAAATCGCCCACCCCATGACGGGGCAGGCGATCATGACCTTGTTCGGGTGGCTCGGTACGTTGCTGTACTTGCTGGCGTATTTTCTGCTCGTGACCAAACGGTGGACGTCCACCTCCCTCGCCTATCACCTCTGCAACATCCTGGGCGGCGTGCTGCTGACCCTCAACACCCTGTACGACAAGTCCCTGCCGGCGGCGTTCCTCAACGGAGCGTGGGCGCTGATCGCGGGCTACGGCCTGATCGCCGACCGCAACGCAAACCGCGCGCCGTAGCAGATTACCGGGCGGCGGTGTCGAACGACATCAAGTCTTCCCAACGGTAGAACTGAAACGTACGGTCGTCGGACATGGCGACGAACAAGCCGTGTTGAAACTGTGCGTTGAGCGGGACGGCGGTCACCTCTGAACCGTCACTTTCGTTCGTGGAGACAGGAATGACCTTGACCAGACGGTGCTCGTACGGATGGCCAGGCGTGCCTTCGCGGGTGAAAACCTGAAACTGATTCGCCTGCTGGTCGGATACCAGAATGTAGCCGGTGGAATCGGACGTTGGGTAAATCGAAATGCCTTCGTGGTCTTCGGCAAAGCCTTCCGTGGCGAAGCGGGCCAGCTCTTCATTCCCTTTGGTGGGATCGGCGTGGTACTGCCGCACGCCCACCGTTTCGTCCGAGAAATAGACATAGCCCAGGGCATCGTCCACCGCAATGGATTCGATTTCTTTCCGTCCGCTGAACGTCCCGAATTTCCGCACCAGTTCGGCCGCCACCCGCCCGGTTCCGTCGTCGTACAGACGGTACTGCCACAGGTAGGTTCCGTCGGTGGGGCCCGTTTTTCGCCCCACGATGGCGTAGACCTCGCCGGTCTGCGGCTGTTTATAGAGCCCGATGCCCATCAGATCGCGGTAGCCTTCGCCCGCTTCGTCGACGAACATCTCCACGCCTCCCCCGTCGACGGGTTGCATGTCGGGCAGCCGGAAGATCCGGAGTTTGTGCGTCAACCGCTCGGTCACCACCGCAATGTCGGTGGGTTTTCCGCCGAGCATCAGGCCGTACTCCAGGTCGACGTTGTTGGGGCGTTGCAGCCCGCGCACCACGCGGTCTTGCAGAATCTTTCCGTTCAGGTCGTAGACGTACAAGGCGCCGTCTACGTTTTTATCCGTTCCCAGCACCAGACTTTGTGCAGGGTCTGCCTGATTGACCCAGATGGCCGGGTCGTCCGTATCGTGCAACGTGGGCTCCGTAACCACCACCGGCCGTACGCGCAGGTCCGCCGTGGCGACCGACGTGTCGGCCTGCTGTGCCGCAGGGGGCGTGGTGGCCGAGGTAGAACAAGCGGCTATGCCGAGCCCCAAAAGGGGCCAATGCCATTTTTTCATAGGGTATCTTCAGAAACTGGAAGCAGGGCCGCACAGAGGCCCCGGCACCTTCCTCTTTTACTTTTGGAACAAATCGAATTTGACGCCCGCCGTCACGCGCACGTTGTAGTACTCGGCCTGCATGGTGCGGTCCGCAATTCCCTGAAAGTAGCGCAGCGGCTGGTTGGTCAGGTTGTTGGCTTCCACAAACAAACGCCACTGCGGCGTGAAGGCATACGAGCCGTTGAAATCCAGGAACACTTGCTGGTCGTAGTAGCGGTCGTAGAACGCTTCGTCGCCGTATTCGTCGATGTAATCGCTCGTGTAGTTCAGCGACAGGCGCAGCACCAGCCGGGCCGACTCGAACGAGAGCGAGCCGTTCAGGGTATGATTTGCGGTGCCCGCCAGGGGTAACGCTTCGTTCTCTCGACCTTCGATGGGCAGGCCGTCCACCGCCGATTGCGTAAAGGTGTAGTTGGCGTAGACACCCAGGCCCCGCAGCGCACCCGGCAGGAAGTCCAGTTGGCGTTGTGCGGCCAGTTCCACGCCCCAGAGCGACGCGCTGCCCCCGTTGAGCGGCTGGCTGAAGTCGTCGAACTCACGGTCGGTCACCGGATCGTACACGTCGTCCCGCTGGTAGTTGAAGATGAAGTTTTCCAGGTCTTTGTAGAAGAAACCGCCCGACAACACGCCCACGGACGAGAAATAATGCTCGGCCATCAGGTCGAAGTTCATCGACACCGTGGGTTGCAGGGCGGGGTTGCCAATCGCCAGTTCGTTGTCCTCCAGGTTCACCTCCCGGTACGGTACCAGGTCGTAGTAGTTGGGACGGGCCAGCGTGTTGGTCCAGGCGGCGCGCAGGACGGTATGGTCCGTGGCGTCGAAACGCAGGTGCAGCGCCGGGAGGACGTTCAGGTACTGATCCGAGTTGTCGATTTGTCGCACGCCGTCGTACTCGCCTTCTTCGTCCAGCGTCAATTCGTTGCCCGTGTAGTCGAGGTTCGTGTTTTCGAGGCGCACCCCGGTCAGGAACGAGAATTTTTCACTCAACTGCTGCTGCCACATCAGGTAGCCGGCCGTAATCACTTCGCGGGCGTTGAAGTTCCCGGACACGTACTCGTCGAGCAGATCGTCGGATTCAAACTGCCCCGCGTCGTCGAGCCGGAGCGTACCCAGGTAACCATTGGGCGTAAAGAAACCGGCGGCGTACGGTCCGGCCAGAAAATCAGGATCGGTCTGCACCGCTGTAGGGTGTTGCCCCATGTTTGCCCAGGCGTCTTCGTCCAGGGGTTCGTATTCGCTGAACGTATTGCGGCGCACCTTCGACTTGTGGCGGAGACGCCCCCCGAGCTGCACCGTGCCGGTGTTGCCGCTGAGTTGCAACGGAATGCGCAGGTCGACGCGGCCGTTCAGGTCTTCGTCGGTCGTAAACTGGTTTTCTTCCGTGAGTTCGTCGAGCGAAAATTCGCCGGGTTGGTAGTCTTCCGGATGTACGAAGCCCACCTGAGGCTGGCGCGGGTCGGCTAAGTTGACACGCAGGTCGGCACCTTCCAGGTTCCACCCGATGTAGCGTTCCTGAGGCCGCATTTCGGAAGCGATGGCGTAGTTGCCCTGCCACGTCAGGCTGACCTTGTTACCCAGCAGGTGCTCGCCCCGCAGCTGGTAACTCTGCGCGCGTTGATCTTCCAGGCGGCGGTTTCGGGCGCGGTCGTTGTCGGGCCCTCCTTTGGTCTGGATCTGTACTTCGGTGGCGTAGGTTTCTTCTTCTCCGTCTTCAATCTCCGTGGCCTCTCCTGGCACCAGGCCTTCCGGCCCCGGTCGGCCGCCGTTGAGGGCATCTTCCAGCACGTAGTTCAACCGGTAACGGCTCTCGCGGTCGTCGCGCCAGTTGTACATGCCCCGGAACAAGAGTTTATGGTTCGGGCTGAACGTGTAATCCAGGGTTGTCGACAGGCTGCGCCGCACGCGCTGAACGCTGTATTTGCGCACCTCCACGGTGCTCACCCACGCCTGGTTGGGGTCGTCGTCGTAGTCCCATTCGGCCTCTAAATCGTCGGAGCCCAGCCGGTGGTTGTAGTACGAGCCACTCAGCACCACGCCGAGTTTGTTGTTGAAGTAGCGGTTGCCGAGCACAAGCGCGCCGGTCGTCAGTGGCTTTTCGGACAGAAAGTTATAACCGGTCCCCGCAGTACCCGAAATGCGCAGCCCTTCCGGGGCCGAGCGGGTCACCAGATTGACCGAACCGCCGATCGCGTCGGCATCCATGTCGGGCGTCACAGTTTTGTTGACTTCGATGGTCTGGATCATGTCGGCGGGCACCAGGTCGAGTTGCACCGAGCGAATCTCCGCCTCGGCCGAAGGCACCCGTTCGCCGTTGATCATCACGGAGTTGAGCTGTGGGGACGTTCCCCGGATGATGCCGAAGCGGGCTTCGCCCTGATCGTACTGCACCGTAATGCCGGGGATGCGTTTCATGGCGTCGCCGATGTTGGCATCGGGAAAACGACCGATCTGGTCAGCCGCCACAATGTTGGTCACGTTCAGGTTGGAACGCTGCTGGTTGAGGGCCTTGGCCTGCCCTTTGAGCCGGTCGCCCAGGACGACGACCTCCTGCCCCTGCGTGACGCCGGGTTCCAGCGAGAGGTTGAGTTGGGTCGTGGTGCCTTCGGCGATGGTCACGAACGTTTCGGTGGGCGCGTAGCCGATGTACGAGAGGCGCACCGTGTGTGTGCCTGCCGGCAGGTTGACCAGCGTAAACTCGCCCTGGTTGTTGGTGGCGGTGCCACGTTGCAGATCGGTAACCAAGAGCGTCGCGCCCGGCATGGCCAGGCCCAGTTCGTCGGTGACACGCCCGGAGAGCGCGCCGGTCTGTGCCCACAGCGGCAGCGTGCCCGCCAGCAGTAAAAAAAGCGTAAGTAGTGATCGTTTCATGAGCGGTATGGGGTTTCCGCTTCAAGGATAGAGCCCTCCCCGATTCCCCGCAAAGAGCGGCGTCAACAAGACGGCAACAGGCTACGCAAGCGGTGTATCAGAACGTGAACAACACCCATTAACCAACTGAATATCAATCACTTATCCACATTACCACTAGGTTAACGTTTCGTTATCATCTTGCAACGTTACCAGCGTTTGCTCGCGGTGCTCGTGGCTCGGGGGTTCGGCAGGCGTAACACCGAGCTGCTGAAGGAAGCCGCTCAGGCTCACCTCTCCGGAGAGGTTCAGTTTTTTGCGCAGGCGGTAGCGGAAGGTGCGCAGACTTTCGGGTGAGATGTTCAACAGCGTAGCGATGTCTTTCGAGTCGAGGTTCAGCCGCATCAGCGCGGCCAGTCGCACCTCGGCCGGAGTCAGTTCCGGGAAGCGGTGCTGCAGTTCGCGGAAAAAAGCGGGGTGCACCCGCTCGAAGGTCTGCTGAAAATCTTCCCACTCCTGGTCCTGCTGCAAACTCTGGTTGATGCGGTGCACCAACTGCTTGAACCCACCGCTGGGGCGGCCTTTGGTCAGGCTCAGTACCTCCTCTTTCAGGTCCGACAGGAGCTGATTTTTCTGGATCAGGTGGACGGTGTGCTGCGAAAGCGACTGGCTGCGGTTTTCCAGTTCGTAGCGGAGGCGTTCTTCTTGCCACTGCCGGTTTTGCAGCTCCGCACGCAGAAGCTCCTGCTCGGTCGTGTGCAGTTTGCGGTTTTGTTCCAGCAGGGCCTGGTTCTGGCGGATCTTCAGCCGCTGCCGGTTCCACACCAGCAGCGCCACGAGCAACAGCAGCAACGCTCCGCCGGACAGCGCGTAGCGAGACAAGCGGCTGATCTGCTGGTCGCGCTCCAACAGGGCAATGGCGCGGTCTTTCTGCTCCGTCTCGAAAAGCGCTTGAAAGCGAGCCATCTGGCGGGCATTTTCTTCTGAATACAGTTCCTGATAAAGCTGATAAGCTTCTTCGTAATACGCCAAAGCCTGTGGCAACTCGCCCCGCAGTTCGTGTGTTTTGCCCAGATCGCGCAGGGCACTCCGTTCCTGGTACCGTTGCCCCAGGGCACGCGCCTCTGCCAGCGACTGTTGCGTTAGCCGGAGGGCGTCGTCGTACTGCCCCGTTTTGCGGTAGATGTCGCCCAGGTTGTTGTAAAGGCGGGTGGCTTCCAGGTGGTTGCGGGTGGCCAGATGATTGTCGAGCGACTGGCGAAAGTAGAAATAGGCCGAATCGAACCGTTGCAGGTCTTCGTAGATGCTGCCGAGGTTTTCCGTAATCACGGCCTGCCCGGCCCGGTCCTGCTGCCGCTGGTAAATGGACAGGGCTTCCCGCTGGGTCGCGAGCGCTTCGTCGTACTGCTGCTGCTTCTCGTACCAATGCCCCAGGTGCCCGAGTGTCGCGGCCTGCCCGGCGGCTTCCTGCAAGGATTCGTACAAGTGCAACGCCTCCTGATAAGCCCGAAAGGCCAGATCCGCCTGCTGTGTATAATGGTAGATTTCCCCTAACAGATCGTAGGTAGCGGCCTGCCCCCGACGGTCGTCAACCTGGCGGTAGAGTTCCACAGCCTGCAAATACGCTTGCAATGCCGGGGTGAAGGCGCCTTGCTGATACAACACCTGCCCCAGAAGCTGCTGGCTTTCTGCCTGTACATCGCGCCACCCCTGTGCCTCGGCCGTGCTCAGGGCCTGCCGGGCGTAGGCATAAGTCGAATCGGGTGCGAACGAGAGGTACGCATGAGCCAACCGGTTCTGCAGGCGGGCGCGTGTTTCGGGAGGAGCCTGGCGCAATTCCGCCTGCAAACGCGCCACGTCGTCCGACGGCTGTGCCTCGGCGGGTCCTATGCCGACGCAGAGGATGGCGCAACACATCCATCGTACCGGTAACCATTTCAAAGCATACACAAAGTAAAAGTACACGCGCGACCACCGTGACCGCAACCGGGGTGCTTACGCTCCGGCACGTGCACAGCCGACCATGACGGCCCGTAACGCCACCCAGAGGGCCGGACTCCCGCAACGGGCTGCCCCAGGAAAGCCTGAACCGGAGTGTTATCTTTCCATTAAGAAATTGCCCGGACTGTGCCGCAGCTCTTTTTCGGGTAGCACTTGGCTCGGCTGCCGTGCCCCACTGCCCCCGCCCCACCCTGTTTCGTTTGCCTAGAAGCGCCAAAGCGGATGCGCCGTAGCAAGCGCTGCACGCGTTTCCGGATGCACGCTCCAGGTTGTCCGGGCGGGGCGGCGTACGCGGGTAGTCCACAAAGGGGCGCTAAAAAAAAACGCCCCTCTGGAGACCGGAGAGACGTTGGCAAATCTGATGTCACTACTTAACCTATCCGTTGCCTGAACGTTCCCGTTTCAGCGCAACACCACAAACCTAGCGGACCAACGGCAACGTCCTGTTACGCCTAGTTTATTTTTTCGTGGCGCATGCATTACCCCTTGGCGATGGGCGGGATTCCTGATACGTTTGGGCGAGACAGTAACGAATTTGTATGTCTAAAAAACGGACCCGTATGGCCAAGAAAAAGAAAAAAGACTTGTTTAACGAAGGCGACCTGGTCGTCCACAAAGCCCCCGCCAGTCCGACGATGACCGTCCGGGAAATCGACCTGCCCTGGATCACCTGCACGTACTACGTTGCGGCAACGGGCGAGTTCAAGAAACACACCTTTCACGTTGACGAACTGAGTTCCCTCACGGCCGAGGCTCAGGAGGTTACGTCGGAGCAGGAGACCACACCGGCGCCCAAGCCCATCTACGACCTGTAGGCGGCCGTACTTTTCAAACTGTTTTTCACGCGCTACTCACCCGAATTTGCCGGACGCGTAGCGCTTGGTTTTTTCAAGTTCGGGCTGATCGAATAATTCATGCGTCGGGCGATGTTCGATCAGCTCACCCCACGAACTTCGGAGTTACGCAATGCATGGCGCAACCCGCCCAGAATCAGCGGATTAAATTCTGTGGTAAACGTATGCGGTGTCGGGAAATTGCTCACGAAACGGTGGGCAGGGCCTCTTCGACCGACCGCAGGCGCACGATGAAAGTGGTGCCCCGGTCTACTTCGCTTTCTACCTCGATGGTGCCGCCGTTGTTGTCGATGATGCGCTTCACGATGCTGAGGCCTACCCCCGAGCCTTCTACGTGGGTGTGCATTCGCTTGAAGAGGGTAAACAGCTTGGTTTGCTGGGAGCGACTCAGGCCCAGGCCGTTGTCCTGCACTTGAAATACGACCTGCCCCTTGCCCCGGTAGGTGCGGATGCGCACGTGCGGCGGTCGGGCGGGCGACCGGTACTTAAGGGCGTTGACCATCAGGTTGTAGAAAATGCTGCGCAGGTTTTTCCGGGCAAACGTCATCTCCTTCACCTCGTAGTCCTCTTCGAACGTCGCGCCGGTCTCGGCAATCAGGCTCGTCAGGTCCTGTTTTACGTCGCTGACCACGTCGGGTAGCGATACCAGACGGATGGCTTCCCCGTCCAGGCGCTGGACCTTGATCACTTCGCCCAGGTCGTTGAGGGTGCTGCTGAACTTGCTGATGGACTGGTTAGCCAACGCAAACAGTTGGTCCTCCTTCTCGTTCAGCCGGTTTTTCAGCGTTTTGCGCAACAGTTGCAACAGGCCGTCGATGTTGGCGATGGGCGCTTTCAGGTCGTGCGAAGCGGCGTAGACAAAGTTGTCCAGATCGCGGTTGATTTTTTCCAGTTCCTGATTTTTCAGCAGCAGTTCGGCGGTGCGCTCCTGCACGCGCTCTTCCAGCTCCAGGTTGATGGCCTTCAGCCGTTTTTCCTGTTCGCGCAGTTGGTAGTTCTTCTGGTAGAGGTCCACAAAAACGCTCACCTTGGCCCGCAGAATCACCGGGTTGATCGGCTTGTAGATGTAGTCGATGGCGCCGTGCAGGTATCCTTTCGTGATGTTTTCGTCGTTATGGTGCGCCGTGATGAAAATGATGGGAATGTGGCACGATTTGTCGCGGGCGTGGATCATGGCCGCCGTCTCGAAGCCGTTGATGTCGGGCATTTGCACGTCCATCAGGATCAGCGTAAAGTCCCACTCCTTCAACAAGATTTTGAGGGCTTCGCGCCCCGACTGTGCCTTCTTGAACTGGTACCCGTCGCGTTCCAGCAGCGTCTCCAACGAAAGCAGGTTGTCCTCACGATCGTCGACCAACAAGATTTTGATATCGGGTGACTCCTCCAGACTCATGACTGCGTAATTAAGTGTGTACTAGGTTCGGCCGCGGTGCCCCGCCTACGCTACTTTTTCAGGTTGAGCAAGTCGATAAACAGATTGAAGCTGTCCGTGGCCGAAAATTTATTACTGAATTTCAGCGGCTTGACGATGTAGCCGGAAATGCCCAGCTCCTGCGCCGCCGAGCGGTCTTCTTCGTGATCTGACGTGGTCATGATGAACACCTTGATGTGTTTCAGGGCAGGGTCCTGACGCAACTCCTGTAAAAATTCGATGCCGTTCATCTTCGGCATGTTGATGTCGAGCATGATCAGGCTGGGCAGCGGATCGATCGTTTCCGCGCCTCCGCCCCGCAGCATCGCCAGCGCTTCCTCCCCGTTGCGCGCGACGTACAGCTTGTGCAAAACGTTGATTTTCTTCAGGTTCCGCTCTACGTCCATCACGTCCAGGTAATCGTCTTCTACCAGCAGGATGTTTACTATTTTCTCAAGCATCGTGACACTAACTCAGGGTATACGTTCTTCGCAAAGGTACTTAGGCCAGGTAAAGGTAAACGTCGCGCCCTGGCCGGCTTCCGAAAAAACCTGAATCGTGCCGCGCACATCGTCCATAATCTTTTTCACGATGGCCAGGCCCACGCCCGTGCTTTCCAGGGCGTCGCGCTCTTTCAGGGTCTGAAACACGATAAAAATCTTTTCGTGGTACTGCGGATCGATGCCGGGGCCGTCGTCGGCGACCGAAAATTCGTACTCGTGTTCTTTCTCCAGACAGGCCACCACGACCCGCCCGGTGGGCCGGTCATGGTACTTAATGGCGTTGCTGATCAGGTTGGTAAACACCTGCAGGAGCGGAATCCGCTCGGTTACCAGCACCGGCAGGGGCGTGTCGATCACAATCTGCATGTGCTCGCCCGGCGAAAGGGTTTCGGCAATTTCCTCGACCATTTGCCGGACATCGACCGTTTCCACGGGCTTTTTCCCCTTGCCGATGCGCGACAGGGCCAGAATGCCGTCGATCAGGTTTTCCATGCGGTGCACGCGCCCTTTCATCAGGTGCAGGTACTCGCGCGCCCGGTCGGGCAGCTCGGAGCCGTAGTCTTCTTCCAGCCAGTTGGAAGCATTTTCGATGCCCCGCAGGGGCGCTTTCAAATCGTGCGACACCACGTAGGCGAAGCGGTCCAGTTCCTCGTTCTTCCGTTGCAGCTCGGAGATGTTTTCGTTCAGAATCCCGGCCATGCGGTTCAGCGAGCGCGCCAGCATTCCCAGCTCGTCGCGCGACTGGTCTTCGGTGAGCAGCTGGAAATTGCCCGCCGCAATCCGGTCGGCCAGGTGCACCATTTTTCGGATACGTTGGGCGATCAGGAACGTGACGTAAAAGGCGATGACCAGGCCTGTGATGATCGAGGCACAGGTGAGCATGAACGAGATTTCGCGCGTGCGCGCCACCGACTCGTCCAGGTTGGCCATCCGGATGCCGCGCAGGTCGTACTCGTGGTTCATAAAGTCGCGCAGGTTGGTGCGGATGCCGTTGCCGATCTCCACGCCGATTTTGTCGCGCAGCCGCGTGCGGTAGAGGCGCCCGAACTGCTGGTTAGCGCTGTCGGAGAGCACGGCGTTCCGTTTGGCCTGCAGCAACGGCAGGCTGTATTCCTGCTCCCAGCGGGTGAACAGCTCCCTGATTTCGGCCAGACGCACCTCCTGCCGGGCCGTATCCGACCGGTCGATGGTGCTGACCAGCCCCGCAAACAATTCGGCATTTTCGCGCGAAGCGACGTCGTAATTGTCCGTGAAGATGTCGTCGCCGGTAAACAGGTAGCCGCGCAGGCTGCTTTCCATCTCGATCAGGTTGCGCTGCAACCGGCTGCTGTTGCGGATCACCGCCTGCGAATTGGCCACCCACTTGGTGTTTTCGATCACCTGTTGCGACAACTGGTAGTTGACGTAAGTAGTGATGGAGAACAGCAGCAGGATCAGGATGAAGCCAACAAAGATCAGGACCGAAATGCGCATGCCTCAGGATTCGTTTGCGGCCGAAAATGGGTACTCATTGTCAGGTTATACCAGGCGGAGGCTTCGCCGCCGTTCCCTGCGGCAGGAACACCGCAGCAAAGCCTCCGTCGGCAGGGTTATTTGTAGAGCCAGATGCGCATCAGCGACAGCAGCTGGTCGATTTTCACGGGTTTGGTGATGTAGTCGGACGCGCCCGCTTCCAGGCACTTTTGCCGGTCGCCCTTCATGGCCTTGGCCGTCACGGCAATGATCGGCAGGTCGTTGTTCTGGCGCTCTTCCCGGATCTTCTGAATCGTCTCGTAACCGTCCATTTCCGGCATCATGATGTCCATCAGCACCATGTCGATGTCCTCCATTTCGTGAAGCAGCGCAATGGCCTCCTTCCCGCTTTCCGAGGTCGTCACGTTCATCTTGTAGCGCTCAAAGGCGGTGGTCAGCGCGAACAGGTTCCGCACGTCGTCGTCCACGATCAGGATGTTTTTCCCGTTCAGCACGTCTTCTTTCATCCGCAGCCGCTCGATGCGCTTGCGCTGGTCGGCCGGGAGGCGCTGGTGCTCCAGGTGCAGGTTGATCGCCAGCTCCTCCAGCAGCAGATCGAGCGATTCGGGCGAGGCTTCAATGATCCGTTTCGCCCACGGCTTGAGCAGCGCCGCGTCTTCTTCCACCAGATGTTCGGTCGCATACACCAGCAGCGGCGTGCGCGGCAGTGAGTCGGTCCGGGGGCCTTTGGCCATTAGTTCCGGCAGCGACAAATCGCCCGACGGATAGAGCAGCACCACGGCGTCGTAGAGGCGCTGTTGCAACAGTTTCAGGGCCTTTCGCTCGTCGGCAGCTTCGGCCACCTTCACGCCGTTGGGCTTCATCAGTTGCCGGACCTGTTTCACCTGGGCATCGTCGGTGCCGATCACCAGCACCTGTTTGTCCTGCCGCTGGTGCAGGTTTTTCAGGTCCTGGAACAACCAGTCAACCTGTTCTTTTTTCAGCGGTTTCAGCAGCGCATGGCGTGCCCCGCGCTGGTAGGCCAGCGGCTGGTTTTCTTCCCCGGAAATGAGGTAGACCGGCAGGTGACGCAGGTGCAGGTCGTTCTTGAAGAGGTCCAGAATTTTCCAGCCGCTGCTGTCGGGCAGGCGGATGTCGAGCGTCACGGCCACGGGTCGGTACGTATTGACAAAGTCGAAGACCTCGCCGTAGTGTGTCGCGATGACGGCCTTTAGGTCCCAGTCGTGCGCCTTTTCCAGCATGATGCGCCCGAAGCGCATGTCGTCTTCCACGATCAGCAGCACCTGGTCGGCCGACTGGATGTTGTGCCGGTCGTCGCCCGTCGGGTTCAGAATTTCGTTCATCTCTTCCAGACGGCGACCGTCCGAACGTTGCGCGGGCAGGGCATACGCCGCCGCCGCCGACTGTTCGAGCAGATCCGAGGCGCGCGCGGCCATCTGCGGTGATTCTTGCAGGCGGTTGAGCACCGACGCGGGTTCCAGTGGCAGGAACAGCGTAAAGGTGCTTCCTTGCCCGACTTCACTTTGCAGTTCGATGGTGCCACCCAGCAGTTCGGCCAGTCCCCGGCTGATGGACAGCCCCAGGCCGGTGCCGCCGTATTTGCGGCTGGTCGACCCTTCGGCCTGTTGGAAGGCCTCGAACACGATGTTCTGCTTGTCGCGGGAAATGCCGATGCCCGTATCGACAATGGCAAAGGCAATGACCTGCCGGGCGCGGGCCAGACTCGGGTGGCTGTTTTTCCAGCTGCTGTTGCGGGCCGCGTGGATGCGCAGTCGCACTTCGCCGCGCTCCGTAAACTTGAACGCGTTGGAGAGCAGGTTTTTCAGGATCTGGTTGAGGCGTTGCAGGTCGGTTTCGATCTTTTCGGGCAGGCCTTCCTGCAACTCGATCTGGAATTTGAGGTGCTTGGCCTCCGAAATGGGCTTGAAGGTGGTCTCCACGAACGAGCAGATTTCGCGCAACCGCACCGGCTGAATTTCGGTCGAGATAAAGCCCGATTCGATTTTCGACAGGTCGAGGATGTCGTTGATGAGTTGGATCAGGTCGTCGCCGCACGAGTGGATCGTCTTGGCAAAGCGTACCTGCTTTTCGGTCAGGTTGCCTTCGGCGTTCTCGTACAACTGCTGCGCCAGAATCAGGAGGCTGTTCAGCGGCGTGCGCAGTTCGTGCGACATGTTGGCCAGAAACTCCGACTTGTATTTGGACGTGAGCGTCAACTGTTCGGCCTTTTCTTCGAGCGAGCGGCGCGCCTCTTCCACCTCCTTGTTTTTGGCTTCCACCTCTTCTTTCTGCTTGACCAGCAGCAGCGCCTTGTCCTGCAACTCTTCGTTGGCGCGACGTAGCTCGTCGGCCAGCGACTGCGACTGCGTCAGCAGTTTTTCGGTCCGGGTGTTGGTGCCGATGGTGTTGAGTACGATCCCGATACTTTCCGTCAGCTGCTCCAGGAAGTCCATGTGCGTTTCGCTGAAGCTTTCGAACGAAGCCAGCTCGATGACGGCCTTCACCTTGCCTTCGAACAGCACCGGCAGGATCACGAGGTTGAGCGGTGTGGCTTCGCCCAGGCCGGAATTGATTTTGATGTATTCGCCGGGCACGTTGGTCAGCAGGATTTTTTCCTTTTCCATTGCACACTGCCCGACCAGCCCCTCGCCAATGGCAAAGGCTTTGGTGATGCGGCTGTCTTCCTTGTAGGCATAGGCCGCAAACAACTGCAATTTCAGGTCGTGCTGCTCTTCGTTCTGCTGCAGGATGTAAAACGCACCGTACTGCGCGCGCACCACCTGGGCCAGCTCGGAGAGGATGCGGTGCGTTACGGTGTTGAGGTCCTTCTGCCCCTGCAACATCTGCGTAAACTTCGCGAGGTTGGACTTGAGCCAGTCCTGTTCCTGGTTGCGGAGCGTCGTTTCCTTCAGGTTGGCGATCATCTGGTTGATCGTATCCTTCAGCGATTCTACCTCGCCTTTGGCTTCCACGTTGATGGTCCGGGTCAGGTCTCCTTTCGTCACCGCCGAGGCCACTTCCGAAATGGCGCGCACCTGCGTGGTGAGGTTTTCGGCCAGCTGGTTTACGTTTTCCGTCAGGTTTTTCCACGTTCCGGATGCACCCGGCACGCTCGCCTGCCCGCCCAGTTTTCCGTCGACCCCTACTTCGCGGGCCACCGTCGTTACCTGATCGGCAAAGACCGCCAGCGTGTCGATCATTTCGTTGATGGTTTCCGTCAGCTGCGCGACTTCGCCCAGGGCGTTGATCGACAGCTTTTGTTTCAGATTTCCCTTCGCGACGGAGGTCACGACTTTGGCGATGCCCCGCACCTGTCCGGTGAGGTTGGAGGCCATCAGGTTCACCGAATCGGTGAGGTCTTTCCACGTGCCGGCCACCCCGCGTACCTGCGCCTGGCCGCCCAGTTTCCCTTCCGTCCCCACTTCACGCGCCACGCGCGTCACCTCAAAGGCGAAGGAGTTGAGCTGGTCCACCATGGTGTTGATCGTGTTTTTCAGGTCGAGGATCTCGCCTTTTACGTCGATGGTCACCTTCTTCGACAAGTCACCACTCGCCACCGCCTTGGTCACCTCCGCGATGCCGCGTACCTGGTCAGTCAGGTTCCCCGACATCTGGTTGACCGAATCGGTCAAGTCTTTCCACGTCCCGGCGACACCCGGCACAAAGGCCTGACCGCCCAGTTTTCCGTCGGTACCCACTTCGCGGGCTACGCGCGTCACCTCGGAAGCGAAGCCCCGCAACTGGTCCACCATCGTGTTGAGCGTTTCCTTCAGCTGGAGGATCTCGCCGCGCACGTCGACCGTAATTTTTTTGGAGAGGTCACCGTTCGCCACCGCAATGGCCACATCGGCGATGTTCCGCACCTGCGAGGTGAGGTTAGACGCCATCTGGTTCACCGAGTCGGTCAGGTCCTTCCACGTCCCGGCGACCCCTTGTACGTTGGCCTGCCCACCGAGCTTCCCTTCCGTCCCCACTTCGCGGGCCACGCGCGTCACCTCGGAGGCAAACGAGTTGAGCTGGTCCACCATCGTGTTGATGGTATTCTTCAACTCCAGGATCTCGCCTTTTACGTCCACCGTGATCTTCCGGGAAAGGTCTCCGCCCGCCACCGCCGTGGTCACTTCCGCAATGTTCCGCACTTGCGCCGTCAGGTTCGAGCCCATCTGGTTCACTGAATCCGTGAGGTCCTTCCAGACACCACCGACCCCGATCACCGTCGCCTGCCCACCGAGTTTTCCTTCAGAACCTACCTCGCGGGCTACACGCGTTACCTCGGAACCGAAGGAATTGAGCTGGTCCACCATGGTGTTGATCGTGTTTTTCAACTCCAGGATCTCGCCTTTTACGTCCACCGTAATCTTGCGCGACAAGTCACCACGCGCCACGGCGGTTGTTACTTCGGCGATGTTTCGCACCTGGGAGGTGAGGTTGGACGCCATCTGGTTCACCGAGTCGGTCAGGTCCTTCCACGTGCCGCCGACGCCTTTTACTTTGGCCTGCCCACCGAGCTTTCCTTCCGTACCCACTTCCAGCGCCACACGCGTTACCTCAGAACCGAAGGAATTGAGCTGGTCCACCATGGTGTTGATCGTGTTCTTCAGCTCCAGGATCTCGCCTTTTACGTCCACCGTAATCTTGCGCGATAAGTCTCCACGCGCTACGGCGGTTGTTACTTCCGCAATGTTTCGCACCTGGGAGGTAAGGTTGGAGGCCATCTGGTTCACCGAGTCGGTGAGTTCCTTCCAGACCCCGCCGACGCCTTTTACCGTCGCCTGACCGCCGAGCTTCCCTTCCGTCCCTACTTCTACGGCCACGCGCGTCACCTCGGAGGCGAAGGAGTTGAGCTGGTCCACCATGGTGTTGATCGTGTTTTTCAGCTCCAGGATCTCGCCTTTTACATCCACCGTGATCTTGCGCGACAAGTCACCGCCCGCCACCGCCGTCGTTACTTCCGCAATGTTCCGCACTTGCCCCGTCAGGTTGGAGGCCATCTGGTTCACCGAGTCGGTCAGGTCTTTCCATGTGCCGCCAACGCCCTGTACGTTGGCCTGCCCACCGAGCTTCCCTTCCGTGCCCACTTCGCGCGCCACGCGCGTTACTTCCGAGCCGAAGGAGTTGAGCTGGTCCACCATCGTGTTGATCGTGTTTTTCAGCTCCAGGATCTCGCCTTTTACATCCACCGTAATCTTGCGCGACAAGTCTCCACCCGCCACCGCCGTCGTTACTTCGGCGATGTTCCGCACCTGCGAGGTGAGGTTGGACGCCATCTGGTTCACCGAATCGGTGAGTTCTTTCCAGACCCCGCCGACCCCTTTTACCTGCGCCTGCCCACCGAGCTTTCCTTCCGTTCCTACTTCCAGCGCCACACGCGTTACTTCCGACGAAAACGAGTTGAGCTGGTCCACCATCGTGTTGATCGTGTTCTTCAGCTCCAGGATCTCGCCCTTTACGTCCACCGTGATCTTCCGCGACAGGTCACCGCGCGCCACCGCCGTGGTCACTTCCGCGATGTTCCGCACCTGCGCCGTCAGATTGGAGGCCATCTGGTTTACCGAGTCGGTGAGTTCTTTCCACACGCCCGCAACGCCTTTCACCTTCGCCTGCCCACCGAGCTTTCCTTCCGTCCCTACTTCCAGCGCCACACGCGTCACCTCCATTGAGAAGAGGTTCAGCTGCTTCACCATGTCGTTTACCTCCCGGGCAATGCGCAGAAATTCCCCCTGCAACACGTTGCCTCTGATTTCCAGAGGCATGGCCTGCGAGAGGTTTCCTTTCGCCACCGAGCCGATCACGTGCGCGATTTCGATGGTGGGGTGCACCAGGTCGGAGATCAGCGTATTGAGCGTGTCGATGCCGGTGCGCCAGGACCCTTTGGCGTTGGGCAGTTCCAGCCGTTGGGTGAGTTGCCCCTGCTTGCCGATGGTGTGGCCCGCTTTGGTAAACTCGATCATCATCTGCTCGTTCAGTTCGATGATGTCGTTCAGCGTGTCGCAAATTTTCCCGTTGATGCCATAATGGTCGACCGGCATGCGGACCGAGAAGTTGCCGTTCTTGACTTCCATCAACACTTGCAGGAGTTCTTTAGGGTCCAAGAAGTTACTCTCCTGAACCCCGTCGTGTGGCTTCGTTTCCATAGGTTTGTTTATCGTCAGAAAAAGCCAATCCGGAAAAAATTTTGTGCGGAATGGGTACGAGCTGATTATCCAGCCTTAAAGTTGGTTAAAAGCGGGGAAGTTTTTGAGACTTATTTGCGATATTTTTTGCCTTTTTCCGAGTTACTTCGCCGCTCACAATTACAAAAAAGAGAACTTCTTGAATTATGCGAAGTCGTAGGCATCGGTGGATTTTGCCTGATCCGGGAAAAGCCGTGCTCCCTCTCAGGCCCGACAAATGATGCGTGTGGAGGGGTCGCGCAGGCGGCGGAATCTACACGCCAGCATAGTGCGAAAAGGGCGCCCGTCGTGGTGACCGAACAGTGGCAGAACGGGAGCGCCGCCGGGGGTATCCTGCCGCCAAACCGGCATGGCCGCTGCCCCACCACCGGACGTTTTTCATCGCACTCCAGTCGCTACGGGGTGCCGCGTCCCTCAGTAAGGCTCGCCCTGATTTAACGCCTGCAAAACGGCCGGATCGCGCCGGTACACATCCTGGTGAAACCGGATGCGCCCGTCGGGCTGCGCATCGCACGTCCAGTACAAGATCAGCACGTGCAGGGGACGCGACAATGCTACCTGCTGTGTTGCCCCGTCTTGCACGACCTGATCGATGGCCGCTGCCGACCACCGTACCGAGTCCTGGAGGAGGAGCCGGGCCAGTTCCAGGGGATGCTCGACGCGGATGCAGCCGTGGCTGAACGTGCGCGGTGACCGTGCAAAAAGTTCTTTCGAAGGCGTATCGTGCAGGTAGACGTGGTAGGGATTGGGGAAGTAGAACTTGACCCGCCCCAGCGCGTTGTTGGGGCCGGGGCGCTGCACCACGCTGTAGGGAAAAGTAGACGGACTGTAAGTCGACCAGTCGATGGTGGTCGGGTCCAGGGTCTGCCCCCGGGCTTGCACCACCATCCGTTGTTGTGCCAGATAGGCCGGATTGCGGCGGATGTCGGCCCACAGGCCCTCACGTAAAATGCTACGCGGCACGGTCCAGGTCGGGTTAAACACAACCCGGGTGATGTGCGAACTGAAGATGGGCGTTTTCGTGGCCGTTTTGCCTACCACCACGGACGTTTGCCACACGCGCTGCCGGTCGTACACCAGGTACAGTTCCGCAGCGGCGATGTTGACCACCAGAAACGAGTCGGGCAAATGCCCGAGTACCCAGCGTGCCCGCTCCAGGTTGACGCGCACCTGATCGATCCAGAAATCGACGGGGCGGTTGAGGGCACGGAGAGTCGCGGCCCCGACGATGCCGTCCGGCACCAGGCCGTGCTCCCGCTGGTACAGCCGCACGCCTTCGGCCAGGGCGCTGTCGTAGACCGTCCCCCCATCGGCCGCCATGGCATACCCTTCGGCCCGCAAGCGCTGCCGCAATGCCCCCAGCCAGGGAACCGTGTCGCCCAGAGCGGCAGGGGTACTCGCCTCCGACCGCACCGGGGCCCACCCGCCCAATGCCGCGCGCTGACGCAACACGACCAGCTTTTCTTTTAACTGCCGATACATCGCATGCGTCGGCTTCAGCGCCTCGAACGCCTGCGGCAGGGAACAGATCGCCAGGCTGGCTTCGAGCGTACCGGCCGGGTCGTCCGGCAGAGGCCGCTTTTCGACGTTCCAGGAGGCAGAAAGCGTGCGGGGGTCCACCTTCCCGAAGTACAGGTGCGAGGCGTACATCAGCGTAGCGTCGGTCAGCATCAGGTCCAGTTCTGCGCACTGCGGAGCGGTGGCCGTAGCGCAACGCAACCGTTGGATGCGGTCCAGATGATACGCGGCAGGCGCCAGCCCTTCCTGTTCAGCGGCTTGCAAAATGGCGAGCAGATCGGACACGTTGCGCGCATCGGTCCAGGCCGGTTGGTACTGCCGCCGACGGTAGAAGTCCGGCAACACCACCTGCGAAAACAGCCGCTCGTCCGGGCCGTTGGTTTCGATGAAGGCCATCAGGGATTGCGCTACCGAATCGGGCGGCGCAGCGGCCGACAGGCTTTCCATCCCCCCGAGTGCTAACCCGAGGCAAACCAAATGACAGTACACATGTTTCATAAAGTGGTTCTTAGTGGACAACTGCCGGCACGGTCTTTTTATCATCTTCCGAAGATGTCGGTTCTGGCGGGCTTCCGCACTGGTGCGGGTCAGGGCAAAACATGATTCTCGTCATCTTGGGAGCTGCCCGAAACCGGAATCGTGCGTCGTGTAACCGAGTTCCAGAGCGGCTGAACGCTCGTTTGCTCCCCCCCCTGCAGACACAAAAAAGCCTGACGATTCCGAACGGAACCGCCAGGCCATCAACCACTTTGCAGGCAAAAACTCCTCTACTTACTTCCCAACCGCATGCTGCCAGGCGCCTATGCCCCCGCGTAGGTTGAAGACTTTCTGAAAGCCCTGATCGGCCATCCACTGGCACGCCTGCGCGCTCCGGTTCCCGCTGCGGCAGTACACCAGGTAAGGCACGGACTTATCGAACCGCTGCACCTCGTTCTGAAACGAAGGCGACATCACATTGAGGAGCTTGGCACCGGGAATCATTCCCTGTTGTGCCTCGGCCGGTGTGCGCACGTCCAACACCACGGCCTTTCCCTCCTGACGCAATGCCTCAAACGTTGCGGCGTCTACATCTTCGAAATTTTTCACTTGCTTGCTAAAACCAAACATATTGCCTCCCTTCTTATTTAAATTCTTTCACTGCTTCACTCAAATCGTATACCGTGGCTCCGGCCAGCTTGCGTTCCAGGATGCTGGCTCCGGCCGCCGACCGATACCCCCCGGCACAGTGCACCACAATGGGCTTGTCGGTCGCCAGTTCGCCGCTGCGGTCGCGTAATTCCGGCAGCGGAATCTCCACGGCGCTATCGAAAATCTTACCGGTCGCGACTTCCGACTGGTTGCGAATGTCCACGATGGTGTAGCGCTCCGGATGCGCCTTGAACTCGTTCAGGTCCAGGCGGTCACTTTTCACCGGGGCCTGTGCCGGGTTGACGAGTGCTCCTTTGATCAGCTTTTCGTAGCCGATTTTGGCCGCACGGACAATCGCGGCTGCCAGCGCCTCTTCGTCTTCGGCAACGAGGTAAAACGATTCGGTCGGGCTTACGAGCGCGCCCAGCCACGTTTCGAATTTATCGCCTTCTTTGTTCTGGATGTTGAGTGCGCCGTTCAGATGCCCCGCCTTGAACGCCTCCTGATTTCGGGTATCGACAATCAGCACCCCTTTTTCCAGGGCTTCGGCCGAAGCCAGTCGCGGCACCCGCTCAATGCTCTCGGCCAGCGGATCGGCCCCTTTGCGGTTCAGCTCCACGTCGTAGGGGAAGTACTTGGGAATGAACGGTTGCCCGTCGAGGAAACTCTCGACAAACGCCTGCTTCTCTTTAACGTGGAACGCCCAGTTTTCCTCCTTTTGCTGCCCGATGGTGCTGTAGAGTTCGGTGCTCATGTTTTTGCCGCAGAGCGACCCTGCGCCGTGGGCCGGATAGACCAGCACGTCGTCGGGCAGGGGAGCAAACACGGTGTTGACCGTGTCGTACATCATGCCGGCCAGCTCCTTGCGGTTGGCCTTTACGTGGCCTGCGCCTTCGCGCAAATCGGGTCGTCCGACGTCGCCCACAAACAGCGAGTCGCCGGTGAAGACCGCATGTGGCTTGCCAGCTTCGTCGAGCAACAGGTAGGCGTTGTGGTCGGGCGAGTGACCGGGTGTAAACAGGGCACGGAACGTTACCTTCCCGATGCGCACTTCGTCGCCGTGTTGCAGCGGAAGGAAGGGGTACGACACCCCGACTTTCGGATTGATGTAGACGGTGGCGCCGAACCGTTGCTGAAACTCCAGGTGGCTACTGGCAAAGTCGGCGTGCGGGTGGGTCTCGAACACGGCCACAATGGTACCGTGGTGTTTTTCGGCAAAGTCGAGGTAGGGCTGCGGGTCGCGACCCGGATCTACCAGGGCCACCTGCCCTTCGCTGACAATGGCATACGAGCCGTGTGCCAGGGCTTTATCATAAATCTGTTCTATTTTCATGGTGCTATGAATTTGTAGTGAAGACTCTGTTTTATCAATTCGACTATTCAAAAGTACGGGCTTGGAAGGGGTGCGTTTGTAACCCGAGTTACACTACACGCCCGGCAGGAAGAGTTCCTTGACGATCATGAACAGGCCCATCGCCAGCACAAACCACCCAAAGCTTTTCTGGAGTTTTTTGCCGTTGATGAAGTTGGACAGATACCCGCCGAGAAAGATGCCGGAGGCCGCAATGGCCGAGAATACCAGCAGAAACCCCCAGTCGATGGGCTGGTCGGCCTGGATGTCGCCGAGGAACCCGATCAGCGATTTCGCGGCGATGATGAACAGCGAGGTACCGACGGCCATTTTCATGGGCAACCGCGCCAGCAACACCAGCGCCGGGATGATCAGAAAGCCTCCGCCTGCGCCCACCAGCCCCGTCAGCACGCCGACCACCGCCCCTTCGAGCAAAATCATCGGGAAGTTGAAACGCGGCTGGGCCTCGTCTGTCGTGTCGGTCTGTGCACTTTTGCCGTTGCGGATCATGCCTACGGAAGCGAATAGCATCAACAAGGCGAACAGCACCAGGATGCCAACATCCTTGGTCAGCGCAAAGCTTCCGATCGTGAGCCACGTAGCCGGTAGCATGGGCACCAACCACAGGCGCGTCAGGTAGACCGTCACGAAGGCGGGTACCATAAACACCAGCGCGGTTTTGTAACTGACCAGGTGCTTCCGGGCATAATTGATGCCCCCCACCAGTGCCGAGATGCCCACCACAAAGAGCGAGTAGGCCGTGGCCAGCACCGGCTCGACGTGAATCAGGTACACCAGCACCGGTACGGTCAGGATGGAACCTCCGCTGCCGATCAGCCCTAAGGAAATGCCAATCAGCGCCGCCCCGACGTAGCCTGTTATCTCAAGTAGCGACATAAGTTCAGGTATTTAGTACGTTTTGTATAGCAACAAAGGTAGAGGGTGCGCCTGCCGGGTGGCGTGACTTAAGTTACACACGTGGCGCTGCGATTCACGAAAAAGCCCCCGCGCATCGGTCTGCAACGGAGGCTTCGGGAAGGTGGTGCATTGGCAAGTTATAACTGCGTGACCGGCTCGTGGTAGGCCGTGAGCGGCACGGCGGTCTGTCGCAGCGCGTTAAAACCGCCTGTGATGTTGACGACGTGGCCAAAGCATTTGGCTCGGAGGATCGAGGCGGCCACCATGGAGCGGTACCCGCCCTGGCAGTGGAGGTAATAGGTCGCGGACGGGTCGAGTTGCGTCAGGGACTGGAAGATGGAAGCGAGCGGAACGTTCCTTGCCCCGGCCACGTGCTGCGACTGGTATTCGCTTGCCTTGCGGACGTCCAGCAACTGCATGCCCTCGTGGTAGTGCTGGGCAAACGCGGCGGCGGTTGTTTCGTCGATGCGATCCGTGGCGTAGCCGGCGTTCTGCCAGCTAACGAGGCCGCCTTTCAGGTAGCCCAGCGTATTGTCGTGTCCGACGCGCGACAGACGGGTCACCACCTCTTCCTCCCGTCCTGCGTCCGCGATAAAGACCAGCGGTTGTTGCAGGTCGGGGATCAGCGCCCCCGCCCAGGAGGCGAAGTTGTCGTCGAGGCCCAGAAAGAGGGAACCGGGAATGTGCGCCTGCGCAAAGGCTTCTTTGCTGCGGGTGTCGAGCACCAGCGTGTCGTAATGGGCACGATGCCGCACAAAGGTCGCCACGTCCAGCGCGTTCAAGCCTTTCTTCAGCACGCTCTCCAGGCTGTCGTATCCTTTGCGGTTCAGCATGGCATTTTGCGGAAAGTACTGCGGTGGCGCGACCAGATCGGCCGTAACCGCAGCCATGAACGCTCGGCGCGACAGGTCGGCCTGCAGCGCGTAGTTGACCTGTTTCTGATGGCCCAGCGTATCGACGGTTTCTTTGCTCATGTTCTTGCCGCAGGCCGAACCCGCCCCGTGCCCCGGGTAGACGATAACGCCGTCGGGCAAAGGCATGATTTTATGACGCAGCGAGTCGTAGAGGTGGCCCGCCAAATCTTCGCGCGTCAGGTCGGTCTTTACGGCCAGGTCGGGGCGTCCCACGTCGCCGATGAAGAGGGTATCACCCGTAAAGATGGCGACCTCGCGGCCCGCTTCGTCGAGCAACAGGTACGTTACCGACTCCAGGGTATGGCCGGGTGTGTGTAGTACTTTGATCTGGACTTTGCCCAGCGGCAGCACCTCGCCGTCGGTGGCGACGTGCGCCTCAAAATCGGGCAGTGCCGTAGGGCCATACACGATTTGCGCGCCGGTTTTCCTCGCCAGGTCGAGGTGCCCGGACACAAAGTCCGCGTGAAAGTGCGTCTCTAAAACGTACTTGATGGTGGCCCCGTCGGCGCGGGCCATTTCCAGGTACGGGGTCGGGTCGCGCAAGGGATCGATGATGGCGGCTTCGCCCTCCGACGAAATATAGTAGGCAGCTTCTGCCAGGCATCCGGTATACAATTGTTGTACTTTCATGACAGTAATGCGTTGATTTACTGACTCAAAGTACATCCAAAAAGGCCCGTTGGGCTGTAACGCTCGTTACCAACCGTGGTGATTTGCCTCATCGCTGAGACTGACTTCCGTCAACGGAACTGCGGTGCATACCGCCTCCTCAAAACGTATAGTTCACGATCAGATTGATCAGCCCCATGTCTACTTTATTCAGCACAAAAGCCGGATTTTCGGGAATGTCCCCCTGCCCGATTTTGTAGGTCAAGAGCAGCTCGGTTTGAAGCCGTCGGAGTGCGGCCGGGGTGTAGAACAGATCAAGGTTGAGGTGGGTGTAGCTGGGCTGAGCGTATTTGTTCGCTGCCGCCTCGGTGACCGACGCCCGCCAGTGGTGCCCCGCCGACACGATGCCCTGTAGCGATCCGGCCTGCCCCTTCCAGGTACGGTCCAGGGTCAGCACGAGCGCATCGGCATTAGCGTTGCCTTCGCTCCGCTCGCGTTTCTGGAATGTATACAGCCCTTCGCGCCCCCATTCGCGCGGAAACAGGAACTGCCCGGCACCGGTAATTCGGTTGTAGCCCAGCCGCACGGTTGTGGTGCCTTTGACCTGGAGTTGCACGCCGAACACGTCGGCCGTCCGGGAGGCGAAGTAGCGCCGGACTGGGTCGGCATTGCCGCCCTCGCCCACCCGATCCTGATGCACCCACTGCCCTGCCAGTTGCCAGGCGTGCTCGCCCAGGGTGACGGTATAGGCCGGCTCCAGGTACACCGTATGAAAAACGTTGTCGGCCCAGTAGTCCCAGACGTGCACTTCGCCGTGCGGCATCGGCTTCCAGTGCGCATGGCCGATGGCCAGGAACTTACTCCGCGTATGCATCGGGTAGTCGCTGGGCGCTCCGGTCAGGTTCCGCCCGGCCGGATAGACCCCGATGCTTTCGCCGATGCCATAGAACCGGTCCGTTCCGCGGGGAGCCACTTTTGTGAACACACCTGCCCCCAGATCCAAGGCTTTGTCGGGCCGTTGGGCGTACCAAAGGCCCTGGAGCAACGTGGGAATCATGCGTCCGTCCTGCGGATTGAACAGCGGCGAGACCAGCTTCATGCGGCCGAGGGTCAGCGCATGGCGGTTGTACCGTAGCGTTAGGTAGGCTTCGCCGAGCAAGGCCACTTCGCGCTGCGACAGGTCCTGCATGTTGAACAAGCCCGCTTCGTAGCGGCTGGGCCTTCCGGTGGCGGGGTCGGTGGCGGTCGGGTCACTGATGCCCAGGTTCACCGCCGTGTAGAAAGCCGCCGCCGCTTCCAGATGGGTGCCCCACCGATGCACGTACTTCAGCTTTCCTCCGGTCGCCAGGGCCGCAAAATCCTTTAGGTCGCCCTGATTCAGCGTGCTCATAAAATAGGTCCGCCACTGCCCGGAGACGTCGCCCCGGGACTGCACCGAATCGGACTGGGCGTGCACGGTCCACGGCAGCATCACGCCTAACAAGAGGGCCAGGCCGATCCGGCTAATTGGTCTTTTTGAGCGCAAAGGTCTTCTGATAATAGTCAACGATGGGCGGGAATGGGCCGTACTGGTGTTGTTCGGCCGGGAAGGGGTCCTCCCAGGGACCATAGGGTGTAGAAACCGGTTTCAGTTTCTTATCCGGAAAGTCTTCGGCCGTGTTGGCTTTGTGGGGTCGCTCAAAGTGGTTGATGTAGGCCGCCACGTGCAACGCTTCCTCGTCGGTCAGGCGCGGATTTTCCCAGCTTACCCCAAACGGCATGTTGGCTTTGATGAACGGGGCCGCCGTCAGCACACGGCGCATCCCGGCTCCGTGGTTGTACGAATCCGCGCCCCAGAGCGGCGGATACAGATAGCCGGCCCCGCCGCCCGGCTGGCGAATTCCTTCGCCGTGCGTACCATGGCACGCCTGGCACTGCGCTTCGTAGATCGCCTTGCCCTGCACCGTGTCGGCTTTGATGGCCGGAATTTCGAAGGCCGGCAGGCCTTTGTATTCGGCTAGCTTTGCTTCGGGCACGTCTTCGCTCAGCCATTGGATGTAGGCCACCATCGCTTGCATCTCTGCCGACTGCGTCGGGAGTTCCTGGCCGTTCATGCTGCGTTCCATGCACCCGTTGATGCGATCTTCCAGCGTGCCCATTTTTCCCTCGCGTCCGCGAAACTGCGGAAAGCGTTGCGCCACCCCCACGAACGAAATCGCGCCGGCTTTGGTACCGGCTCCCAGGTGGCAGTTTTTACACGCCAATTCGTTTCCAGCCAGCCGCAAAGCGGGCTCATCCGCATGGGGACCGAGCCACCGGGGCGTTTCAGAAATCAGCTGGTAGCCGTACCGGATTTGTTTGCCCCGTTCGCCCGCCGGCAGGTCCGTTTCTATCGACCGCGGATGCCATACTGCCGCCGTGGGAACCGTAGCCACAGGCGCTGATGCTTCCGGAGTCGATCCGTTTTCAGCTACGGGCGAGGCACGAAAGGCCGCCGGATTCAGGTGGTAGGCGATCAGCGTGACGAACAACACGACCACCACACCCGCCAGGGTCATTACGATGCCCATCAGCAACCGGGCTTTTTTTGCCAGCTCTTCCATAGCGCATTAATGGGGTAATTTGTCGCGCACCAGGCCGTAGACGTACGTCCCCAAAACGGCAGCCGCAATGGCCACCAGAATGACGGCGAAGCCGTTGCCGACCAGGATGAACATCGGGCCGGGGCAGGCGCCCGTCATGGCCCAACCCAGACCAAAAATGGTCCCGCCGATCAGGTAACGCGGCACGCTGAACTGCTTCGGCGCAATGTGAATGGGGTGGCTGTAGAGCGACTTGACCTGCCGGCGTTTGATCCACTGTGTGAACACAATGCCCAGCACGATGGCCGACCCGATGACGCCGTACATGTGGAACGACTGGAACCGAAACATTTCGTAAATCCGGTACCAGGAAATGATTTCTGCTTTGGTCAGGGTAATGCCGAACAACAGCCCGACCGCCAGGTATTTAAGGTATTTCATCATACTGATTGTGCTAAAAGAGTGTGAGGGAATAGCGCCGCGTGCCGACTCAAAGTGCCAGCAGATACGGCAGCACCAGATAGGTCATCAGCAAGCCTCCGATAAAGAAACCGGCGACGGCAATGAGCGAAGGCAGTTGCAGATCGCTCAACCCGCTGATGGCGTGCCCCGAAGTGCATCCCCCCGCGTAGCGCGTACCGAACCCGACCAGAAATCCGCCCAACACGATGATGACGAGCCCCTTGAGGCTCAGCAGCGTTTCCCAGTTGTAGATGGACTGCGGCAGCAGGTTTTGCCCGGCGTCGGCAATGCCGTACGCGGCCAGCTCGTGCTTGGTCGCTTCGCTGATGTGCACGGCAGCGTCTGGCATCAGGTACTGGTGTGCGATGAACCCACCGCCGAGGGCACCGGCCGCAAAGACCAGATTCCACACCTGCTGACGCCACTCAAAGGCAAAGAAACTACAGCTCTTGCCCCCGCCCGTCATGGCACAAATGGTTCTGAAATTGGCCGATACGCCCAGGTTATTTCCAAAATAAATCAGGAGCCCCATCACCAGGGCAATCACTGGTCCGGCCACATACCAGGGCCAGGGTTGACTCAAAAAAGCTACGATCTCCTCCATACGAATAAACTGCTTCAATTTGAGATCAAAAGTAGGCAGCCTCTTTGCGGAAGAGTGTAACCTTGGTCACACAGCCTGCGGACAGGACTCCTGGCGGGCGTCAGGCGTCAGAGCACTTCGATGCGGTTGCGGTGCTGCTCAATTTTCCCTTCCTGTTCCAGTCGTTTCAACAGGCGGGAAATCACCACGCGCGACGAGTTGAGTTCGTTGGCAATCTGCTCGTGGGTTTTGTGGATGACGAAAGAACCGGACGCCTGTTTTTTGTCGAGCAGGTACTTGAACAGCCGCTCGTCCAGTTTCAGAAAGGCCATCGCGTCAATGGCTTGCAACAGTTCGTCGAAGCGCGCCTGATACGAGCGGAACACAAACTTCCGGAACGACTCGTACTTGGTAATCCAGCCGTCCAACTCCTGTACCGGGATCATCCACAGGAGGCTGTCTTCTTCGGCGATGGCGCTAAACTCGCTCTTTTTGTGCTCCAGGCAGCAGGTGATCGACATGGCACAGGTTTCGCCTCCCTCCAGGTAGTAGAGAAACAGCTCGCCGGCGTCGGGCGCCTGGCGCATCACCTTCAGGGTGCCTTCGATCACCATCGGAATTTCGCGGGCCTGGCCACCGGGGGCAATGACATACGCGCCTTCTTTGACTTTTTTGAGGCGTCCTACCTTCATCATCTCTTCGATCAGTCGTTCTTCGAATTGAAGGCTGTGCAGAATGTTCGTTACGTTTTCGTGCATGCGAATGGGGTTCGTTTAGTTTTTGCGTGGACAGAAATACGAAGAAGGATCATCGTCATCTGTGACAAAAGTTACGGTATTGTACTCTCAAATCGCCCACCTTGGTTCCATCAGTATCACCTACCGAAACCTATACACCCATGGACACTCATTTTCAGATTCTTATTGTGGGCGGCGGCAACGCGGGCATTTCGGTCGCTGCGCAACTTCTGCGCAAAGATCCGAACCTGACGCTCGCCATCGTCGAGCCCTCCGACAAACATTATTACCAACCTGCCTGGACGCTGGTCGGCGGCGGCGAATTTGCCCTGGAAGACACCATCCGGACCGAAGCCGAGGTGATGCCCGAGCGGGCCGTGTGGATTCGCGACCGGGCCGTGGCGTTTGTGCCGGACCAGAACCAGGTCGAAACGGCCACCAGCGGTATACTTACCTACGATTATCTGGTGGTTTGCCCGGGCATTCAGCTGAACTGGGGGCAGATCAAAGGCCTGCCCGAAACGCTGGGCAAAAACGGCGTGTGCAGCAACTACGCCGTCGACCAGTGCAGCTACACCTGGGAGACCGTACGCAACTTCAAGGGGGGCACGGCCCTGTTTACCAGCCCCGGCACGCCGGTCAAATGCGGGGGCGCGCCACAAAAGGTCATGTACCTGTCCAGCGACCACTTTAAGCGGCGCGGCATCCTGAAACAGACCCGCGTGGAGTTCTGCACGGCCGGCGGCATGCTGTTCGGCGTCAAGAAATACGCGGCGGCCCTCGAAAAGGTGGTGGCGCGTTACGGAATTCACCTGTTTTTCCGGCACGACCTGATCAGCATCGACGGACCCCAGAAAAAGGTCGTTTTTAAGGTAACCGATCGCCAGGGCCATACTACCGAAGTGACCAAATCGTTCGACATGATTCACGTCACCCCGCCGCAAAGCGCGCCGGACTTTGTGCGCGAAAGCCCGCTGGCCGACGCGGCCGGTTGGATCGACGTTGACCCGCATACACTGCGGCACCGCCACTACGACAACGTGTTCGGTTTGGGCGACGCTACCAACACGCCCAACGCCAAAACCGGGGCGGCCGTCCGCAAGCAAGCCCCGGTGGTGGTCGAAAACCTGCTGGCGGCACTACAGCATCGGTCCCTGCCTGCCACCTACAACGGCTACGGGTCGTGCCCGCTGGTGACCGGCATCGGCCGTCTGATTCTGGCCGAATTTGACTACAACCACGAGCCGCAGGAAAGCTTTCCGTTCGATCAGGCCCGCGAACGCTTCAGCATGTACCAACTCAAGAAGCGAGTGCTCCCCTGGATGTACTGGAACAAAATTCTGAAAGGAACCGCTTAACCCCCTTACGCCATGAGCACCTACTCACCGCCCCCGACCCAACGCAGCACACCGACCCAACCGTCGGCAGCAACGCTGGAGACGATTCTCGCCAAGCTGGAAACGATGGAGCAGACGTTGCAGCAGCTCGCACACGTGATGAGTCCCGTGCCGGATGCGATGGCCACCGCCACCGATCTGCTGGATGCGTACGCCGCCCGACAACAGGAACAGGGACAGGACCCGGAAGAGAACACCCGGCAAGCGTTGTTGTTGCTGGAGCGCCTGACCCGCTCCCACACCCTGCACCACCTCCAGACGCTGCTGCAGGTCGCCGACCAGTCGCCTGAGCTGGTGGCACACCTGGTGGACCTGACCGACACCTGGGCCGATCAGGCGGCCGACCGTGGCATTGACCTGGAAGACCGGCTTAAACGCCTGCAGGCGTTGGTCGTGCAGGCCACCGCGCCGCTGGTGCTGGAAAAAGCCGAAGCCCTGGTGGCCCTGACGGCACAGGCCGATGAACTGATGAGTTTCGCAGTCGATCAGGTGGACGATTCTATCCGGACGTTACAGGACCGGGGACTCGACCCGCATGCCCTGGCCGACGACGGTTTACAACTTATGGCTATGCTGGCGGCAGCCTACCGGCAGACAAAACAAGCGCCGCCACGCAGTGTAGGCCCGCTGGGGCTGTTGAAAGCCCTGTCCGATCCGGATTTTCAGAAGTTTCTGGGGTTTGTCACCCAACTGGGAAAGCACGTAGGGCAACAGTTGTAAGACGTACCCAAAGAGAGCCGCCCGGCTCCCTCCGTTGCAGAGGGTGCCGGGCGGCTCGTTAGGTTTAGGCGTGTACGCGGGTACTTTCGGCCTGGTGGATGTTGCGAATGCCTTCGATCAGCGCATCGGGATTGAACGATACGCTATCGATGCCTTCTTCTACCAAGAACTGCGCGAACGTCGGGTCGTCGCTGGGGGCCTGCCCGCACAAGCCGATCTTCGTATGGGTTTTGTGGGCCGACGCAATCACCATTGCAATCATGGCTTTGACGGCGGGATCGTTGGCCCGAAACAGGCCGCTCAGTAGATCGGAGTCCCGGTCGATGCCCAGTGTGAGTTGCGTCAGGTCGTTGGAACCGATGGAAAAGCCATCGAAATACGCGGCAAAGGCTTCGGCCTGCATCACGTTGCTGGGCAACTCCACCATCATGTACAACTCCAGACCGTTCTGCCCCCGCTCCAGGCCGCACTGGGCCATGATGTCGATCACCCGGCGTGCCTCTTCAAACGTACGGCAGAAGGGAATCATCACCTTGACGTTTTCCAGCCCCATCACGTCCCGCACCTGCCGCAAGGCGCGGCATTCCAGCTCAAAGCCGGGCTGGTAACGCGGGTGGTAATAGCGCGACGCGCCCCGGAAACCCAGCATCGGGTTGGCCTCCTGCGGCTCAAACAAGTGCCCGCCGATCAGGTTGGCGTACTCGTTGGACTTGAAATCCGACATCCGCACGATGACGTCATGAGGGTGGAACGCCGCCGCAATGGTCGCCACCGCTTCGGCCAGCTTCTCGACAAAATAGGCTTCCTTGTCCGGATAATGACGCGTCAGCGCTTCAATGCGCGCCTTTACGGCCTCGTCTTCAAGCTGCGCAAACTGTTTGAGCGCCATCGGGTGAATCTGGATGGCGTTGTTGATGATGAACTCCATCCGCATCAGCCCGATGCCCCGGTGGGGGTACTGGGCCAGTTGGAAGGCCTGATCCGGGTCTCCCAGAATCAGCATCACCTGCGTCTGCGGCAAGTCAATGTCGGTCAAGTCTAGTGCCTTTTCTTCCCAGGCCAGCTTCCCGTCGTACACCACGCCGCGTGCGCCTTCCGCACAGGAAAGCGTCACCTCCTGTCCATCCCGAATGGTCGACGTGGCGTTGCCAGTGCCTACCACCGCGACGGCGCCTACTTCGCGCGCCACAATGGCTGCGTGGCTGGTGCGCCCGCCCTGGTTGGTGACAATGCCCGCGGCTTTTTTCAGGATGGGGTCCCAGTCGGGATTGGTCATGGGGGTTACCAGAATCTCGCCTTCCTGTAGCTTGTGGGCTTCCGACGGACTGTGCAGAATGCGAGCCCGGCCGGAGGCGATTCGGTTGCCCAGGCCAATGCCCTGGCACAGCACCGGTCCTTTTTCTTGCAGAGTGTAGGTCGACAGCGTAGCGGCCCGGCCGGATCGCTGGCTGCTGTGTACCGTTTCGGGGCGGGCCTGAACAATGAACAATTTGCCGGTGTAGCCATCTTTAGCCCACTCAATGTCCATCGGGCGGCCGTAGTGCTTTTCGATGCGCAATGACCAGCGTGCCAGCAAGGTGACCTCGTCGTCACTCAGCACAAACTGGTCGCGCTTTTCGGTGGGCGTATCCAGGTTCACGATGCCGCTGCTCCCGTCGGTGCAGGTCATCATGGTCTGTAGCTTGCTACCAAGGCGACGCGACAGAATCGCGGGCCGGCCCTGTTGCAGCGTCGGTTTGAATACGTAGAATTCGTCCGGATTGACCGATCCCTGTACCACATTCTCGCCCAGGCCCCAGGCGCCCGTCAGCAGCACCACGCGGTCGAACCCGGTGTTGGGATCGAGGGTAAAAATCACCCCCGAAGCGCCCTGGTCCGATCGCACCATGAGCTGCACCCCGACCGACAACGCCACCGGCTCGTGCTCGAATCCCTGGTCTTCGCGGTACTTGATGGCGCGGTCCGTGTAGAGCGAAACGAAACACCGGTGGCATTTTTCCAGCAGCTCCTGATAGCTCTTCACGTTCAGAAACGACTCCTGTTGCCCGGCAAAACTGGCCTCCGGCAGGTCTTCGGCTGTGGCGCTACTGCGGACTGCCAGCGCCACGCCGTGCCCGTAGCGGTTCGCCAGGTAGTCGTATCCTTCCTGCAGGGCCTGTTCGAGCACCGCAGGGAGATGTGCCTGACGCATGAGCTCCCGCGCCTGTTCGCCGACTTTCGTCAGGTTGGAAAAATCGTTGCGGTCCAGGCGCGCGAGGCATTTCCGAAGCGGCGTTCGGAGGTTGTTTTCGTCCAGGAACAGACGGTACGCCTCGGCGGTGGTCGCAAATCCGTCGGGCACCTGGATGCCCTCCGCCGAGAGATTCTGGTACATTTCGCCGAGCGAGGCATTTTTTCCGCCCACCTGCGGCAGGCTCTTCAGGTCAATTTCGTGGAAATAGCGAATCAGTGTCATGGCAATAGAAGTAAAGTGATGAAGCGTCTGCGGTGGGGACTGGCCGGGCCTCAAAGCGTACGGGACAAAAAGCGATTGAGGTCGTTTTTCATTTCGCCGTACAGCCGTACAAATACCTGCATCTGGCCCCGCATTTCGGCGTGGTCTTCCAGACGCCGGTAGTCGCTGGCGACGGGATATTCCTGCGCCTGCCGTTCCAGCGTGTGCTCGTGTACTCCGATGGCGTGTCGTAGCTCGTCGATCAGCTCGTTCTGAATGATCAACTGGGTTTCGAAATGGTCGACCCAGGCTTTCACGTCCTGTTGGGTGGTGTGGATGGACACTTCGCCGAGTCGGTTATTCAATACCTGAAGCTCGTCGCGGTAGAAATCAAGCTGCCGGGTCCACGTCTGGTGGTCGTCGTGCAGCACGCTCAAGGGTTTAGGGATAGTGGTCATGTTCGTATCGAAAGGTGGGTGGAAAGTGGATTTACTGAACGGCAACCTGCCGGTGGGCAGGCGCGGCACTGGCTTCGAGGTTGGGCAGGTAAATGTGCAGGAGGCCGTTCTGATAGCTCGCCTCGATGCGCCCCTCGTCAATGCCGGTCGGCAGGGCAAAGTCGCGTTGCTGGTAGGTCATGTCGATTTCCTGGCGAACCAGGTTCGGCTTTTCGTCCGCGGCGGCCGGCTTTTGGGCCCGCACTTTCAGGATGTGCTGCTCGACCGAGACCGAGATTTCTTCTTTCCGGAAACCCGGCAAAGCCACTTCGAGGTCGTATCCTTTGATGGCCTGTGTGCAGTTGGTCGGGGGATACGAGAAACGGAGTTCGTCGAAAGCGCTCCGACCCAGAAAATGATCTGTGTCAATCAAGTGACCCAGGCGGTCGCCGATGCGGTGAAAGGTGTCATTTGTGTGTAACATGGTTGTAACGGTTAGGGGTGTAGAAAAACGGTGCCTGTTCAGGCTCGGAAGGTCAACAGGGGGACGTGGGTCCGAAAGCAGAGGTGTGTGGTGTGGCTCCTTTCCAGCAACCGCTCAAAGAGCGTGTGCTGCTGGGGCATCATCGCCAGCAGGTCGGCCGGATGCGCTTGCAAATGCGTCAGAATGCCCGTTTCTACGTCGCTGTAGCGTTCGATCCGGAACGTGTGGGGAACCGCCTGCAGCAGCTGTTTCAGGTCACGCCCCGCCTCGACTTCGGCCTCCGAGAGCCACTCGTACTTGCCCAGCACGTACAGCACATCGACGTGAGCCTGGCACGCTTGGGCCAACCGGACAAGTGGTCGGTACGCCTCCAGTTCGATGTCTTCCTGATAGTCGGCGGCCAGCAGCATGCGGTTGATGCCCTGATAACGCGCCTGCGCGGGCACGGCCAACACCGGCACCGAGACGCGTCGCATCAGGTGCGTGGTAGTGCTGCCCAACAGGGCGGCCAGTCCGGTAGCACCTTCCGCACCCATCACGACCAAATCGTACCCGCCATGCGTTGCCACGTTTTCCAGCGTTTCTTCTATCGGTCCGATCTGACGGGCCAATTCGTACGGTACGGCTTGATGGGCCAGGAATTCGGCTTCCAGTTCGATCAGTTGCCGGTCGATGGCCTCGGTACGCGCCTGCTTTTGCACGCGTTCTTCCAGCATAACGGTCTGCGTCGAGTAGATCGGATAGACGTGAATGGGCACTTCGTAGACGGTCAGTACCGTCAGCCTGGCGTCCAGTTGCCGGGCCAGCCCGACGGCATACCGCAGGGCGTTGTTCGCAGCAGGTGAAAAATCGGTCGGTACTAAAATACGGGAGATCATGGCAGTGGGGGTTAAGGTGGGGAGATGACTTAGCGAAACGTCGGCGAGGAAGCCGGCTGGGCAACGGCGGAAGTGCGCACCCACTGGAACAGCCGGTCGGCGTCTTCTTTCCGGCAGAGCTCCGTGCCGGCGTGCAGGGTAGCGGCCGAACCGCAGGCGACACCGTATTGCACTGCGTCCAGCAGAGCGTCGCCGTTCGCCAGGCACCACACCAAGCCCCCGACCAGGCTGTCGCCCGCTCCGACCGTGCCGCGCGGTTTTACCGTCGGGGCCGCTACGTAGGCAATGCCTTCGGAAGTGACCACCATGGCACCCCGGGGCCCGAGCGATACCACGGCCACCTGGCACATGTTCTGTTCCAGCAGCTGCCGGGCCAGTCGTTCCTGCGTGGGGGCGTCGATGCTATCGCGGCCGGTTAGCGAAGCGAGTTCGTTCAGGTTCGGTTTCAACAGGTAGACGCCCTGCCGGGCGGCGTGCAACAGAGGCTCGCCTGAGGTATCCAGAATGAAGCGCACGCCTTGTTCGTGCGCCAGCTGGGCCACCTTTCCGTAGAAATCGGGGGAAAGGCCCGGCGGCAGGCTGCCGCTGGCCACAAGGTAGTGCGCCCCGGTGAGGGCTTTCCGCAGGATGTGCAGCACCTGAGTTCCTTCGTCGGCCTGCACCTGCGGGCCGGGCATCAGAAAGCGGTACTGCTGCTGGGTGCTGGTGACCACCACGGTCAGGTTTTCGCGTGTCCAGCCACGGATCGGAATCGCCTGGTAGGGCACTTTTTCCTGCGCCAGCAGGGCTTCCAGGTGTTGCCCGGCAGGTCCGCCACTCAGGAACAAGCTCAGCGCTTCTCCACCCAGCCGACGCACCACCCGCGCCACGTTGATGCCCCCGCCCCCCGCGTTAAAGTAAGGTCGGTCGCACCGCAGTTTACGTTCCGGAACCAGCTCGGCTACGGTAGCGCTCTTGTCGAGCGCCGGATTCAGGGTCAGGGTCACAATCTTTTTCATAGCAGTGTAATAGCAAGTCAGAAATACAATCTAAGGTAGCGCGCATGGCGGCGTACGAGGCTCAGCACTCGACCACAACCAGGTGGTCTTCTACGTGCAGGACGCCCGGCACCGACCACGCCGCCGCCGCGGCATCGCGACGTTCCTGCCAGGAGCGGACTTGCCCCCGCAGAATGACGTTGTCGGCGCGCACTTCCACTCCAACCCGGTCGGCATCTTGCAGGGCACTGCGCTCAAACGCCTCCCGGATTCGGGCTTCGACGTCGGGGGCGCTCACAACCGGGTGCACCACCAGACGATTGATCACCCCACGCACCCCGGCCAGACGCGCTACGGCCGCCAACAGCTCCTCTTTCAGATCACTTTCGGGTACTTCGCCGCGCAGGGTTATGCGACCCGCTTCGACCTTGATTTTCACCTGCGGCACCTCGTACGGCGCTACTTCAGATACGGCGCGTTGCGCCAGGTCTTGGTCGTCGGTCAATGGGGTTTCGGCCAGCGGCACCCGCAGCGCGACGACCATCGCCCGAACCCCCGGATGGTGCTGCACAAGGTCTTCGAGGCGGCACTTCTGGCGCAGGTCAGCGACGTGTCCGCGCAGCGTCACAATGCCCTCGCGGACCGTGAGGCTTACCCCTGCGGTGCTGATGCCGGGTGCTTGCCAAAACCGCTGCAGGAGTTCCTGCTGTACGCGACTGTCGGTGTTCATGGCGTTGGAGGGAAGGGTGAATGAACGAGGGTAAAAGTCGCCATCAGCACACTGATTATGAATGACTTACATCACAAGCTGGTATGATCCTCATCATCGGAGGCAGGCCCAAAAATCCGGTTCTTTGCCTGCGTAGAGGTGCCCCGTCTCTGGAAACTGCCTTTACTGATTTGCTCCTGTCGCTTCTCGCGGAATACGGTCCGCGATGCCTTTGTACTCTCCCTTTTCCTTTGCACGTTATCCCTCCCTCTCCCATGACTCCCTTCTTGCTTCTTCTGCTCAGCGGGCTGCTGGCCGCCCCGCAGCCTTCTACCATGACGGCCGACGAAACGATTCTCCTGCAGGAGCCTTCGCCGGGTGATCGTTACCTGACGGCCAGCCAGGTTTGGGTGCAAGCGCCCGTCGAGGGCGACCTGATTGTAGCAGCGCAAACCCTACGGGTGCAGGATACCGTCCGGCAGGATCTGATGGCCGTCGGCGGAGAGCTGACGATCGAAGGGTACGTCGGCGACGACATTCGCCTGGCGGGCGGCACTCTGATTCTGAACGGCGTTACCCAGGGTGACGTCATGGTGTTCGGTGGCGACGTGGTGGTGGGTCCGACGGCGCGCATTCTGGGCGATCTGCTGGTCTATGCCGGTGAGGTTCGTTTCGACGGGCACGTGCTGGGCAAGGTGGTGGCCTCGGGTGGGCAGCTCCACCTGCGGGGCATCATCGAACAAGGACTGGAAATACAACAGGCCGAGTCGCTCGACCTGGGCGGTGTCGTGTGGGGCAATGCTACCCTTTCGGCACGAACCATTTCCGTCCAGCCTACGGCACAGACCCACGGCACCGTGCATTACGCGACCAACGAGCTGATCAAACCCGCGCCTCTGGAAGGCTGGGAATTTGATCCGACCCTCGCGCCTGACGACACCCGGACGTGGAGCTTCGTCGGGTTTGCCGTCTTTTACCTGCTCGCTTCCCTGTTGGTCATTTTGCTGATGCAGGTAATTTTTCAACGTTTTCTGCCACCGGCCGCCAAAACGCTCTTCCGCGAAACCGGCAAAAGCCTGGGTTACGGTTTTTTGTATTTGCTGGGCCTCCCCCCGCTGATTGCGCTGCTGGCCGCTTCGGTCGTGGGCATTCCGGTATCCCTGTTTGCCCTGGCGGCCTACCTGTTCAGTTTGATTTTTGGCCCTGCCATCGCCGGGCTGGTGCTGGCGCACGGGTTCCGGCAGCGTTACGAACGCCGCTGGCGCCCTTTCACCACGGCGCTGATGGCCCTTCTGGCGACGGTGGTGGTGCAGTGGCTGTTCTTCATCCCGCTGGTCGGGTTTCTGCTGAGCGTGCTGGTAATTACGGCTGCGTTCGGCGCACTGCTGATCGACCTGCGGGCGGCCTACCTGGCTACCCGACGCCAGCAGGGAATGCTTATTTCACACTGAAAGGCTACTTACCAGACGCTACCCATGTCGTGTGAGGAGGATCACCCCGCCCGATGACGCAGGTCATTCCGTTCTTCCGTCAGGCTGCCGATCTTGCTGTTGTGGCTTGTTTACATGTTTCACCCAAAACCCCTCTATGAGGACCACACATGGCTTTGTTACACCGCAACTTCCCTGCGCTGCCGGAAACCGATGCACTCCTGGCAGACCTGTTCGACGACGAACGTTGGACGAATTTTCCCTTCGGGAACGGCCGCCGCTTCTCCATGCCGGCGGTAAACGTGCTGGAACACGCCGACCGGTTCGAAGTGGAGGTAGCGGCACCCGGCCTCCGGAAAAAGGACTTTCGCCTCCAGATTGACGGCGGGGTGCTGACCATCAGCGCCGAAACAAAAGAAGAGCATAGCCAGGAAGCGAAAACGTATACGCGGCGCGAGTTCAACTACCGCTCGTTCCGCCGGACGTTTACCCTCCCCGACTCGGTGGATGCGGAGCAGATTCGCGCCCGCTACGACGGCGGTATCCTGCACCTGTCCTTGCCCAAACAGGAAAAAGCCCGGCATCTGTCAAGCCGGGAGATCAAGATCAACTGATTGTACTGCGTTCGTTCATGCTTCTCTCCGAGCGAAAGGGCTGCAAAACGGCCTTTTCGCTTTTTCGTACGTGAACGCGCTTCTTTCATCCCCGTGCCGATGCCTACCATGCGCTCCCCTTCCTCATCGCTGCTGTTCTGGCTGCAACTGATCCTGTTCGGTGGCCTGATTCTGTACTTCGGCCAGACCGTGTGGGTGACGCTCAGCTTTGCATTTCTGATCAGTTTTGTGCTGTATCCGTTCTGCCGTTGGCTGGAACGCCGGCGCGTGCCGCGGTCACTGTCCATTGGCTTCGCGCTGCTGGCGTTTGTATTGGTGGTGGCCGGGGTGGCGGTGTTGCTGATCCGCCAACTGATGCAGTTCCGGCAACTCTGGCCGGCGTTGTCGGCAAAGGTGACCGGGCAACTCCACCGGCTGACGGATTACCTCGATGCCCTGTTGCAGGCAGGACAGGACGACCGCCAGCAGTGGCTTTCGTCGGCACTCTCCAGCGCCCTGCAGCATACTGTTGGGCAGTTACCCGGCGTGCTTTATTCCACCTCGGTGTCGGCCGTACTGGTGCTGTTGATTCCGATCTTTGCGGCGCTGATTCTTTTTTACCGTGACCTGTTGGTCACGTCTGTGCTGCACCTGGCCCCGCCCCACTGGCGAAATGCCTTTGCGACAGCACTTCCGGAGGTCATCAACACGTATTACAATTTTATCAAGGGGATGGCGCTGGTCTACCTGGCCGTGGGCATTCTCAACAGCCTGGGCCTGCTGCTGCTTGGCGTGCCTCAGGCGATTTTCTTTGGCTTTATGGCCTCGGTGCTCACCTTCATTCCGTACGTGGGCATCACGGTGGGCGCGCTGCTGCCGATGGCAGTTGCCTGGCTCACGTACGACTCGCTCTACTATCCGCTGGGGGTGGTCGTGGTGTTTGTGATCGTGCAACTCCTGGAAGCCAACGTCATTTTTCCCGTGGCCGTGGGGTATAAGCTCCGCATCAATACGCTCGTGTTGCTTCTGGTGATTCTGGCGGGTGGCCTCCTTTGGGGAACGGCCGGCATGATCCTTTTCATTCCTTTCGTCGGCATCCTGAAACTTTTCTCGGAACGGGTGCCGGCCTGGAAACCGCTGGCGCTTTTGCTCGGCACGCACGAAGATCCGCCTTCGTCTACCCGAAAAGCGGCGTAACCTCACTCCGATGGCACGGCATGGGCGCCGTACTGAGCGGCTCCCCACAAGGCCGTTTGCTGGTTGAGCACCACGTACACAGGCACTTTTTCCAGAAGCGGACGCAGCCGCCCCACCTGCAAAAAGCGCGGCAAAAATGCATCGGGGGTGACCAGCGGGCGGATGCGCGGCACAATGCCGCCGCCGATAAAGAGTCCACCGGTGGCTTTCAGTTTCAGCACCAGATTGGCTGCCTCCTGCGCCAGGTAATGCACAAACAATTGCATCGTCTCCAGGCAAATCGGGCATTGCTGCCGCATCGCACCCTCGCTGATGGCCTTGGCCAGTGACGCGTCCGAGGGGTGGTCGGCCAGCCAAGCCGGTACCGGACGGCGTTCTACCTCTTTCAGAAAGGTGTAAATGTTCACCAGACCGGGGCCGGAAACCAGCCGTTCCCAGCTCACGTGCCCAAACTGCTCGCGGAGGTAGCGCCAGAGCCGCGCGTCCTGTTCGGTTCGTGGTGCAAAGTCGGCATGTCCCCCTTCGGTAGGAAATGGCCGGTAACGTTCGCCGTCCCAAAACAGACCGGCTTCGCCCAGACCGGTGCCGGGCGAAAGGATGGCCGCATTCCCCTCCGCCGACGGCGTGCCGGGGCAGAGCACCGCGAAGTCGTGTGCGGGCAGCGCAGCCAGTCCGTACGCACTGGCTTCCAGATCGTTCAGCAACGAGACGGGAATACCGTTCCAGTGCTGACTCAGTTGCGCGGCGTCGACCGTCCAGGGCAGGTTGGTGGTCTGCGCTTTTCCGGCCACGACGGGACCCGCCACGCCAAGGCTGAGGCGATCCGGCGCCGGGGCCATCGTCCGAAAATGGTCCAACAATTCGATCAGGGATGCATAGGCCGCCGACGCGTACGTATGCTGCGCCAGCGGGGTAGCCCGGCCCTCGGCAAAACGCACCAGGGCCACATCGGTTTTGGTTCCGCCTACGTCTACCGCCAGCACGTTGCCGCAAAAGGGCGTGGCCGACGGAAACGCGACGGGGACAGAAACAACGGAAGTAAGGGTTTCGGTATCGAGCATGGGATCAGAACTCAGTGGGTGAAACAAAAACGGCGACTGTCCTTTGAAGAGCAGCCTACGGCAAAGCAAGCTTTCTGACGGCGTTTTGGCCATGACCTTTCCCAGCGCTTCGACTGATTCCGCTCAGTTTTCGCGAAAGGTAAACAGCGGAACAGTGCTGTGCAGCGCCATCCGATGGGTGTGGCTGCCCTTGAACAGACGATCGAAAAACGTGTGGGATCGGGGCATCATGGCCAACAGGTCGGTCGCGTGTTGCGTCATAAATATCGCAAGCCCCTCTTCCACACGCGGGTGGGCAATCTGATGAAACGAAACGCTGGCCTGCGGAAAGGCGGCCTCAAGTACTGACCGGTTCGGATGCGCGGCGGTGCCCGGCCGAGCCGAGGTTGCCTCTACGTACACCACCTGCAACTCAGCGTCCAGCAATGCTACCAGATCGGCCAGGGGTTGCAAGGCTTCCGGCCGGAGGGCAGTAGCGTCGGTGGCAAAGGCAATGCGCCGGACGGGCCGCAACGGAGCGTTTTCAGGAACGGCCAGCACCGGACAGGGCGCACGCCGGATGGTGTCGCTGGTGTTGCTGCCCAGCAGCTCAGCAATGCCGTCGGCACCCCGCGTTCCCATCACAATCAGGTCGATGCGGTCGTCCGGAATGCAGTGCCGCAGGTGATCCTGCAAATTGCCTTCTTCGATGCGAAACACGGAGGGCAGGTTGCCCAGCATCGGCAGTCGCTTCTGGAGTTCCTGAAAGTTGTGCTCGGCTGCGTCGCGCATGTGGCGCAACTGCTGCACCCGCTTCGGCGCGGGCTCGGTTGCCAGCGGCGCATGCAGCGTATGGCAAAACACCAGGTAGGCCCCGCTGCGCTCGGCCAGGGTTAGCGCGTAGTGCAGGGCTTGCTCGGCGCAGGTCGAGAAATCGGTCGGTACCAGAATGCCTCGGATCATAGCGTTCGGAACGTAGCGGCCCATCAAGCGGGCGCAGGTTTTAAGCCTGAGCGTCGTGCAGTACGAGCAGCGGCAGGTGGGTATGCTGCGCCAGGCGTCTGGTCCAGCTGCGGTGAAACAGCGCCTGCCAGAAGCGCCGCGTGTGGTGGGTCATGACGAGCAGATCGGCCCCCAGCCACTGAATAAATTCCAGGATGCCGTCTTCGACCGAAGCGTGTTCGTTGAAATGACAGGAAACCTGCGGATAGTCGACCGTCTGGTAGATGTGCTCGAAACGTTTCATGGTTTCGTGTTTGGTCTGGTCGTCGGCCTCGGTCAGGGCATGGAAGAAGAAAAGCTGCGCGTTACTCTGGCGCGCCATGGCCAACACCACCGGCAATTCGTCCGACAGACGCTCGTGCTCGTCTACCACCACGGCGATTTTGCGAAACGGCTCCCATACCTGCCCCTCCGGCACCACCAGGACCGGGCACGGCGCTTTTACAGCTACCTCGGCCGTGAGGGTGCCCAGCAGCTTGGCCAGCCCACTGTCGCCCCCGGTGCCCATCACGATCAACGCGGCCTGCTGCGCTTCAGCCTCGGCAATGATGGCCTCCAGCGCAAAGCCGGAGCGGCTCCGGGTGATCACCTCGACGGCCGTGCCCTCGGGTTGCTCCTGCCCTAACTGCTGGGCCAGAGTATGCAATTTGTCATCGCACTGCGCTGCCAGATCGTCGACCACGCGCTCGGGTACGTACGTCCCGTCGACCGGAGCCAGTTCGGACAGATGAAACGCGTGGAGCAGCAGCAGACGGAACTGGAGGGACTGAGCCAGGTCGTAGGCATAGCGGGCGCCGTTCTCGGCTATTTCGCTGAAATCGGTGGGGCAAACGAGGGTTTTCATGAGGGAGTGGTTTAGGTTGTTCGCAACAAGAGAAGGCCGCGCTACACGACGCTGCTTTGCGCAAGCGGCGCAAACTCGTGGACGGCTTCGCCCAGATCGTAAACCGGCACCAGTCCGCGAAAACGTTCGGACAGCATGCTGGCACCGGCCGCCGACTGGTACCCACCGGCACAGTGAACCACAATGGGGAGTTCGGTAGGCACCTCCGACATCCGCCGCTTCAGTTCCGGCAGTGGAATGGCATGGGCATGTGCAAAATAACGTTTTGCTTTGGCTTCTGCCGGCAGGCGCACGTCCAGAATGGTGTACTCGTCCGGATGCATCCGGAAATTGGTCAGGTTGAGCACCTGTTCCCGCTCCAGGCCATCGTCAGGATTGCACTGCACGCCCAGCAGCTGTTTTTCGTACCCGATGGACGCGATCCGGCGTAGCACCGACCCGGCGGCGGCGGTGTCTTCTACCACCAGATAAAACGGTTCGTACGGCCGGACCAGCGTACCCAGCCAGGTTTCGAACTTATCGTCGGGCGCACACCGCAGGTTGATGGCGCCGGCCACATGGCCCGCCCGGAACGCTTCCGAGCGCCGCGTATCGATCACGGTGACGCGTGCATCGCGCCGGGTGTGGGGTCCCATCCACCGTACCTGCTGCAGACTCTCGGCATAGGCCGGAAAGCCCGCCCGGTTCTGGATGATGTCGAACGAGAAATAAGGCGGACGAAAAGGCGGGTTTTCCAGCAGGTTCTGGATAAACTCTTTGCGCCCGCTGGTCCGAAACGCCCAGTTGTTTCGCTTTTCCCAGCCCAGCGTGCTGTACCGCTCCGAACGGATCTGACGGCCGCACAACGAACCCGATCCGTGCGTGGGGTAAATCAGTATGTCTTCCTGCAAGGGTTCGTAAACGCGTTGCAACGTCTTGTACATCAGCTCCGCCAGTACCCGACGGCTGATCGAAATGGGCAGGTCGCCTTCGTGCAGGTCGGGGCGCCCCACGTCGCCCATCAGCAGCGAATCGCCCGTAAAAATGGCGTGCGGCTCGCCCAGCTCATCGCGCAACAGGTAGGCGTTGTGGTCGAGCGAGTGGCCCGGCGTGTAGCGGGTTTGCAGCCCCACGTTCCCCACCCGAATCCAGTCCCCTTCGTCGACCGCGCGGTGGGGGTATGTGACCCGTGCCCGCGGATTGACATAGATAACGGCGCCATGCTTCTCGTGAAACTCCAGATGGCTGCTGGCAAAGTCGGCATGGGGATGCGTTTCCAGCACGGCCACAATGCGACCGAAGTGCTGACGCGCGTAAGCAAGGTACGGCTCCGGGTCGCGCCCGGGGTCTACCAGGGCAATTTCGCGACCACTGCAAACGGCGTAAGACGCATGCGCCAACGTAGGATTATAAAAGGTGTGAACGTGCATAAGAAGGAACGTAAGAGCGATTCGGACAGTCCGCCGCGTAAGCAAGGCGGATCAAACGGGGTTGCATTCTCCGTGGGAACGGGGGTATCGAGTTGGCAGCGGCCCGGGGCCGGTCGCGTTGCTTCGGGAAATCAGTGCGCCAGGCTGGCAAAATTGTGCGCTTCCGGAAGCGCGTCTTCGTCGGTTGCCCGTTCCAGCGGACACGTCCAGATGACCTGATGGGTGTGGTTGACCACCTGTTCGGCCAGGCTCCCGCCGGCCAGGAAGCGTTGCAGCCCCCGCCGTCCGTGTGTGCCCATGGCCAGCATATCGCCTTTCAGGTCTTCCATAAAGTGGCGTATACCGCTTTCTTTGCTCTCTTCGAAGTAGAAGTGAAACTGCGCTTCCAAGCCGTATTGCTCCCGGAAATGGTTCCAGCGCTGTTCGGCCACGCGGCTCGGCACCCAATCGAGGGGCGTCACGACGTAGAGCACGTGCAACTCGGCCCCCAAAAACGGCAGCAGGTCGCGCAAGGCGGTAATCACCCCGCTCTGCTCTTCCATCAGGTCGCTCACAAAAACCACCCGACGGATGTCGGCCAGGTCCACCAGCGCTTTGCTGACCAACACCGGACAAGGAGCAAACCGCACCACACGCTCGGCAACCGACCCGAACAGCAGTTCGTCGAGTCCGGTGCAGCCTTTCGAGCCCATTACAATCAGGCTGGCGTGGGTCTGCCGGGCACGCTGCACGATGCGCTGCGTGGGGGTACCGATGTCCACAAACGTGTGCAGGGTCAGGTCGGCATAGTCCGGATTCTGCCGCAGGGTGTCCAGCATCTGGCCAGCCTGTTCTTCCCAGTCGGTCAGCAAATTGCCCTGCGCCAGGCTGTAGGCGCCGTAGGCGTAGGTGGGTGGAAGCTCCACCACGTGCATCAGTTCGAGGGAAGCCGAAGCTTTCCGAGCCAGTTGGGCAGCCAGGTGCAACGCCTGTTGGGACGGCGCCGAGAAATCGAGGGGAACCAGAATCTTTTTCATGAGTATAGGGAGAAGAGGATGATGATCGGCCGGTAGGAAGAAGGGCCGCACGCCGCCAGCGCGAAGCCTTGTAGGTAACCGACGTAGCAGGTCGGTACGGCTGACAGGTCTTTGTAGTAAAGCGTTGCTCCTCCCAGTGCGGGGCAACGGGCCGCCCACCTTGTCAGCAAGGACACGATAAAGGTAGCTGCGCTGACGAGGAATGGCGAGCATCTTCATCAACCCAAAACATGATTCTTATCATCTTTTCGGAAAGGGAACCGTCCGCGCGGCTCAGGTCGTGTGGTGCGGCGGGCGCTCGAACCACGTAGGATTGAAATAGACCCGGAACGTTGTGCCTTGGTCGACCTGGCTTTCGGCCGTAATGCGCCCGCCGTAGTTCTCGACCATGCGTTTGATCATGTACAGCCCAATGCCTGTGCCCTCCACGTGGGTGTGCAACCGCTGGAACATTTTGAACAGCCGCTTCTGCTGGCTGGGCGACAACCCCAACCCGTTGTCACGCACCGTGAGCACAATCCGTTCTTTTTCGCGATGCGTCGACAGGTGGACCACCGGTTTGCGTTCCGGATGGTGGTACTTGATGGCGTTGCTGAGCAGGTTTTGCAGAATGCTGTTGAAATACTTGGGAATGAAGGTGACGGTGGGCACGTCCAACTGAAGCTGGATCGTGGCGTCCTCCTGCGTCATGAGGGCTTGCAGGTCTTTTTCTACCTCCTGCACTACCTGTGCGATGTCCAGTTCCTTCACCTCACTTTCCAGCCCTTTTTGCACCTTGGCGATTTCGGTGATGTGGGTAATGACCTTCCGCAGGCGAGCTACCGACAGGCGCATCATTTCTTCCCAACGTTCCATTTGCCCCGGCTCCTGGAAAAACTGGAGGGTATCGATCAGCCCTTCCAGGTTGGTGATGGGGTGTTTCAGGTCGTGCGACGACATGTAGATGAAGTTGTCCAGATCGGCGTTGGTCCGCATCAGCTCCTCGTTACGTGCCTGCAGCGTGCGCGCCAGTTGCCGCAACTCGGTGGTTCGCTGGTTTACCTTCTGCTCCAGCGAAGCGTTGATCTGCTGCAGATCTTCTTCCAGGCGCTTGCGCAGGGTAATGTCCTGGGAGATGCCCCTCAGCCGCACCACGTTCCCGGTGTCGTCGACTATCGGAAAGGCTTTGGTCTCGATGAAGCGCATCTGCCCGTCCGGGTGAAAGATGCGAAAGATCGATTCCGACGGCTTTTTCTCGCGGATGTTCCAGTCGAGCGATTCCTGCAAACGGGCGAAATCTTCCGGATGCATGCGCTCTTCCACCCACGCCAGGCGGGGCGTCTCGCTCGTGTCGAAGCCCCAGATTTCGTAGAGTTCGCGCGACCAGAACAACTTCATGCTCGGAATTTCGATCACCCAGTTGCCCAAACTCGCGGCGTGCTGGGCTTCCTGCAACAGGTCGGTGGTTTCGGTGAGTTGGCGGTTGATGGCCGAGATGTGCTCGTTGGCGGTGTGAAGCTCTTCGTTGGTGGCCTGCATTTCTTCGGCAAACGCGTGCAGGTCCTGATTGGCTTCGGCCAGTTGGATGGTGCGCTCTTTGACGCGCTGCTCCAGCAGTTCGTTCATCAGGTGCAGCGCCTGCTCGGCCTCGCGCCGGTCGTGAATGTCGGTATTGGAGCCGAACCACTTCACCGTATCGCCGGCCGAATCGACCAGCCGCACGGCGCGCGTGTCGAACCAACGGTAGAGGCCGTCGTGGCGGCGGATGCGGAACTCCACATGAAAGTCGGATTTCTGCGTCACGGCCAGGTGCCATGCATCGATGGTGGCGTCCCGGTCGTCGGGGTGCACCTGTTCCATCCAGCCGATCTGCAACTGAATTTCGGCCGGCATGCCGGTGTATTCCACCCACTGCTGGCTCAGATAATCGCAGGTGCCGTCGGGGCGGCAGGTCCAGACCAGTTGCGGTAAAGATTCGGTCAGTTGCCGGAAGTGCAGTTCGCTCTCGCGCAAAGCATCTTCCGCGTGTTTCTTCTCGGTAATGTCGCGCAGGGTAAACAGGATGCCGCCGACTTCTTCGACGTGGAACAAGTTGGAGGCCGTTCCTTCCATCCAGACCCAGTGCCCATCCTGGTGCAACGCCCTGAACTTCAGGGTGATCAGCGCATTGGGCTGCTCCAGTTCTTTCCAGCGAAGGGGCTGATCGTCCGGGTGCACCAACTGCTCGGGCAGGAGTTGAAGGTACGCTTCGGGCGTATAGCCCAGGATCTGCACCACGTTGTCGCTCACGTACTGCATGCCCGCGGGCGTAGACACCAGAAACAGGTCTTTGCTGTTTTCCACCAGTCCCCTGAATCGTTTCTCGCTCTTGGCCAAGTCACTGTGCAACTGCGTGATCTGCCGCTCGGCCTGCTTTTGCCGCGAAATGTCGATCATCGTCACGAGGATGCACGCTTCGCCGGCCAACTCCAGGGGTTCGGCCGAGAACAACACGTCTAGTTTTTTTCCTTCGCGCGACGTAGCAGTGATTTCCATGTTGTGGATTACCCCCCGATTCGCCATCATCCGATCCCGAATCAGAGCCCGTTCTGCCGCTTCCACAATCAGCAGTTCCGCTGCACTTTGCCCCAGCAGTTCTTCGCGCCGGATGCCTACCAGACGTGCATAACTCTCGTTGGCGTCCATAATCTCGCGCCCTTCGTTGCGCACCAGCGCTTTGGCGGCCGGGCTCATGCGAAACACCTTGGAAAAACGCTCTTCGCTGTTGCGAATCGACTCCTCCATTTCTTTGCGGACCGTGATGTCGGCCATGCCGCCGACCATCCGAACGGCCCGTCCGTCGTCGTCTCGCTCAATGTAGCCGCGGTCCAGCACCCAGGCGTAGGTTCCGTCGGCGCGGGCGTAACGGTACTCGCCCGACCAGGAAATTTCGCCGTTGTCAATGGCGTTTTGAAGGTCGTCGATCAGCCAAAGTCGGTCGTCGGAATGAATGTGCTCCTCCCACCAGGCAATATCCGATTTCAGCTCTTTCAGGTCGTGCCCGAAAATGGTACGCAGGCCGTCGTTCCACCAGATGTCGTCGGTGGCAAAATCCCAGTCCCAGACGGCATCGTTGGTGGCCCTGACAATCCGCTCAAAGCGCTGTTCGCTGGCTTTGAGGGCCTGTTCGGCCGCATTGCGTTCGGTCACGTCGGTAATCGACAGAAACACCACCTGCTGTTGAGTGGCGTCCAGAAAAGAGCTACCGCCGTACCGAAAAACCCGCTCCCAGTCGGAATCCAGTCGCCGGATGCGCAATTCCAGCTCCTGCACTTCTTCGTCCCGGAACAGACGCATCATGGGCCATTGGTCGTAAGGCACAGGCGTTCCGTCCAGGAAGGCAAGCTGGTAGAGGTCCTGAAACTCCGGCAGGGTTTGCCGGCACTCTTCCATGTTCGCAAAGCCGTGCATGGCCAGCGCCGCCCGGTTCCAGTGGAGCATTTTGCCTGAGGTGTCGGCAATGACCAACCCTTCGGACAGGTGGCTGATTACCTGTTGCAGACGATCTTCGCTTTGGTGCAGGGCCTGCTCCGCTTCTTTGTGCGCGTGAATGTCGAAGATGACGCCGTTGAAAACGACAAACTGCCCGGCGGCATCGTAGTACCCGCGGCCGATGCTGCGACACCACCGCACGGAGCCGTCGAGCAAGATCACCCGGAAGTCGTGTTCGTATGTGCCCCGCTGTTGCAAGGCGTTTTCCAGGCGCCTTCGGGTTTCCGGCAGATCGTCCCGATGAAACGTCTGAAAGATGCGGTCTTCGCTGGTCGTAGATTCGTCGGGCGATAGGCCAAACATCCGCCGCAGGCTGACGTCCACCTCAACGGTTTTGCTGGCCGGATACCAGTGCCAGGTGCCCATCCGACCGGCCTCCAGTGCCAACTGACGGCGCTCCTGTTCGTCGGCCAGTGCCTGTTCGATCTGCTTGCGTTCGGTGATGTCGGTATTCATGCCGACCCATGCTTCCAATTCGCCATGCGGACTGTAGACGGGGCTGGCCCGCACAGCCGTCCACCGCCACTCGCCGCTGTGGTGCCAGAGGCGGTACTCGGTAGCCAGGGGCGAGCGACTGTCAACGGCACGTTGCCACTCGCCTGCCACCCGCTCGCGGTCGTCGGGATGAAGGACCTCCAGCCACCCGAAGCCCTTCCACGCTTCGTAGCTCTGGCCCGTGAACGCCCGCCACGAAGGCGAATCTTCTACCACGTCGCCCTGCGCGCCGGTGGTCCAGACGATCTGCGCCGCGGCATCGACCAGCGCCCGGAAACGCGCTTCCGACGTACGGATGGCCTCTTCGGCCTGCTGGCGTTCCGTCACTTCACGAACAAACCCGATCAGTTGTCCGTCGGGCGTACCGTACGCACTGACCTCCACGGCCAGGGACGTGCCGTCTTTCCGGCGCATCCGCCGTTCCATGCGCAGCACGCTTTTTTTGCGCAGCTCTTCCAGACGTAGCGGATAGCTTTGCAGGTGGTCGGACATGATCAGTTGGGCCAGCGACAGGCCTTGTAGCTCCTGGCGGGTATACCCCAGCATCTGGCAGGCCATCGGGTTGGCTTCTACCACACACGCCCGTTCGTCAAACACGAAAATTCCGTCTTGGGCTTGTTGAAAGACCACCCGTAAAAGCGACTCAGGTATTGACTGCGATGTTTCGGTGCTCATGCATCCCCCGTTTCTGTCCAATTCTGCCCGAAACTCCGGCCATTCAACGTTCCTCTCTGGGCTGAACTACACATTCGTACTGACTAACTTTATTAGGAAAACAGATACCACACGTGTGGGCACTCCGTAAGCCAAAGGCTGCACACGCTTCGGCTCAGTGGGTATAGAGGCAAACAAAAGGGTTACAAGTAATTGTACGTCAGACCTCACATCAGGTTGATGTGTCAAAGATTATGCTGGTGCTCCCATGCCTCCATAATCTCTTGCAATTTGGCGGGCTTAAAGGGCTTGCCCATGTTTCCGATGACGCCGAGTTTTTGCACTTTCTCCAGGTCGTAGAGCTCTTGCGAACTGGTGCACACAATGACCTGCGGCGTTTCGACAAATGCCAGATGTTGAAACTCTTCCAGAAATTCGAATCCGTTCATGACGGGCATGTTGATGTCCAACAGGATGAGGTCCGGACACAGGGACGAGGGGTCGGCACCACAGTACTTCTGCAAAAGCGCCAAACCTTCTTTTCCGTTCAGGGCGCTGATTACGTGCTCGGACAACTGCCAGTGCTTGATAATCATGGTCGCCATTTCTGTAAAGATGGGATCATCGTCGATGATCAAAATGGTGCGTAATTTCTTCATCCTGTTGTCTCAAAATAAATACACACTACCAGAGGAAAAACCCGCCCGCTTCGTGGACGGCCTTACCTTCTGAAACTTATCGCGCTACGCTCGTCGCGGCAGGTTCAACGCATTTCCGAGACCCGCCTCTGGTCTGTACCCACATTCCGCAATGCTTAAATATCAATTTAAATAAATTGATACACAAACACCGGTCTAAATCTAGATAAAATACCCTAATTCCTACGACGACGCCTCAAACGCCCTACGTAAGATGTGGTATGATCCAGGAATTGTCCGCGGCCCGATCCGCACACGCTGCCGGGCAACCGCAGCACCCTTGCACCGCCAATGGCTTCAGTACCAACTTGTTGTCTCCACGTCCGGGTCACGCGCCGCACATGTACCAAAAAGGCCGCCCGCCCGCCGCCCGCCGATGCGCGAAATGGCGTCGAAATGCCTCTCCAAAATGGATTTTCTGTGGGTTTCAGGCGCACCTCACTTGCCTTTTCGTTCTGTTTTAAATCCAGACGTACGTCAAAAATGAGGGTTGACTTGAGGAAAGGAGGCAGAATCAGAACTTCTCCCCAAATTCTTACTTCCGGCATCTGTGGCGTGACGCATAGCGCGCAGCCGGAAGCCTGCGTAACACCAGCCAGTCGGGGCGTTCTACGGCGTTGCAGCGCCTCCTCGGGCACCGGCTTTTCAAGCGACCTTGCAAACGTTACCGGATGCCCACCAGCATCTTGAAAATTATCCGGAAAGCTTACACGGTACGTTTTCGCCGTAACCCGAAGCGCAAACGGACGTAGGCGCTCGTAATATTGAGCAACGTACGTATGTGAGGTTGCGCAACCACGGGTAATCTCGTTTTGAAGGCTTCGTACGGACCGACTTACTCCCATGAAAAACGTCACTTGGTTCGACCTTTTTACAGGTTCACTTCTTCATATCTCTTTTCTGTCTTCCCTCGTTGTTGTCACGCTTCTGTTGCTGGTCGGCCTCGGGGCCTGGTTTCTGTACCAGCACCACCAGCGCCGGTGCCGCGAACAGTACTACCGGTGGCTGGATCAGTTGCCATCGACCCTGATTGCTTTCTCCGCAACACAAGAGCCCTTTTTTAGTAACCAGAAAGCCAAGCGCTTGTTGGCGAATTATCAGATCGACCTCGACGAACTGCCCGCACTGTTGCATCTTTCGCAGGACATCCAGTTGCCCCGGAGTGTGGGGAGCTGGGCGGCCGTGTGGCAGCAGTTGCAAACGCCTACGGCAGGCTGTCAGTGGTACGTCATCCAGAAAGACCGCCGCGACCCGGTTCACCTTTCGCGCTCGCCCCTCCCCGATTTTGCGGGCGGCGGCTGGCTGCTGACCCTGACCGGGATGGAAGAAGAAGAGGTGATTCAACGGCAATTGCTGGACGACCAGCGCTTTATCGAGGCGGTGCTGAACAACACGCCCGACATGCTGCACGTCTACGACCTGTCGCTGGGGCGAAACATCTACCTCAGCAAGCAATTCACCGATTTTGTGGGCTACACTGATGCGGAAGTGGAGGCCATGGGCGGCCTGCCCCTCAGCACGCTCGTCCACCCGGAAGACCTCCCCGCTTTCACCAGCCGCCGCCAGGAGTGGCGCGAACTGGAAGAAAACCAGATCCGCACCACCGAATTTCGCGTACGGCACCGCGACGGCAACTACCGCTGGCTGCGTTCGCGGGAGATGGTGTTCCGCCGCGATCCGAAAGGCAAACCGACGCAGATTCTGGGCATTACGCAAGACATCACCTCGTTCCGCGAAGTACAGGAGCGCCTGCTGCACCACGAGCACCTGTTCCGCCTGATTTCTGAAAACACGCACGACGTGATCGGTCTGCACGATAGCGAGGGGCGCTACACCTTCGTGACGCCGTCGGCACAAGAGCTGCTGGGGCAGTCGGCCGAATCGCTGGTGGGCCATTTCCCGCAGCGCTACATCCATCCGGAAGAATTCGAGCTGTTTTGCCAGGGACTGGAGCGGGCGCTGACCCACCCCGAAGAGCCGGTCCACCTGGAGTACCGGGTGCGTTACAGCGACAGCCAGTACAAGTGGATGGACACCACGCTGCGTGCCATCCGCGACGAAAACGGCTCCCTGACGGGCCTACAAAGCATTTCGCGTAATTCGGACGAACGCAAGAGCCACGAGCAGCACCTGCACAAGGCGCTGTCGCGCACCTCTACGCTGCTGCGCCACGTGCGGGCGGGCGTACTTGCCGAAGACGAAGAAGGCCGCATTGTGCTGCTGAACGAAACGTTCGTACGCATGTGGGAACTGCCCGGCGACGAGAAAGACTACGTCGGCGCCTCGGCCACCGCCCTGATCCGCCAGGCAGAACATCGCCTGCTGGCCGACCACTCGCCGATCCGCCAGGTGCTGGAAGAGCCCCCGACGCAACACGCAGTACGGCTCGAAACCCACGCCGGTCGTCTGCTCGAAATGGCCTGCATTCCGGTACAGCGCGACAACGAACTTTACGGCCGCCTGTGGCAGGTCCGCGACATCACCGACGACGAGCGCACCCACGCCGAGCTGATTCAGGCCAAGGAAGCGGCCGAGCGGTCGGTGCTGGCCAAAGACCAGTTCCTCTCGACCATGAGCCACGAGCTGCGCACACCGCTCAACGGCGTGATCGGCATCACCAACCTGCTGCTGGCGGAAGAGGGGCTCACGGGCAAGCAGCAGGCCCGCCTGAAAACCCTCAAGTTTTCGGCCGATAACCTGCTGGCACTGATCAACGACATCCTGGATTTCAACAAGATCGAGGCCGGACACATCAAACTGGAGGAGATCGACTTCGACCTGAAAGCCATCCTGACCGGCCTGCGCGAGCAGTTTCTGCCGCGTGCCGAGGAAAAGAGCCTGCAACTGCTGGTGCATTACGACAAAAACCTGCCGTCGGTCCTGAAGGGAGATCCCACCCGCCTGACGCAGATCCTGAACAACCTGGTGGGCAACGCCCTGAAATTCACGCCCGAAGGCAGCGTCACGGTGCGCGCGGCGCTAGAGTCGCTCCAACCCGACGAAGTACACATTCAGTTTTCGGTGAAAGATACCGGCATCGGCATTCCGGAAGACCGGCAGCAGCAGATCTTCGAGCGGTTCATGCAGGCCGATCGCTCTACCACCCGGCGCTTTGGCGGTACGGGCCTGGGCCTCGCCATTACCAAACGCCTCATCGAGCTGCAAAACAGCGCCATTCATGTGAACAGCGCTCCGTCGCTCGGCTCCGAATTCTCGTTCTCGCTGCGGTTCGGCATCGGCCAGAACCTGCCCGAAGAACGTCCTCTTTCCCTGTCGCAATCGCTGGAAGGCATCCGCGTGCTGCTGGTCGAAGACAACGAGGTCAACCAACTGGTAGCTGGCGACATGCTGCGCAACTGGGGCGTTTCGTTCGACATTGCGCCCAACGGCGCGGTGGCCGTAGAACGTGCTCACGCTACGTCGTACGACTTGATTCTGATGGACTTGCAGATGGAAGTGATGGACGGCTGGCAGGCTACGTCGCTGATCCGCAACTCGGCCGACCAGCGGGTGGCGAAAACGCCCATCGTGGCCCTCACGGCCGCCACGCCTTCCGAGCTCACGGAGCGGACCCAGACGTACGGCTTTACCGACCTGATCGGCAAACCGTTTCAGCCCAAAGAGTTGCACCGGGTCATTCGTCGCCACAGCCGCAACCGCGCCTACCAGTTGGCCATGCAGCCCGAGCTGCCGCTGTCGTACCCTTCGTCGACACGCCCCGCCATCCTCGACATGGCCATTCCCGACCGTTTCCCGCGGCTGGAAGCCACCGCTCAGGAAGAAAGCTACCGCCAGCAACTGACCGAGATGATCTGCCGGTCGTTGCGCGAATTTGCCGACGAATACGCCGCCGCCCTGCGCCACGAAGACATGAAAGCGCTGCGTTCGGCCATCCACAAACAAAAAACCACGTTGCACCTGATCGACGACGCCGGCCTGCAACACCTGGTGGCTCAGGGGCCGCAGTTGCTGGAGTCGAGTCACAAACGCCACGACATCGCCGCACACATCGCGCAGATTCAAGCGCGCACGGCCGCCTTGGCCGAATCGCTGTCGCGACGCATCAAGGTGCTGGTCTGAAAATATAGGTATGGGAGAGAGTAACGCAGCGCGAGGAGCCATTCTTCCGCTGCGTTTTTTCATTTTCCCCGCTATTTCTCTCCGTTCGCAGTTTTTGGGTTTTGATTTTCGGGCATTTGGGTAAACATTTACGTTTACTTCATTCACTTGTGCTTATGAAATTTTTTTACACCCGCTTCTTCGGCTGTTCGCTCGCGGGTATGATGACGTTGGCCGTCGTGCCCCTCGCCCATGCCCAAAAAGCCGATTCGGCGGCCTCTTCGAAAGAAAAAAAGAAATCGCTTCCGCTGGAACCGACCCGTACCGTCCAGTTCACGACCGATCAGGTGACGTGGATGTCGCTGGACGTGCGCCCCGACGGGCAAGCGATCATTTTCGACCTGATGGGCGATCTCTACACCCTGCCCATCGCGGGCGGCAAGGCCACCCGCATCACCCAGGGCCTCGCCTACGACGTGCATCCCCGTTACAGTCCCGACGGGAAATCGATTGTGTTCATCTCCGATTCGAGCGGCAACGACAACGTCTGGACGATGGAACTGGCCACGCAGAAAATGCGCCAGATTTCGGAGGACGAGAATCAGTACTTCGCTTCGGCCGACTGGTCGCCGGATGGCGAATACATCGTGGCGGCCCGCGGACGCCGGAACCTCAAGCTGCACCTCTACCACAAGGACGGCGGAGCCGGGGCGGCGCTGATCAAAGAGCCGGAAAACCTGAAAACCATCGATCCGGCCTTCAGCCCCGACGGGCAACTTCTTTACTTTTCGCAACGGAGCAAAGCCTGGGAATACAATGCCCAACTGCCCCAGTACCAGATCGGTACCTATAACCTGAAGAACGGAAAGACGGCGCGCATCTCGTCTCGCTACGGCTCGGCCTTCACGCCCACCCTCTCGCCCGACGGCAAGTGGCTGGTGTTCGGGACGCGCTTTGAAGACAACACCGGCCTGCTGATCCGCGATTTGCAAAGCGGCGACGAACGGTGGCTGGCCTATCCCGTGCAGCGCGACGAACAGGAATCGATTGCGCCGCTGGGCGTGCTGCCCGGCATGTCGTTTACTCCCGACAGCCAGTTTCTGGTGGTGAGCTACGGGGGAAAGATTTACAAGATCTCGGTGCAGAATCCGACGGCCACCGAAATTCCGTTCGAGGCCGATGTGAACCTGGCGATGGGACCACGCCTGGACTTCAACTTCCCGATCAGCGACTCTACGCAGATGCTGGCGACGCAGATCCGCCACGCGGTGCCTTCGCCCGACGGTTCGCAACTGGCCTTCACGGCGCTGAACCGCCTGTACGTGATGGACTTCCCGAACGGAACGCCCCGGCGACTGACAACGCACAATTTCACCGAAGCGCAACCGGCCTGGTCGCCCGACGGCAAAACGCTTGTGTTTACGACCTGGAACGACACAAACGGCGGTCACCTCTACAAAGTGAACGCGAACGGCAAAGGCAAGCTCGTGCAACTCACGCAGCAGCCCGGTGTTTACATGCAACCGGCCTGGTCGTATACGCAAGATCGCATCGTCTTTGTCCGCGGCGTGGCGCAGAATTATAAGGACGCGGCCGGGCCACGCGTGCCGGATCTGGGCAACGACCTCTGCTGGATTGCGAGCAAGGGGGGCGAGGTACACTGGATCGACAAAGCCCGCGACCGCGAAACACCGCATTTTACCCAAGGCGTCGACCGTATTTTCCTGAACGAGGGCGACCGGGGATTACTGTCGATTCGCTGGGACGGCACCGACGAAAAAGAACACCTCAAGATCAAGGGCATCACCACCTACGGCACCTCGGTCATGGCCGACGACGCCCACATGCTGCCCGAAAACCCGGAAGCCGACGAAGACCAAGCCTCCAAAGCCTCGGTCATTCTGCTGTCGCCCACGGGCAAGCAGGCGCTCGCGCAGGTCAACAACGACATCTACGTGGTGACCATTCCGGTCTACGGCCAGACGCCAACCATTTCTGTGGCCAACCCCGAAAAATCGGCCTTTCCGGCCCAAAAGCTGACCGAACTGGGCGGCGAATTTCCGGCCTGGTCGGGCAACGGGGAGAAGATCCACTGGTCGCTCGGCAACGGCCATTTCATCTACGATCTGGCAGAGGGCAGAGCGTTTGCCGATAGCCTGGAAGCCGCCAAGGCCGACACCGCCCGCACGGATTCTACCCAGCGCAACGGCAAGAAAGACGCCCCTGCATTCACGGCCGACGAATACAAAATCAAGGTGCCGTTTGCACGCGACATTCCCCAGGGCAACGTCTTGCTGAAAGGCGCCCGCCTCATCACGATGAAGGGCGACGAGGTCATCGCCAAAGGCGACCTCTGGATCGAAAACAACCGCATCAAAGCGGTGGGGCCTTCGGGTTCGTTGCAACCGCCGGCCGGCACTCAGGAACTGGACGTGAGCGGCAAGACGATCTTGCCCGGATTTGTCGATACCCACGCCCACCTGCGCCCGACCTGGGGCATCCACAAAAATCAGGTGTGGGTCTACGCGGCCAACCTGGCCTATGGCGTCACGACCACACGTGATCCGCAAACGGGTACGACCGACGTGCTCACCTACGGCGACATGGTGGAAGCGGGCCTGATGCCCGGTCCGCGGATTTACTCGACCGGTCCTGGTGTCGGCTACTGGATGTACAATCTGAAAGACCTGGACCACACCAAGCGAGTGCTGAAGCAATACAGCGACTATTACCACACCAAAACGATCAAGATGTATCTGGTGGGGAACCGCAAGCAGCGCCAGTGGGTCATTATGGCGGCGAAGGAGCTGGGCCTGATGCCGACGACGGAAGGCGGTCTGGACTTTAAACTCGACATGACGCAACTCCTGGACGGCTACCCCGGTCACGAACACACCCTGCCGATCTACCCGATTTACCAGGACGTGATCAGAACCATTGCCGAGTCGCAGATGGCCGTGACGCCCACACTGCTGGTGTCGTACGGAGGTCCCTGGGCCGAGAATTACTACTACGAAACCGAAGATCCGTACCACGATCCGAAATTGCAGCGCTTCACGCCGTACGAAGAACTAGCCGCCAAAGCCCGGCGACGCAGCGCCTGGTTCATGGACGAAGAGCACATCTTCCAGCGCCACGCCGAATTTATGAACGAACTGGTGAAAGCCGGAGGGCTGGCGGGCATCGGCAGCCACGGCCAGTTGCAAGGGCTGGGGTACCACTGGGAACTGTGGTCGATGCAAAGCGGGGGCATGTCGCCCCACGACGCGCTGAAAGTGGCTACGATCCTCGGGGCTGAAGCCATCGGGCTGGACGATGACCTGGGTTCGCTCGAAGTCGGAAAGCTGGCCGACCTGGTGATTCTGAACGAAAATCCGCTGGACAACATCCGCCACAGCAACACACTGCAGTACGTAATGCGCAACGGCCGCCTGTACGACGCCGCCACGCTCGACGAAGTGCTGCCCGACGCCCAAAAGGCAGCGCCGTATACGTGGCAGAATGCCAAGCCGGAACAGGTGCCCGGTTTGCCACGGAACTAACGCTCCTTCCTCGGCGACTTTCCACAAAAAGGGAAGGCACGCGTGCCTTCCCTTTTTCAAACCACAAACATCAACAAAGCAGCCTAACGGTTACTGAACGACGATCTTGTACCGGTGGAAAGAACCGTCGGGTTTTTCGAGTTGGAGTTGGTAGAAACCGGGCGCAAGGCCCTGCAGGTCCAGATGCTGTGTGCCCTCGGTGACCGACACGGCTTTCTCGCGCAGCAGTTGCCCCCGCAGGTCGTACAGTCGCACGACGTGCCGTCCGGACGCGGTGCCGGCCGGTTCCAGCACCAGCCGATCGCGCGCCGGGACCGGATATATGTTGTACGGTGCCTCGGCCGAGCTGACGGAAGCGGTTGTGGTGGCCGGACGCGTGGTGGCCTGCTCACGCGTAGGTTCGCACTGCTCTGTACACAGTTCGGCATCTACGTTCAGGCTGCCGGTGCCCTTCAACAAAAGCTTTTTCCGCTGGTAATACAGTTTGCCCTTGTAGGTAAAATCGCCTCCCAGTCCAAACGTCGCGTCGTAGGCGTTGCCACCCTCTCCTAACTGAAATCCGGTGCGGACATTTCGGGGCGCATGGGCCAACGACAAGGTTCCTTTTAATGCCCCCTGCCCGGTCAGTTTGCTTTCGTTCGACAGAATCCAGTAGGTCCATTCTTCGTGATGCGCGCGCGCCGCTTTCTTGGCTTCGTCGGTCACGGCCTTGTAGCCCCGTCCTTTGGTTCGCCACGCTTTCCAGGTATGGGGCTTAATCAGTTTCAGGTACACGTCGAACCGAATCTCTTTGTTTTCCGGATGCACGAGCGTTCCCTTCACCAGTGCGTAGTCGTCGTAGACCTGCAACTGCGCGGGCGCATCCCACACCAGCCCGGTTCCTTCGTCCGTTTTCCCGCCTTTCTCGCGGCTCTGCAGTTGCTGTGCATAGAGGATTCGGGTGTTGAACCGCAGAGCCCACGGGCACGTGAGGCAGTTGGGCAGGTAGGGTCTCCAGTTGTACAACCAGTAGAGTTTCAGTCCGGGAATGATGAACGAGAAGCGTTCGTATGCCCCCAGGTCGACCGTGCCGTTCTGGATGCGCGTTGCACCGATGTAGTCCAGCGTAACGCCCGACAGTCCTGTCGCGGCATTGTTGCCTGCATTGCGCGCCGCCGAACCGATTTGCAGCCGCAGCCCGTCGTCCGACGTCGCGGGGAGTCCATCGGCCCCCAGCGGCAGGGCAACATTCACAAATTGCGGGGGGGCATCGAGGTTGTTGCCGTCGTCCGTACCCGCCAGCGTATTCCAGCCGCCCCCGCTGCCGCCATATCCCTGAATCAGGCTGTACGACACGCGCGTGTTGGTGCTCAGGTTGTTGTACGATTCGTCGCCCGACGTTGTGGCCGTGTTGCTGGCCAGAATGCAGTTTTCCATCTTGGCCTGGAGCAGCGACACGTCGCCGTAGACCAGGTTGGTAAAGTAGCCGCCGCCGTTGCGATCGGCGTGGTTTCCGGCGAAGGTGCAGTTCGTAAATGTAGACTCCAGCACCGCATCCGACGGGCCGGGATACGCAAAGTCACGAGCGAACAGGGCCACCGCGCCGCCGTCTTCCTGCGCACTGTTGTCGGCAAAGACGCAGTTGACGAACTGAGAGATCAGCACACCTCCGTCGACCAGTTGCTTGACCGCCCCGCCCCAGCCGCTGGTATTGCCACCGGCGTAGTTGCCGTAGAAACCGCAACTGAAGAATGAAGGCGCACTCTGCTGGCTGACGCTGCCCGCTACAATGTTGACAGCACCGCCCCCGCCCCCTTCGTAAGCGCCGTTCGGGGTGCCTGTGGCGCTGTTGTTCAGGAACATGCAGTGCTGAAATGTTGCGTTGGAGGCGACCAGATTCACCGCGCCGCCCGAACCTGGCGAGGTGGAACCGGGCATGACGATGGTGGTGGCATTGCCGTCGAAGGTGCAACTGTCGAGTGTGGAGGCATCGCCTAACAGGTAAAGCGCACCGCCGCTACGGTAAGCAATGTTGCCGATAAACCGGCAGTGGTCGATGTCGGCCTCGTAGGTCCCCGCTGTAAACGAACCCAGCACCATGGCACCGCCCTGGCGACCGGCATAATTGGCCTCGAACGTGCAGTCGAGCAGCATGGGCGAGGCGGTGGCGCCTCCCGGTCCGGGCGTGTTGTACAGCGCACCGCCTTCGTCTTCGGCGTAGTTGCCCTGAAAGAGGCAGTGCTGGATGGTCGGGCTACTGCTGGCTGCCGGTTCTTTTGCTTCGTTGTACCACCCGCCGCCGTCGCGGTTTTTGTTGGTGGAGAGGCCCGCAATGTCGGCACGCCCGGCCGTCACCACACAGCCGTCGAGCCAGGCCCCGGGGCCTACGTTTTTAGTAAAGATGACGTGATAGGCGTTACTACCCACCACATCCGCTACGGTTTCGGCAATTGCGTTTCCGTCCAGGTCCACATCGTTGTGGTCGAGGTCGCCACTCAGAATGGTCAGGTGCGTGGTCCAGTCGCGTGCTTCTACCGCTACTTCGCCACCGGCAAACCCGCCGTACACCCGTACGCCGGTCGGAATCCGGAATGTAGCTTCGCGTGGGTCGGAGCCGCCGCTGTCGTCCAGGTCAATTAAGGCGGAAGGTGTGTAGACACCCGCCGCTACCCAAATCTGGTCACCGCTAATGGCCGTGCTCAGGGCACTTTGCAGGTCCGTGTACGCATCGGTCCAGCTGGCCCCCGTGTTGGCACCCGTGGCGGCGGCGTTTACGTAAAATACCGTGGCCTGTGCAGCCGGGCTGGTTAGTAACCCCAGGCCGGCCAACAGTATGGCCATACGTCGGACAAAAGAGGAACGTAAAGAAGTGTACATAGGAGTAGAGAAATTGGTTGGGAGCGTGTGAAGGAGAGTATTGCCCGTCAAGGGGCACCGAGTAAGGCGAGGTGGTTGGAGGGTTGGCTCCGGACAAGCATGGAGGGAGAGGAAGGGAATGTGGGAGGAACTGCTTGTTGAACCAGGGGATCTTTTACCACGGATGCCAGAAAATGTTTCCGCCATCATCTCGCCTTATTCGGTGCCCCTGCTGTGAGCGACAGCCGGGCTGCTCAATCGTTATGGGCTCAGGGGAGCGTCATAGCGATTGAAACAAAGATAGGCGGGGCAAAAAAGAATCCTTTGTAAAAACCCGACATCGTGCCTTCGGACGGCAGCGGTCCGCGCACAAAAAAACGGCGGGCGGCCACAGGCGTCCGTCAGCGAAATTCAGCGGTAAAGGGGTAAGGAGAGAAAATAAACAAAGGTCGGTACTGGTCTTCGAGTGTGCAGCAGAAGGACCAATGCCGACCTTGTTTTCGGGAGTCTGTCAGCTCCCGGCGAGAGGAGATGTTGAATGAGAAGCTAATTTCCAGATTGCAGGACGCAAAAGCAATTTTTAAACTTTCGAATCGCTCAGTTCGGGGTTCTAATCTGTCAGTCGCAGGTGATCATCGGCGATTGTCTTCCTCCGAGATCATCCCCAGATAGTTATAATACCGGGTCAGCGCAATCTCGCCCGCCTCCACGGCCGCTACCACCGCGCAGCCCGGTTCGTGCTGATGCGTACAGTTGTGAAACCTGCAATCGCCCAACCGATCGCGCATTTCGGGAAAGTAGTGGGAAATCTCTTCGGGTTCGGTGTCGATCATGCCCAGTTCCTTGATGCCGGGCGTGTCGATCAGGTACGTATCGTCGGCCAGGGTAAACATTTCGGCAAAGGTGGTGGTATGGACGCCCTTGTTGGCGTAGGTGGACACGGCCTGGGTACGCAGGTTCAGGTCGGGTGCCAGCGCGTTGACCAGACTCGACTTGCCCACGCCCGAATGTCCGGAAATCAGGCTGGTTTTGCCGGTCAGCAGCGCGCGTAGTGCCTCCAGCCCTTCGCCGGTGACGGCCGACGTTTTCAGGCACCGGTAGCCGAGCGCTTCGTACAGGTCCTCCAGCTCCGTGATGTACGCACGAGACTCGTCGTCCAGCAGGTCTTGTTTGTTGAACACCAGCACACCGGGAATGCGGAACGCCTCGGCACTGACCAGAAAGCGGTCGATAAAGCCCAGCGACGTACGAGGCAAAGTCAGGGTGGCAATGAGTACCGCCTGATCGAGATTGGCGGCCAGAATATGGCCGTGGGCCGTTTTGTGGGGCGATTTCCGGATAATGTAGTTGTCGCGGGGCAACACGTCCGTAATCACCACGGTGGCTTCGGCGGTTTGCGCTTCGCTTTCCGGCTCAAAAACCACCCGATCGCCTACGGCTACGGGGTTGGTCACTTTGACGCCTTTCAGCTTGAGCTTGCCGCGCAACCGTCCCTGGTGCCGTTGCCCGTGCTCGTCTACTATTTCGTACCACGATCCGGTCGATCGGAATACCCTGCCGTTCATGCGATGCTGGTTTGCTCCACAAAGGTGAGAATTTTCTCGGTAGCGCCCGCCTGTTCGGCCACGTAGCGACGACTCTGCGCAGCCAAAGTAGCGCGCCGGGCCTCGTCGTGGTACAGTTCGGTAAACAGCCGCGTCAACGTTTCTGCATCCGCTACGGGATGAGCCACCCCGGCGGCAACCAAGTCGCGGGCCTCGCGAAATTTCTGGTAGTTCCGGTCGCCAAAAAACAGCGGCATGCCGAACGTAGCCGCCTCCAGCGTGTTGTGCAGCCCCTGGCCGTATGCGCCGCCGATCCAGGCAAAATGTCCGTAGCGGTACAGCGACGAGAGCATCCCGACGTTGTCGATCCACAACAGACGCGCCTCGGCCAGGGTGGTCGGCGTTGCCTGTGAAAACCGCACCGAGGATATGCCCGCTTCCTGCTGCCACTGGTTCAGTTGAGCCTCGTGAATTTCGTGGGGCGCAACGATCACCTTCAGGGGAGCGGGAAACTGGCGCAGAAACGGCAACAGCACCTCCAGGTCGGCGGGCCAGCTACTGCCCACCACCAGCGTCGGTTCGCCCTGGCAAAACTGCTCCGCCTCGGGAATGACGCGCGCCTGCGTCGCAATCTGCCGGACCCGGTCGAAGCGCGTATCGCCCGCCACGGTAACGTGCCGAATGCCGACGGACGCCAGAAGCTGCGCGGAAGCTTCGTCCTGCACAAACAGATGGGTAAACCGCGCGAGCAACTGCCGGTAGAAACGCCCCCAGGGCCGGAAAAAGACCTGACCCTCCCGGAAAATCGCCGAAATCAACAGTACCGGAATTTGTCGCCATTGCAGTTCCCGCAGGTAATAGTACCAGAACTCGTACTTCACAAAGAACGCCAGTTGCGGCCGGACCCGCTCCAGAAACGCTGCCGACGCTTCGGGGCTGTCGAGTGGCAGGTAAGCCACCACCTCGGCACCGGCATACTTCTTCCGGACTTCGTAGCCCGAAGGCGAAAAGAAGGTCAACACAAGGCGATACTGCGGATAGCGCGCCCGAAAGGCTTCCATCACCGGCCGCCCCTGCTCAAACTCGCCCAGCGAGGCGCAATGAAACCAGACCACCGGTGCATCGCTGCCCGCCATCGCGTCCTGCAGGCGAGCCTGCCAGTCGCGACGTCCTTCCACCCACTGGCGGGCTTTGGGCTTTACCCGGGCCGAGAGTCGGATCAGTGTGCCGTAAAGACGTACGCCGGTGCGGTACAGTACTTCCATAGGATAAAAAAACCGACAGGGCGTCGGTTCAATAAGGGCCAAAGGTACAGAAAACGGTGCTTTTGGTGGCTGCCGCGGCCTCGCCCCGCCCGGTGCGCAGGTCAGGCCCCTCCGCCCAAGAGCCGTTCGTCTGTGGGGAAAGAGCGGCTTCAGGTCAATGCGTCAGTTTAACACATATTGATCCCACAAAAATAATGTGAATTGCCGCCTGTGCTGTTATATTTACGCTGCGAGGCGTCGGCATGCCGCCCCGCGGTTATTTTTCTCATTTTATCATTTCTCCAATACCAAATCTCTCCTGCTTATGTACACCTTGATGGTGATTGTCTTCATCCTAGGGTATGCTGCCATTGTATTTGAGCATCCGCTAAAGATCAACAAAGCTGCCCCTGCCCTGTTGACGGGCGTATTGCTCTGGACCGTTTTCATTCTCGGTACGCCGAATGCGGACTTTTTCGAGTACGAAGGCTTCAAAGAATTTTCGGTAGAGGCTCGCGAGTTGGCCAGTTCGATCGGGCAAAGCATCACCGACCACGAAATTTACAGCGAATACGTAGGAGAGCAGTTAGCACACCACCTTTCGGAAATTGCCGAAATCCTCTTCTTTCTGATGGGCGCCATGACGATCGTCGAGCTGATCGACATCCACCAGGGTTTCAAAGTCATCACCAACCGCATCAAAACCCGGAGTTCGCGCAAGCTGATCTGGGTCATGTCGCTGCTGGCCTTTTTCATGTCGGCTATCCTCGATAACCTGACCACCTCCATCGTGATGGTCTCGCTGTTGCGAAAACTAGTCCATAACCCTTCGCAAAGGCGCTTTTTCGCGGGGATTCTGATCATCGCGGCCAATGCCGGGGGGGCCTGGTCGCCCATTGGGGACGTGACGACCACCATGCTCTGGATCGGAGGGCAAGTCACGACGGGCAACATTATTCTGCAACTCATCATCCCCAGCATGGTCTGTCTGCTGGTGCCGCTGCTGATCCTTTCCTTCCAGATGAAGGGCGAGGTAGAACGTGCAGAGTACGATTACAAGCAGGCCGAAGACATGGAGCGCTTCAAGGGCAGCCGCCGCATGCTCGCCGTCGGCGTAGGGGGCCTGGTGTTCGTGCCGATTTTCAAAACCTTTACGCACCTGCCGCCTTACATGGGCATGCTGCTGTCGCTCGGGGTGGTCTGGATCACCTCTGAACTGATTCACATCGATAAAACCGAAGAAGAGAAAAAACCCTATTCGGCCATCCACGCGCTGGAAAAGATCGACACGGCCAGTGTGCTTTTCTTCTTCGGCATTCTGGCGGCCATCGGCGCGCTGCAAGCCACGCACGTGTTGGAAGGGCTCGCCCTCTGGATGAACGATACCATCGGTAACCTGGACGCCATAGTCTTGTCCATCGGGGTAGCGTCGGCCATCATCGACAACGTACCGCTGGTAGCCGCTGCCATGGGTATGTATGACCTGATTCAGTTCCCGACCGACGCCAAACTCTGGGAATTTCTGGCGTATTGCGCCGGTACCGGAGGCTCGATCCTGATCATCGGGTCGGCGGCCGGGGTCGCCGTGATGGGCATGGAAAAGATCGACTTCGTGTGGTACCTGAAAAAGATCAGCCTGCTGGCTTTGGTCGGTTACCTGGCCGGAGCGGGGGCCTATCTGGGCATCTATTACCTGACCCACGGGTAAGCGAGGCGGCCGTGCGGAGGCCTTGTTACATCTTTCCCGATAAAAACTTCTCCTGAGTACAAATAAGTCTCTATGACTTCTATTTTTGTGCAGCATAAAAAATTCTGATATGAGTGTACTTGTGAATAAAGATTCCCGGGTGATTGTCCAGGGATTTACAGGCTCGGAAGGGACGTTCCACGCCGGGCAAATGATCGAATACGGCACTAACGTGGTCGGTGGGGTAACGCCCGGTAAAGGCGGACAATCGCACCTGGACCGGCCGGTTTTCAATACGGTACAAGAAGCCGTAGACCAGACCGGCGCCAACGTATCGGTCATCTTTGTGCCACCTCCCTTTGCCGCGGACGCCATTATGGAAGCCGCTGACGCAGGCATCGGCGTAATCATCGCCATTACGGAGGGCATCCCGACCCGCGACATGATTGAGGCGAAAAAATACCTGCAGGGACGCGATGTCGTACTGGTAGGGCCGAACTGCCCTGGCGTCATCACGCCCGGCGAGGCCAAAGTGGGCATCATGCCCGGCTTCATTCACAACCCCGGCTCCATCGGAATTGTGTCGCGCTCCGGCACACTGACCTACGAAGCAGTGGATCAGATTACCAAAGCCGGACTGGGCCAGTCGACCTGCATCGGCATCGGGGGTGATCCGGTGATCGGGACGACCACCAAGCAGGCGGTACAAATGCTGATGGAAGACGACGACACCCAGGCCATCGTGATGATCGGCGAGATCGGCGGCTCAATGGAAGCCGAAGCGGCCTATTACGTGCGCGATCACGGCACCAAGCCGGTGGTAGGGTTCATTGCGGGTCAGACGGCCCCTCCCGGACGCCGCATGGGCCACGCAGGTGCCATCATCGGTGGCGCGGCCGACACCGCCGAAGCCAAAATGAAGATCATGCAGGAGTGCGGTATTTACGTAGTGAAGTCGCCGGCCGACATCGGCGAAACCGTCGTTAAAGCCATGAAAGAAAAAGGCATTCTGGTCTAATCCTGCCTTATAACGATATTCGAAAAGCCTGACGGAAGCGTCAGGCTTTTTTTATGTCCCTTCTGCGCCGGTACAGGCACAAAAAAGGCTGTCACCCAGTGGATGACAGCCTTCGCGTAAGCCGCGTTGCTTGTTATTTGTCTTATCGTTTCAGAAGTCGGAACGTCTCCGCGCCTTCCAGCGATTCCAGGCGGATGAAGTAAACACCCCGGGCGGTCTGCCGCAGCGTCTGGTTCAAGTCGCGCGTTAGTTGCGACAGTTCACCACTTCCCTGGAACAGCACCCGTCCGTCGGCCCCCACCAGTTGCACCTGCACGTCTTCTGCCGAGTAGGTACGCCCGTTGATTTCCAGCTTCAGTTCAGCCGCGCCTTCCAACGGGTTCGGATAAGCTTTGAGGCTCAGCAGACTGCTTTGCAGGTGTACGATGGTGCTGTATTCGAACCCACCGTCGAAGTCGACCTGCCGCAGGCGGTAGTAGGCCTCACCCTGGAAGCCATCGTCCGTAAAGCGGTAGTCCTGTTGTACGGTGGAGTTGTTTGCGCCCGACACAAACCCAATGGTTTCGAACTCCCGGCCATCGACCGATTTCTCTACTTCAAAGCCCTGGTTGTTGGTTTCCGACAGCGTCGACCACGTCAAGTGTGCCAGACGCCCCTCGGCTTTTCCTTCGAACGTCAGGAGTTCGACCGGCAGCGGGAGGTTGCTTTCGCCGAATGCGAACAGCCCAAAGTCGGTGATTTCTTCTACCAGCAGCCCGGGATTACCAGACATGTAGTCATACACCGTGGTACTTTCTGACTTCTCTGTCCAAGTAACGCCATTGCCCCAATAGGCGGATGGGTAGTCAATATCACCTTGCTCCGACCCCAGATAATATAGAATAAACGAGAGCGACTCATCGGCAGGGATTGGATTGGTTGAATTTATCTCCCAGGTTCGATTAATTATCGGGAAGCCCGCCACCGTCGTATCGACCGCCTCGCCCGTGGAACGCAGCAGGGTGATTTGTCCTAGATTAAACTCCCCATTGACATTGATTTCTACCCCTGCCCTGCCCATATCGACAATGCCAAAGCCAGTAGACAGACGCGAAACCGCCAGCTTGCCTAAGACATAGCCATTAGACGTTTCCCCTTCGATTATTGCTTCTGGGCCCAGCGTAACTACGTAATCGAAGTCCGATCCGGTGGTGTAGAGATGAACCGGGGTTCCCGAACTAGAGAATAGCGGATCAATGACCAGCGAATCAGTAACCGTTAAATTGCGATTTAGCCGCAGGCTGCCATTTCTTAATTTTAACTGTTGCGCTACTGCCACCCCCGTTCCAAGTTCACCTTCAGCGCCATAGTACTCGTAAATGGCTCTACCATAGGTGCGAGATCCTTCCACCTGTATATGGCCGCTGGCTTCGCCAGCCGCTTGCAGTGGCAGCCTGAATATCAGATGAGCGCTATCCTCAACCGCAAACGAACCAGGACCGCTGATTACCAGATCTGACATCCCGAAGGTAGCCCCTTTCTTGACAACGAAAGATTTCTGAATGGCAAAAAGGGCCGTGTTTTGCGCCACACTCGTTCCCGTTACTTCGATATTAACGTAGGTACGCGAAAGAGAACCGCTACTTCCTCGAATGGTTTGCGGAGTTCTGTCATCGCCGGCAAACACAATGGTGCTGTTACCCGACAAGTCATACGCACCCCCCATATTAGGTCTTATGCCCGATCCTGAAGTCCTCAGTCGGCTATTATCCAGCATAACCAAGCCCGTTGCCGCACCACCGAGTGTTCTGTCGCCCAAATTGAGTTCAGCGTTATCCTGAATGGTAACGGTTCCAAAGACATTCGGAGTAGCAGTACTGATTTCTTTAATACCTGAACCGGCAAAGACGATGTTCCCATAGTCTTTTCCTCCCTTCAACTTCTGGTAGCCTGCGCCGTTCAGCACCAGCGTACCACCCGTCAGTTCTGCGGAACCTTCCGCCTTGGGCAGCAGAAGTAAGTCAAGTACCGGCAAAGTGGTACTGCTACTGCTCGGTACCTGAGGAATTACGTAAAAGCAGTCATCCGAAAACATCCTCACATTTCCTACGCCGTTAGTTCCTCCGCCTCCCATCGCGTACTGTGTCGTTTCGGCGAAGGTTCCCTGACGGATTTCTAACAACCCACCGGCACGCAGGTTGACCCTGTTGTTCAGCGTAACGGTAGTGGGGTTATCGATGATGATCTGATTCTTCGTAGAGCTGTTACTAGGATTGTAGACTCCGTTGCCTGTGACCTGATTGGTCGTCCCGGTATACCAGAAGGTAGAGTTTTGATCAAATATGCGGTTTACATCCTGCGGGGAGGTCTGTACATTGCCGATTTTTCCGTTCCGGCTGATGCCATCCGGAGACGTAATCTTCAGAATTCCCCCGGCGTTGAGTTTAAAAACCCCACTACCCGTAACGATGTGGTTATTGAAATCCAGAATTCCCCCGCCCATCACTTCGACGCGGGCGTTGTTGTTAGCCAGGTTCACGTCGTTTTGCAACAGAACATTGGAGCTGCTTTGCACGAAGAACTTCAAACTGATGGCGCTTTGCGTCGTAGCTGTGAACAGGTGAGTCGTCTCTACACTGTCGATGTTCCGCGTAAAATAAATGCCGGAGCTATCTGAAGCGGCGGCGCTGCCCGACTGTAATGTGTTACCATTCAACCGGATATCCCCTTCCAGATTTATTCTGATCACCCGGTTCCCTGTGTTGGCGACCGAAGTCAGGCGGGTAGTTCCCGAAGGCACCTGCAAGCTTCCTTTGATCTGAACGGTGGCAGTGCCTGACTCCAGGCTTGTAAAGTCTAGCGACTGCGCGCTGGAAATGAAGTCACCGCCAAACTCCAAAAACTTGTTGTCGCCTTTCAGCGTCACTTTAGCGCCCTGCGTCTTGATTTCGAACCGGTTGGCCGTCACGGCCAGGGGCCCGAACGGAAAAACGGTCCAGCCACTCGTCACGTTGGTGGCACTGAGCGTCAGGTGTCCAAAAATGTAGCCGGAATTCTGCGACATGTCATCGTCGCTGGCAAAAAGCGTCCGTGCATAATTCCATTGTTGAACTTCTACGAGCGATCCCGGCTGAAAATCTTCTTCGCCCCGCCAAATGGTGCTCGAAGGCGTAGCGTCGGCAAAGTTGTAGTTCAGCCGGACAATTCCCCCGCTCTTCGCTTGAAAGACACTGTTGCTACTGATGGTCAGCAATTCATTCATCTGCAACACCCCGTTGTTCTCCACCACCAGACTATCGCCCCTGACCACGGTCGGCTGGTTGAGGGTCAGCGTTGCCCCTCCTTGAATGAAGATGCCTTTTGTATCAACGGAAATATCTTTGGTTACCTGATGGCGAACGTAAACGCGAGCATTGTCAGGGATGTTGGTAGTCGCGGTCCATGCGCCGCCGGTATACACTTGCCAGGTGTTACTGTCGTTCCAACTGCCGTTTTGCACAGACCGGAAATCTCCATCGTTCTGAGCCTGAAGCGTGTAAGAAAATGCGAAGAGAAGAAGGAAAAAAGGACGCGAAAGAAGAGAGGAACAATTTCGCATAAGCTAGCCGAGTTAGGTAATAAAATAAGGAAGGCTTACATCTATGCAACTCCATAGTCAAGTCACATACCGCCCCAAGATCGTACAAAAAAGTGGCATAATCAACGACAGCATAGCTATCGTGCTATAGAATCTCCAAAAAGCACCTCAAAAGAGATAATTTACTGTTGACGTAATGTTATTATCAAAAAAAGCTCCCGAATTGCTCAGGAGCTTTTTTGAATGGTATTCGAAATGTCCTACTGCTTGATCAGACGGATGGTCCGCTGTCCTTCCAGGGCATTGATGCGGATCAGGTACAAGCCGTTAGGTGCGTTTGTCAATTGTTCGTTGAGTCCCTGCACTTGTGCGTCCAAATCGCCGGTTGCCTGGTACAAGACCTGGCCACGGGCCGACACCAGCGAGAGCGACAGGGCCGAGGCGGTAGTAGAACGGTCGTTGAGTTCGATGCTCAGGCGCTGTCCGCGCTGCAAGGGGTTCGGGTAGACCTCAAAGCCAGGCAGGTTGCGGGTGCTGACGTAAATCACCGGGCTGTAAGCAAAGCCGCCGTCGAAGTCGACCTGCCGCAGACGGTAATACGCCTCACGACGGAAGCCATCGTCTACGAACTGATACTCCTGCCGGGCCGTCGTGGTGCCCATGCCTTTGACTACGTCGAGCACTTCGAAGTTCCGTCCGTCCAGCGACTTCTCAACTTCGAACCGGTCGTTGTTTTCTTCCATCGCCGTTACCCAGTTCAGCATGGCGATGCGTCCTTCCGTGCGGCCTTCGAACGACAGAAGCGTTACCGGCAGCGGGTTGTTCAGCGCATCGACGAAGCTAAAGACGTAAGGGGCGTTGGTTCCGAAAGGGAACTCGTTCAGCGTGTAGTAATAGTAAGGCGTATTCAGGAACGCATCGCCAACGGCGTCGGGATCGACCGTCCATTCAGTAGCCGAAGCCTGCGCGAAGATGGGCTGTACCAGATTGTTGGGATTCGACACCGGATCGCCGTTTTCATCCACTTGTCGGGTGTTCGGCCAGAAGAACGTGATGTCGGCGGTTTGCACGCCGGGATCGTTCGGTGGGTCGATTGTCCAGGTTCCCAACACCGCCGACGTCGTGACCGGTGCGCCCGAACCGTTGGGGCTCTTGGTCAACCCGTCGTTTACCGAAAAGGCAAACTGGCTGTTGGAAATACAGTTGGTACACTCGAGGTTAACCGGCATGTACGCATTCTCGGTTCCGATGGGAACGGCAACCGGCTGCGTAGCATTCGCCAAGGTCTGAATCACTTTGCCACCGTTGTTGGTAATGATGTATTTGTTGCTGGTCAGCGACCGGACCACTTCCTGGTTCAGCGTCAGGCTGTACCCGTTCAGGTAAAGGTTCGAGCTCAGGTTGAATTTCCCGGCAATGCTCAGGTCCCGGTCCAGCGTGACGTTACCATTGGCCAGTTGCAACTCGGCGCTCGGCGCGATGAACAGGGTTCCGATGGCCAGGATGCTTTTGGGCGAAAGCGCTTGCATGCGGATGTAAGGCGCCAGCGAAGGCGTCACCGCACCGAACGTCAGGCTGGAACCCGCTCTCACGATCAGGTCGCCGTTGACGATAAAGTTAGTTTTGGACGTGGTAAAGCTAACGTTCAGTGTAGCGTTACCCTGCACGATCAGGTCGGTCATAGTTACGCTGGGGAAACCACTCACCCCGTTGGAGATCGATACGCTTACGCCACCGTCGAAAATCAGGTTGGGGTACTTGCGTCCCGCCAGATCGGGCGCAGCACCGGCCATGCGGTAGCGGTAAAGCGCTTCCGCTTCGAAAACCACTTTCGACTTGGTGCGGTCGCTGAAGCCGAACGGAGTCTCGCCTGACTGCTGAATGTACGTCGAGCCGTTACGGAAGAGCACCGTGTTGATTTCGCCGACCGTGTTGAACGGACTGCCTTCCAGGTTCCGGGTCTGGAACACCGCGCCGTCGGCAAACACCAGCGCCTGACGGTTGGTGACGAGGAGTTTCACCAGGCCCAGTCCGCTTCCGTTCACGCCGCCGGCCACCACACGGCCGTTGATCAGGCCGGTAGCGCCATTGTCCAACTTCAGGTACATGGCTTTGGAAGGCGTTCCGGTTTCAGAGCGAATGTCCAGAATGGAAGTAGCGTCGACCGTAAGGGCCGTCGCGCCCGGGAAACCTTGGATGACCAACATAATAGGATCGCTGACGGCACCGTTCCGACGCGTCAGGTTCAGGCGGGTACCGTAGCGCAACGCCAGGCCACCGATGGTATCGTTGGCGGCCAGGTATACCAGCTGTGTAGCACCGTTGTCGAAGATGGCCGTATCGCTTGCGCCCGGCACTCCGTTGGGCTCCCAGTTCAAGTACGAGCCCCAATAATTGTCGTTCGCGCTGCCCGTCCAGCGGAAGCCTGCGGCGTTAGCGGCATGGGAGTAAAGCTGACATGTAAGAAGCATTGGCAGGAACCATGTCCACTTTACGTACTTTTTGTAGTCGTTTGTCATCACAATCTATGCTTAGAATAGAATAATACTATCGTTTATGGTATTCTCACTACTGTATAATCTCTGCCTCGCTTCATCACTTCATGGAGGAAAAGTACTATACAGTACGATTCGCTTTCTATACGGAGGATCGAAAATTAATGTTCCAATTGCAAAGATGGTAAAAAATATCGTATGTAATATAATGTGAACATATTTTGTCAAAATATTAATATACACCCACCGCTTGAGGTGCCCTTTTCGGCGAATTAGACGCATACTAATTCCAAATGTCTAATTTTGAATAGGACCCAAGGGGTGCTTGTTATTATCCCAAAAGCGAAGCACCAGTACCATTTGTTATAGATGGGGTACCTGAGGCCTCAGGCACTACACGCCGGGCGGCACAGCGCTGAAGGAAAAGAGCAACTATCCGTATAATTGCTGTAACTCTTTGATTTAAGGGCTAGTACAATAGAGTGAAGGGGGTTGCGGCAACGGCAGATAAACTTTGTGTACCTTTTGCCCGTGCGTTATGCCGCCGAGCCGTGGACGAGTTCCGCAGGCAACGGCGCGCCGCCTGCCCTGTGAGTCCAATCTTCTCGCACAATTTCTTTGTGAATGATCAACCTAGAACCTGAAACCCAAAACAAAAGCGCTCTTTCTTCTTTGCAATCCATCAAAGGCAAGCGCCGTGTTGTCATCGAACACGTCAAGCCCCTGATTTCCTGCGGGCGTTATCCGCTCAAACGCGTGGTAGACGAGAGCGTCCACGTCTCGGCTGATGTCTTTGGCGACGGTCACGATTCCGTCAACGCAGCGTTGCTGTTCCGGGCCGTCGGCGAAGCCACCTGGCAGGAAGCCCCGATGCACTTCGTTGCCAACGACCGCTGGGAAGGCTCCTTCGCCCCTGACCGCGAAGGCCTGTGGGAATTCACCGTTCAGGGGTGGATCGACCACTACACCACGTGGCAGAAGGGGTTGAAAAAGAAATTTGAAGACAACCAGAACATCGCGGTAGAGTTGCTGATCGGCGCCGAAATGATGGAAAAAGCCGCCAACGTGTCGGATGCGCAGCGCGAACAACTTTACCTCTCGGCTCACATCCTCCGCGAAAAAGGACAGGACGGGAACCTGGCGGCCGCCGTGGCCGAAGCCCTCAGCCAGACGGTTTCGCAAGCCATGCTTCTGTCCGAGGTCGACAAAGAAAACGCTTCGTACTACGAACCCTACGTGCAGGTGGAAGTGGAGCACAAAAAAGCGCTATTTTCCACCTGGTACGAGTTTTTCCCGCGTTCTGCGGCATCCGAACCCGGCCAGCACGGTACGTTCAAAGATTGTGAACGCCTCTTGCCCCGCATCGCACAAATGGGCTTCGATGTGCTCTATTTCCCGCCCATCCACCCCATCGGGTACCAGTTCCGGAAAGGAAAAAACAACAGCACCACCTCGGAGCCGGGCGAACCGGGCTCGCCGTGGGCCATCGGCTCTCCGAAAGGCGGACACAAGGCCATCGCCGAAGAGCTGGGTACGGAAGAGGACTTCGTGCACCTGGTCAATCAAGCCAAAGAACAGGGCATCGACATCGCGCTCGACATCGCGTTTCAGTGCTCGCCCGATCACCCGTACGTACAAGAGCATCCGCAGTGGTTCAAATGGCGGCCCGACGGCACCGTGCAGTATGCCGAAAACCCGCCCAAGAAATACCAGGACGTTCTGCCCATCAACTTCGAAACCGAAGACTGGCAGGCCCTCTGGCTGGAACTCAAGAGCGTGTTCGATCACTGGATTGAGCGTGGGGTGACGGTTTTCCGGGTCGATAATCCGCACACCAAGTCGTTCTACTTCTGGGAGTGGTGCATCGGCGAGATCCGCAAAGAGCACCCGGAAACCATCTTTCTGGCAGAAGCCTTCACGCGTCCCCGGGTGATGGAACGGCTCGCGAAAATTGGCTATACGCAATCGTATACGTATTTTACCTGGCGCAATTCGGCGTGGGAACTGAAGCAGTACATGACGGAATTGACGCGCACTGACATGCGCGAGTACTTCCGCCCCAACTTCTGGCCCAACACGCCCGACATCCTGCCCGGGTCGCTGCAACAAGGCGGCGAACCGGCATTTATCACCCGCGTGGTGATGGCGGCCACCATGTCGTCGAACTACGGCCTCTACGGTCCTGTCTACGAATTCGGCATCAACACGCCCGTGGCCCACGGCAAGGAAGAGTACCTCAATTCTGAGAAATACGAGGTCAAGCACTGGGACTGGGATCAGTACACCAAGATCCGTGACGTCATCACGAAGATCAACTGGATTCGGAAAGAGAACCCGGCCTTGCAGTCGACCTGGAACATCCACTTCGGCGATTGTGCCAACGAAGCGATTCTCTGCTACGGCAAGCGCGACGAGCGGACGGGCAACATCATCGTCGTGGTCGTAAACCTCGACCCGCACAACATGCAATCCGGCTGGGTTCGGGTGCCGGTCTGGGACCTGGGCATCGCGCCGCACACCGGCTACGTGGCCCACGATCTGCTCACGGAAGCGCACTACAATTGGTTCAACGAATGGAACTATGTGGAGCTACACCCCTACGGCATGCCGGTCCACGTGTTCCGCCTCGAAAATTATATGCCACGTTAAACCCCATCATCACCACCACACATGAGCCACCATCGGAGGGAATTTCTCAAAAAATCGGTTGTGGGCACCGCCGGTCTGGCGCTCGGCGTGAATGCCCTCGGCGCAAGTACGTTCGGGTCGGCGTTCGCTGCCAGTCCGCAGAGCTACCGTCGCATTCTGGGTGCCAACGACCGCATCCACCTGGCTGTAATCGGCACCAACAACCGGGGCAAGGCCCACATCACGGCCATCTCGAAAGGCAACAATGCGGAAGTCGCATACATCTGCGATGTGGATAGCAAAGTGCTGGAATCGACGCTGACCGAAGTGAAGCAGAAAACCGGCAAAACGCCGAAAGGCGAAAAAGACATCCGCCGTCTGCTGGACCAGAAAAACCTCGATGCCATCACGATCGCCACGCCCGAGCACTGGCACGCACCGATGGCGCTGATGGGCGTACAGGCCGGAAAACACGTCTACGTCGAAAAGCCGTGCAGCCACAACCCGCGCGAAGGCGAAATGCTGGTGGAAGCGCAAAAGCGTTACGGCAAGCTCATTCAGATGGGCAACCAGCAACGTTCCGCGCCGACGTCCATCCAGGCCGTTAAAGACATCCGGGAGGGCATCATCGGCACACCTTATTTCGGCAAGGCCTGGTACAGCAACAACCGTAAGCCCATCGGCAACGGCAACGAGGTGGCGCCACCGGCCTGGCTCGACTGGGAACTGTGGCAGGGACCGGCGCCGCGCGAAGCTTACCGCGACAACGTGGTGCATTACAACTGGCACTGGTTTAAAAACTGGGGCACCGGCGAAATCCACAACAACGGCACGCACGAAATCGACGTGTGCCGCTGGGCCCTGGGGGTGGACTACCCCACCAAGGTCAGTGCGTCGGGCGGGCGCTATCATTACCAAGGCGACGATTGGGAATTTCCTGACACGCAGGTGGTGAGCTACGAATTTCCCGACAATAAAATGATTACCTGGGAGGGCAAAAGCTGCAATCCGTTCAACTTCTACGACCGGGGGCGCGGCGCCACCATCCACGGCTCCGAGGGCACCGTGATGCTAGACCGCAACGGCTACTGGGCGTACGACATGGACGGCAAGCTGATCAAAGAAGTGCTGGAAAAAGCCGAAAGCGCCACCACCAATACGTTGGGCGAAGGCGCACTCGACATCTTCCACATGAACAACTTTTTCGACGGCATTCGGTCCGGGCAGGCCCTCCACTCCCCCATTGCCGACGCGCACATTTCCACGCTGCTGTGCCATCTGGGCAACATCTCGCAGTTTGTGGGGCGGTCGCTGTCGTGCAATCCGAAAACCGGCCACATCCAGGGCGACATGGAGGCCATGAAGTATTGGTCGCGCCAATATGCGCCGGGGTGGGAACCCAGCGTATAAACCCTAATGCCCCACTTCCCCGTAAGAAACTAACCTAACCCGACTTTAACTTTCCTCCCGTATATGAGCAAAGCGCGCAAAGAGAAGAAGGACGCGAATCTTCTTTGGTACAAAGACGCCATTATCTACGAACTTCACATCAAAGCTTTTAAGGATAGCAACGGTGACGGCATCGGCGATTTCAAAGGACTGATGCAAAAACTCGATTACCTGCAGAACCTGGGCGTCACGGCCATCTGGCTCTTGCCCTTCTATCCTTCTCCCCTGCGCGACGACGGTTACGACATCGCCGACTATTACAGCATCAACCCATCGTACGGGACGATCCGCGACTTCAAGAACTTCCTGAAAGAAGCGCACGCACGGGGCCTGAAAGTGATTACGGAACTGGTCATCAACCACACGTCCGACCGCCATCCGTGGTTTCAGCGGGCACGCGAAGCCAAACCCGGCTCGCCCTACCGCGACTACTACGTCTGGAGCGACGATCCCCACAAGTACAAAGACACGCGCATCATCTTCCAGGATTTTGAGGCGTCGAACTGGACGTGGGACCCCGTGGCGAAGGCCTACTACTGGCACCGGTTCTACAGCCACCAGCCCGACCTGAACTTCGATAGCCCCCGCGTACAGCAGGAGGTATTCAAGATGATCGATTACTGGGCCGACATGGGCGTGGACGGATTCCGGCTCGACGCCATTCCGTACCTGTTCGAGCGGGAAAATACCAACTGCGAAAACCTGCCCGAAACCCACGACTTTCTGAAGAAGCTGCGGGCGCACCTGGATTCGAAATACGACGACAAGATGTTCCTGGCCGAAGCCAACATGTGGCCCGAACAGGCCGCCTCGTACTTCGGTGATGGCGACGAGTGCCACATGAACTTCCACTTCCCGATCATGCCACGGCTGTTCATGGCGGTGAAAATGGAGGACCGGCACCCCATCATCGACATCATGGAACAGACGCCCGACATCCCGTCCAATTGCCAGTGGGCCATGTTCCTGCGCAACCACGACGAACTGACGCTGGAAATGGTGACCGACGAGGAACGCGACTACATGTACAAGGTGTACGTCCGCGACCCGATGGCCCGCATCAACCTGGGCATCCGCCACCGCCTGGCTCCGCTGCTGGAAAACGACCGGCGGAAGATCGAGCTGATGAACGTGCTGCTCTTCTCACTGCCCGGCACGCCGGTGTTGTATTACGGCGACGAAATTGGGATGGGCGACAACTATTACCTGGGTGACCGCGACGGCGTACGGACGCCAATGCAGTGGAACGCCGACCGCAACGCCGGTTTTTCGGACGCCAATCCGCAGCAGTTGTACCTGCCGGTAATTCTCGACCCGGAATACCAGTACGAGTCGGTCAACGTCGAAAACCAGCAGCGCAATCAGAACTCGCTGTTTTGGTGGATGAAGCGCAGCATCGAGATGCGGAAACGCCACGTGGCCTTCGGGCGGGGCGACATTCGCTTCTTGCAAACCAGCAACGCCAAGGTGCTGGCCTTTGTCCGCTGTTACGAAGATGAAGCCATTCTGGTGGTCGTCAACCTTTCGCGCTTTGCCGAAGCGGTAGACCTCGACATTCCGGAGTTCAAGGGCTACGTGCCGCACGAGATCTTCAGCAAAAACAAGTTCCCTTACATCACCCGCGACCAATACCCGCTGACGCTGGCTCCTTTCGGCTATTTCTGGTTCCAACTGAAAACCGAGCGGGCCGGCCTAGAAGCCGAATCGCTGGGAGCGGAACCGATGCTGGAGCTGGACCGCTGGGAAACCATTTTTGACGAAGGAAGCCGTCGTGTGCTGGTGGAAGAGATTCTGCCGACCTACCTGTTCCGTTGCCGTTGGTTCGGGGGCAAAGCTCGCGTCGTACAGAAGATGGACATCCTCGAACTGCTGCCCATGGGCGACAAGGGCGAGCAGATGGCGCTGGCCATCCTCGAAGTCACCTACAACGAAGGGCTGCCCGAACTTTACCAGCTTCCGCTGTCGGTCGCTGCGAACGAGAGCCGGGTGGAGCAGTTGCAGGAACAGTCGCCTCAGGCGCTGATCGCGCCGATTGCGGTCCGAGGTTTCAACACCATGTTGTACGACGGGGTTTACGACGAAGCCTTCCGGCAGTACCTGTTCAAAGGGCTGACCAAGCGGCGGCGGGTTAAACTGGATGGCAGTGAGCTGGTGTTCAGTGCGGCCAAGCAAGTGGGCCGCAACGAAGCCGTCGGCATGGCGCGCTCGCGGGTCCTGAGTGCCGAACAGAGCAATACGTCCATTATCTATCAGGACAAGTACTTCCTGAAGATCTACCGCAAGCTGGACCATACGATCAACCCCGACCTGGAAATTACGCGGTTCCTGACCGAAAAGGCGGGCTTCCCCAACACGCCGAAGTTCCTCGGCTCAGCTGAGTTACAACGCGGTAAAGCCGCCATCGTGCTGGCGATGATGCAGGAACTGGCGTCGAATCAGGGCGATGCCTGGACGTACTTCAACGATTCGCTGCGGCGCTATTTCGAACGTGTGATCGCCGTCAGTGAAAAAACCAAAGTTCCGCCGCTGATCGGCAGCCTGACCGAGCCCGCCTCGTTCGAGGAGATGCCCGAAGTGCTGAAAAACATCATCGGCGGCGCTTATGTGGAGCGGGTGGGTCTGCTGGCCCAACGCACGGCCGAAATGCACATCGCGCTGGCCTCGCGTCCGAAAGACGAGGGTTTCGAGCCGGATGCTTTCTCGCTCCACTACCAGCGGTCGCTCTACTCGTCGCTGCAAGGTCTGGTGAAGAACAACTATGCCAGCCTGAAGAAGCAGCTTTCCAAGTTGCCCGAAGCCTGGGTAGACGATGCCAAGGCGGTGTTGGCCACGCGCGAAGAAGCCCTGGCCACCATGAAGCGCATCTACAGCCATAAGTTCGAAGCGATGAAAATCCGCAACCACGGCGACTACCACCTGGGGCAGGTGCTGTTTACGGGGAAAGATTTCGTCATCATCGACTTCGAAGGCGAACCTGCCCGGTCGTTCTCGGAACGCCGCCTGAAGCGCTCCCCGCTGCGCGACGTGGCCGGCATGATTCGCTCGTTCCACTATGCCGCCTACAACGCGCTGTTCCAGCAGGAGAGCGCCAACCAGTCGGAGTTCGAGCCCTGGGCCGAACAGTGGTACCATTACATCAGCGGCTTCTTCATGCGCCGTTACCTGAAGGCCGTGCAGGGCTACGACTTCATTCCCGAAGACAAGGACGATCTCAATCTGCTGCTGCAGATTTTCCTTCTGGAAAAAGCGGTTTACGAACTGGGCTACGAACTGAACAACCGCCCCAACTGGGTGGGCATTCCGCTGCGTGGCATTCGGAAGCTGCTGGAAGATTCGAAAAACGAAGAGTAGTCTCTCCTCGTAGTTACAGAAAAGAAGACTTTAACTTATGCCTGATAAGAAACCTGATTCTAAGAAAGTTGCAAAGGAAGTTAAACCCAAGCTGACGCCCGACAAAAAACCGGCCGCTACCAAGGCCGCTACCCAATCGGCGTCCGCCCAAGCCAAACCGACGAGCACCAAAGCCAAGGCTTCGGCTCCGTCGGCCAAGGCCGAACCTGCTCCGGCCAAAACGGAAGCTGCGGCAGCACCGGTCAAGAAGGCGGCCCCCAAGCCCAAGGCTCCGGCCCAAAAGGCACCCGCAGCGGAATCCAAGGCAGTCGAAGCGCCCAAGGCCACTAAACCGGTAGCCGCCAAACCGGCTGCAAAAAAGGCAAAGGCCAGCGCCACACCGGCCAAACAAGGGGCCTCTGCGGCTGCGGCAACTTCGGCCAAGCCTGCGGCAAAAAAGTCGGCGACCAAGGCGAAAAAAGCGCCAAAGGCGACCTCAACTTCAGCATCGGTTTCTCAGGAGGAAGACAAAAACGCTATGAATTCATCAACCGACATTTCTCTCGAAAGCGGAGCCGATACCCATGCTACCCCAGCCAAACCCGAAAACGTCACGGAAGTCCCGACCGGGGCACCGACCCACGAGGTGACGCACGCGCCGGCGCAGTACGATCTTTCGCTGCTGACCGACATGGACATCCACCTGTTCCGGGAAGGGCGACACTTCAAGCTCTACGAAAAGCTGGGGGCGCACATTATGGAGCACAACGGTGTGAAAGGGACTTACTTCGCCGTGTGGGCACCCAACGCGCACTACGTTTCTGTGATCGGGGATTTCAACAACTGGGACGCCGGTGCCCACCCGATGGGCGGTCGTCAGGACGACGATTCCGGCATCTGGGAAGTCTTTATTCCCGAAGTGCAGCACGGCTCGCTTTACAAGTACCACATTGCGTCGAAATACAACGGCTATACGGTCGACAAAACCGATCCGTATGCCTTCTGGCGTGAGATTCCGCCGGGCACGGCGTCCATCGTCTGGGACATGGCCTACGACTGGAACGACCAGGCGTGGATGCAGGAGCGCGACGCGCGCGCCGGGCAGTCTCAACCGATGTCCGTTTACGAAATGCACCTGGGCTCGTGGAAACGCGTTCCGGAAGAGGGCTTCCGCTCGCTCAGCTACCGCGAACTGGCTGCGCAACTCCCGGCCTACCTGAAGGAAATGGGCTTCACCCACGTGGAGTTTATGCCCATCATGGAGCACCCGTTCCACGGCTCGTGGGGGTATCAGGTAACGGGCTACTACGCCGTTTCGAGCCGCTACGGCACGCCCCAGGATTTTATGTACCTTGTGGATGCCCTGCACAAGGAAGGCATCGGCGTGATTCTCGACTGGGTTCCGTCGCACTTCCCGACCGACCTGCACGGCCCGATTTATTTCGACGGCACACACCTGTTCGAGCACGCCGACCCACGTGAGGGCTACCACCCCGACTGGAACAGCGCCATCTTCAACTACGGACGCAACGAGGTCAAAGCTTTCCTGATCTCCAACGCCTTGTTCTGGCTGGACAAGTACCACGCCGATGGCCTGCGGGTCGATGCGGTGGCGTCGATGCTGTACCGCGACTACTCGCGCAAAGAAGGCGAGTGGATTCCGAACAAATACGGCGGACGCGAAAACCTGGAGGCCATTCAGTTCCTGCAGGAGTTCAACGTTGCCGTGTACGAGAATTTCCCCAGTGTGCACACCATCGCCGAGGAATCGACCGCTTACGCGGGAGTTTCGCACCCGACCTACAACGGTGGCCTTGGGTTCGGCATGAAGTGGATGATGGGCTGGATGCACGATACGCTGTCGTATTTCAAGGAAGATCCCATCAACCGGAGCCATCACCACAACACGATTACGTTCAGCACGGTGTATGGCTTCTCAGAGAATTTTATGCTTCCCCTGTCGCACGACGAAGTGGTGTACGGCAAACAGCCGCTCATCTACAAAATGCCCGGCGACGACTGGCAGAAGTTCGCGAACCTGCGCAATCTGTACGGCTACATGTACGGCCACCCCGGCACCAAGCTGCTCTTTATGGGCGCTGAGTTTGGCGATACGAGCGAGTGGAACCACGACGGTACCCTCAACTGGCACCTTTTGGAGTACGACAACCATAAGGGGTTGCGGAACTGGCTGAAAGACGTCAACAAAGTCTACCAGCAGGAGAAGGCGTTGTACGAACTTCCGTTCGATCCGTCCGGATTCGAGTGGGTCGATATTTCCGATCACAACAACAGCGTGATCGCCTTCCTGCGGAAGAGTAAGGATGGTGCGGAGAAGATCATGGTGGTGTGCAACTTCACGCCCGTTCCGCGCGATAACTACCGCCTCGGCTCGCCCGAAGCCGGTACCTGGACGGAGCTTCTGAACAGCGATAACCACGATTACGGGGGCAGCGGAGTCAATAACCCCTACCCCATTCATACGGAAGCCATCAACAAGCATGGCCGCCCGCACTCGCTGTCGCTCACGCTCTCGCCGTTGGGCGTATCGTACCTGAAGTTTCAGGCCGACTAAGCCTTTAGGAAGAAACACTTTTGAAAGGCCTGCGCGCTCGCGCAGGCCTTTTTTGTAAGTCAGAAATTATAGGTCAGGCTGAGAGACGTCCGCCCGTCAGACCGCAATTCGATCATGTCCTCGCTGTTGAAGCGCTGCCAGACCGGCGTTTTGTACCC